>CAZZHQ010000084.1:0-10616 GCA_964654015.1 uncultured Dehalococcoidales bacterium | reverse complement strand
TGCAACGCTGATTGCGATGAACACCGGCGCAACGCTGAACGGCAGAGCGCTGGCACAGACTGCAGTTACATTAATCGCCAATACCATTACAGCCCCATCAGGTGTAGCACCAGTGCCTGAGCTTGTAGCTGAAGCTGGTGGACCATACACGGGCACGGCTGGAAGCCCTGTCAGCCTTTCAGGCTCAGCTACTGGCGGCACACCACCTTATAGCTATGCCTGGGACCTGGACAATGATGGGGCTTACGACGATTCCACACTTCAGAACCCTAGCCATACCTGGGCTACGGCTGGAGACTACACTGTGGGGCTTCGGGTAACTGACTACGTTGCTGCTACAGACACAGATACCGCCAGCGTGCATATTACCCCAACTGGTGGTGTTGGCGGCACTGCTATCCACCCCAATAAGCTGATTATCCTGGCGCCCTGGATTGCCTTAGCTGCAGCTATTATAGCTGGGGCTACCATATTTTTGAGGCGCCGCAGGGCACAGAGCTAGGTTCAAGGTCAAAAGGGGGATTTCACCCTCACCCTATCCCTCTCCCATCAAGGGAGAGGGATAGGGTGGAGTAAGGGGCAAGCTCTAAAAGAGCTTGCCCCTTTTTAAGGTAGGGTCACCAACCTGAATTGGCATCAGGCGCTGGACTTGCTACAATTAGCTTAACGGAAATATAGGCCTTAAAGGAGGTGCTCAATGGGATCTCGAAATGTGCTGGATGAAATACTGGACCAGCTTGACCTCTCAGCGATAATTGACCTTGCCACCAGCACCCCGAGGGCGGATACCGAAGAGTCTTTCGATAGTAGACAGGATGCGACGCAAGCTAAGAACGAAGAAAGGGCGGGAGTGTTACGGATTGAGGAAAGAGCTTCCCGAGCCGGTTTTCGGCCAGATCAAGCAAGCACGGGGATTTGGACAGTTCCTTTTGAGGGGATCAGATAAAGTGGACAGCGAGTGGAAGGTCATCTGCACCGGACACAATCTGCTCAAGCTATTCAAAGCACATGAGGGGCTACTCGGCCGGGAATTTCTGGTCACCGTGTTCGAGTAGTGCCGCCCGGCGTGTACGTTTCTTGCCATTTTACCATTTGTAGTCGCCGAAAGACGATATATCTGCCTGGCCATCGCGGCTTTATAGTTACCAACTGACTATGGCTGGTTGTTACTCAGACACACTCCTAGAAGGTAGTATCCATTCTGCTCCAGATACTTAATAAGGTCCCTGCGTTTTACAGACAGCTCAAAGTTCTATTTCCACTGGTAACTGTTCCAGCAGTTCGCTAGCGGGAGGAATCTCCTTGTTCTGCTGTCTGTAGGCCAGCATCATTTCATGCAGGGCATCTTTCAAGAGTTCACGGCATTCTTCAATTGTCTCGCCTTCGGTGATTACCTCAGGCCACTCAACCAGTTGTCCCATATATCCAGAGCTGATTGCTGTGTATTTCGCTGTATAATTCCTTACCATAGCTACACCAGATTTCATTGAATCACAACGATAAATCACAACCACCGTTGTCTTTGCTGTCTCAATCCCCGGTCTTCGGTCTTCCTTATTTTTCACCGAACTAGAAGGCCAGTTGCTGTTCAGCCCTCTTTCGCAGTACCACAGATAATATGATGGAAAAGACTATAATCAGTCCAATTAAAATCAAGACATTAACAACGATATCGGGCCAGCTACCACCCCGGTACACCAGATCAATAACCGGCTGAATCATGTAGTAAGTCGGGAAGATGCGCCCAATCCACTGGGGAATCTGGGGGAACATATAAATTAAAGCTGGCCCGCTGAGCAGGAAACCAGCGATTTTAGAAAGCGCGAGCAGGCTGGTGACATCCTTGAGAAAAGCTCCCGCCAGGAGACCAATAATGGCCGCCATCACGGCGCCAAGCCCCAGCACCAGTACCAGCAGCCATGGCTGTACACCGAATGCCCGGTTGATTAACAGGACGACGATGCCCATAAACAAGCTGAGGGCCGCGCCGACTACGCCTTTAGAGAAAAATATCTCACCCAGTGTCGCTGGACTGGCTACCAGCGCAGCCATCGTCTTTTTCTCTTTCTCAGTGACCACGGCCATGGCTGGCAGCATAACTGCCGCCAGGATTACCGTATACAGCACGATGAACGGCAATAGTCGCTCATTCCAGGGAACGCCTGTCCCGCTACCCAGGGTAATGGTTTCGATATTAACCGGTGCATCCACTCCTGAAAGCTCCAGTATTATGCTCTCGATGTTTATAAACAGTGTTTCGAAATGGCTTACACTGCCTTCTCCCCAGATATAGACCGTTATATCCGTCTCGGTTGCATCCTCCACGGCACGGTCGAAACCAGCGGGCAGTACCATACCAAGACCAACAGAGCCGCTCTCCACCGCCTGCCTGAGTTCAGCATCCGTGCTGTACTCCGTAGTAACCATCGAAGAGTACTCGCCAGCAATGTCCACCATCCGGGAATCACCTTCATCCAAGATACCCAGCTCGGGTATCGTATTAAACAAGGTGCCAAAAACCAGGGAAACGACAAGCGACATAACAACCGGTACCACGATGGCGATAATAAAGAGGAAACCCCTGTTACCCTGGAATATTTCCCTTTTCAGCATGGTTCCCGTTCTTTTCATGTTCATTGGAATTTCCTCCTCAGCGCCAGGATTCCCAGGCTGACAAATGCCAGGTCAAATCCCAGCAGCACCAGCATGTAATGTCCAACATCGCCCCAGCCACTCCCGTAATGTACCGCCTGGTGTACCGGCAGTACCAGGTAATATGAAGGAATAATTTTTGCCCAGCCAGTGATAGTTCCCGGCATCATGATGCCCACCGCGGGGATAACCATGATGATAAGAACTACGAATACCCAGCCAAGAATAGACATCAAATCCTTGCTCAGGGCGGCGACCAGGAAGCTTATCCCGGTAACCATCACCGCCCCCAGAAGCAGCGCAGTGAGAATTAGCAGCGGTTGCTTATTCATACCGCCAACCACTGTCAGAAACAGTACCGCCGGGATGAATGAGAGGCAAATGCCACTAATGCCCTTGGCGGCAAACAGCTCCCTGACCCGCATCGGTGTCGCCAGCAATCCCTGGACGGTGCGTCGCTGCACCTCCACGCTAATCAGATTTGCCAGGCCAAACATCTCCATTATGAGCAGCATTACCGCAAACAGAGGCCTCATACGTTCCCGCAGCGGTATATCCTGCCCTAACAAGTCCGTGCCCAGCACTATTTCCGTCTCATTGAAATTGGCAATTTGTCCCGTCTGCTCGTAAGCCAGGCTTTTAACCATAATGCTTATTAACTCTCTGTTCTCCTCCGTTGTCTCCGGGGAGAAATAGATTTTAACGTCTGGTTTCTCTCCCCGTTGAAATTTTTCCATGATATCCGCTGGCAGGACTATCCCGGCGAAATAGTCGCTATTTGCGACGGCATCTCGCAACGCCAGCTCGGAATCAATCATGACGAAGTCGGTGCTCTCCATTTCTTCCTCGGCGAAAGCCGAGGGCAGTACCGGCGCATACAGCACAATGTCAGTAGTCACCGTCGTGCCCGGCATCACAAAATAGACAACCATGAACGCAACGACGCCGACTATGCCCATTAAAGAGAGAAACTTGTTCCTGAAATAAAGGGTCACGTCATTTGAGACGATGGCAGCGATAATTCGCCAGTTCATCCCAGCAACCCCCGTCCGGTAACCTTGATGAAGATATCCTCCAGCGTAGCCTCCTCGCTGTGCACGGTAACCACTTTCTCTGTGGCAAAGAGTTCCTGGACGGCTTTAGCTGTCTCCGGGGTGTCCATAATCACCTCGCGCTCTTCCAGTTTCCCGTCGGCAGCAGCGACCTTTGCCTTGAGCGCCCGCTTGCCGTACTGCTGTTTGAGCTTATGCGGCGTGTCCAGGGCAACAATCTTGCCTTTATTCATAAAGGCCACCCTGTCGGAAAGCTTGTCCGCCTCCTCCATGTCATGAGTGGTCAGCAGGACGGTGGCTCCACGCTCGCGCTCCTCTTTGATTATTTCCAGTATAGACTCTGAAGAGGCAGGGTCAAGCCCGGCGGTGGGTTCATCCAGGAATAGAACCCTTGGATGATTTATTATGGAGCGGGCTACCATGAGACGCTGTTTCATACCCTTGGAATAGGTTTCTACCCTGTCTTTCTCGCGTCCATCCAGGCCTACCCTCTTCAGCAGGGCATAAGCGTCGAATCCTTTAATGCCGAAAAGTCGAGCGAAAAAGTTCAGGTTCTCCAGGGCGCTCATCTGCTCGTAGAGGTTAGTCTCTTCAAAGCAAATGCCCATCTCTCCCTGCACCTTCTCCGTGTTCTTTGCCATGTCCATTCCCAGCAGCACCGCCCTCCCCGCTTTGGGTTTCATCAGGCCCGTCAGCATCTTTACGGCGGTAGTTTTTCCGGCGCCGTTTGGACCCAGAAAACCCAGTATTTCGCCCTCAGGCATGTTGAAACTAATGTGGTCCACGGCAACCAGGTCACCGTACCAGTAGGCAAGATTCTCAGCAACAATCGCGTCAGCCATGTTATTCTTCTCCTTTTTCGTATATCTTTCTATAGATATTGCTTACCCTGCCTGCCCGGTATGCCGTAAACTCATAGAGTTGTAGAGCCAGTACATCTGCCGGCATCTCTAAGTTATACCCGGGAGTTTTCATTACGGCAACTATAATAATTGTCCCTGATATATTGTAATTAATTTATCTGATTAATCAAAAACTTCTGCCCTCTTTTTTTATCTTCTTTTGAATATTTCACCGATATTTGTTGCTTTATTCCAGATATGTGGCATAATGGAGTAGAGTATGGATTTCCTGCAATGTCATCTAAAGGAAAACCAGCACATGAAGTTCCTAAGCAGGGAATAACCAGCAGAGTTATTAACGCATGAATAATAATGAAATCCAGCAGATAAGCAGCATTAGCCAGGTTATCTCCGACCTTCTGGATGGAAGAACTCCCGAGCCGATTTACCTGGCAAGCCAGGAAAACAACCAGTTACGACAACTCTCCGAGCTTACTAATCGCCTGACTGCCGAGATAACTGAAACAAGCAGAGCCGCTGAATCCCTTTCACAGGGGGGTACGAGCTTGCCTGTAGATAGCAATATCTCCTTTGCCCGCTCTCTAAAGGACCTGCAAGCTGCCCTGAAACAACTGACCTGGCAAACAGGTGAGATTGCCAGCGGCGATTTTACCCAGCGAACCGATTTTCCAGGTGAATTTTCAGTGTCGTTTAACCAGATAGTGGAACAGCTCCAGGCAAGCCAGCACAACCTCGAAGAACTGATAAATGAACACACAAAAGAGCTGTCTATTTTACTCGACACCAGTACTAAAACTTCACAAACAGTTGACCTGGACACAATCCTCAAACTTCTCTCAGAAATGCTTATCCGTTCCTTTTCCTATCACACCTATTGCCGGGTAGCGATTATGGATAGGTCAAAGCAGTATTTTGAGATAAAAAACTCCTCCCACATCAGGTCCCTGGAACTTGACAGCAATGTCGGTAAATCATTTCGCCTGGATGATTTTTCTTTGCTAAAAGAGACTTTAATAGACCAGGAATTAAAGATAGTTTACAGTAATAACGATACCTTATCGGAAAAAGAGAAGGAGTTTCTCTTCCATAATGTGTTTCAATCTGTGCTCATCATACCATTTGTTGAAGAGTACGGATTGCTGGGATTCGCCCTGATTAGTGAGGCAAGAAACCCCGAAAGGTCTGATTTCTATGCCGATGACCTGGATTTCTACAAGACATTGGCGAACAATGTAAGTACAGCCATCAGTAACGCCCTCCTGCTCTCCAGTAATGAGATAATTTTCACGCATACTATTGAGTCACTTGCCGCCGCATTAGATGCCAGAGACTCCTATACCCATCACCATTCGAGAAATGTTACCCGTTATGCCGCAAGTATTGCCGAAGAAATGAATTTCACCCCGGAAAAAATGGCAATCCTTAAAACGGCATGTATGCTGCATGATATAGGAAAAATTGGCATAAAGGACGAAATCCTGCTGAAACCCGGACCATTGACGGATGAGGAGTTTGATATAATAAAAACTCATCCGCTAAAGGCGGTAAAGATTCTCGAACCCATCAGAGAACTGAAAGGTATTATAGACATTGTCGCTGCTCACCATGAGCATTACGATGGTAGTGGTTATCCTCGTGGCCTGAAGGGCAATAAAATTCCCCTGGAAGCAAGAGTCATCACCCTTGCCGACTACCTGGATGCGATTACCAGCAATCGTGTATATAGCGAAGCACTGGATAAAAGCTCCGCCGTGGACAGGATACAGGAGGCTGCTGGCAGCATGTTCGACCCACAGGTAGTGGAGGCATTCCTAAAAGTTGCCCCTGATTTATCAATTACCCCATAATAGTATTGGTAAAGGAGTCCGCAATGAAAGCACATGATTTTCGCGACCACTGCGTGAGCGTGGCAACCTGGGTAAACTGGGAGGATACAAAGGACATCTTCCTGTCTTCATCGTCGTCATTGCGAGCGAAGCGCGGCAATCCGGGTGGTGGTGTGGTGCAAAGGTAGCAATCCAGCTTCTTCCCATTCCGACGGAAGTCGGAATCCAGAGGGGGCGGCGGAAGGGAGGTAGCAGGGATCGCCGTCACCTGGCTGGCAACAGATGCCGTTCTTGCGAGGGCCGCCGAGATGGGACTGAACCTGGTCATCTCACACGAAGGGGCTTTTTACCCGGATTTCAGCGACGCAAAAAGCGAGAAACTCCACTTCGATCAAAAAAGAAAGCTGATGACAGACCACGGAATTACACTCCTGCGCTGTCATGATACCTGGGACCGAATGCCCGAAGTGGGCATTCCCGATGCATGGGCCAACTTCCTGGGCTATCCGTCAGAGCCTCGCCCGGTAGAATCATTCTACAAGCTCTGCGACGTTTCCGGTCTGAGCGTTGCCGATGTCGCCGGCAGGGTGCTGGAAAAAACAAAGCCACTGGGACAGGCAGTGGTGAATGTGATGGGCGACCTGCACCAGAAAGTATCCCGCATGGCGGTAGGCACCGGCGCAATCACCCGTTTACCGGATATGTACGAACTGGGCGCCGATATTATCCTGGCAACCGACGACGGTACACATACCACCTACTGCGGCTTATGGTCGCTGGACCTTGGTATTCCGGTGATGATCGTCAGCCACGCTACGGCAGAGTTACCGGGAATGATGGCAATGGTTCCCTACATCAGAAATCTATACCCCGGAGTTCAGGTGGAATACCTGCCCTGTGGATTCCCCTGCACGGGTTTCACAGGTGTCAGCAGCGCCAGTAACTGATTTTTTGCTTTTCTGGTCCCCTTCTTCCTGAAAGGAAGAAGGTCGGTGAGTGGATGACAACTACTATCGGTACACGTCTTTCCGGTGCCCGATTTTAATAATCCAAACCGTAAGCTCATTATCATGTATTGAATAAGCAATTCTATACCTGCCCTGCCTGACTCGATAAAACTCCTGCTCCGTCAGCTTCTCACACCCAGCAAGTCGAGGGTCATCTGCCAGCTTTTCAATCTTTGCCAGGATTTTCCAGATATCAGTCCTGGGAATCATATTTACATCTCTCCAAACAGACTCTTTTAAAAAGACTTCATATTGCGCCATCTTTTTTTAGCCTTTTGAGCATTTCCGAAAAACCGAATAAGGGCTCACCGGCTCGTTCCTCAAAAGCAGCGATGTCCTCCGCATCCTCGGACAGTGCCTCTCTAACAGCCTGATTCACAATTTCAGATATTGATTTAGAGGTTTCTATTGATTTTAATTTAAGTACCTTGTGGATATCCGGGTCAAAATATATCGTGGAGCGCTTTGCTAGAGTAGCCATAATGCCACCTCCTGTATTTCTTTATGAATTATAACGTTTTAACGTCATAACGTCATAACGTCAAAGCCAGTATTCATTAACATTGTCCACTATTTCAAGGCAGTTTCTCTGGTTCCCTTCTGACTGTAGAAGGAAGGATTAAGGGGAGGATGTCCCCTTGTAATTCCTATCACCTTCTGTGTCATTCCTGCGAAAGCAGGAATCAAACATACGAGAAGCAATTTCGGTATAATTGAAGACAGCATAATACCAATAATAAATCACCGATAATCCCTCCTTTAACTTATTTAAGTGACATACCACAAGTACTTTCGTATAATAGTGTACGGCACAATAAAAGGATAAGATGATAATTCAAAGCTATAAGCTTGAAATTGAGTTGCCCATGGAGGGACGTCATGCATAATGAGTTTACAGCAATTATTGAAAAGGATGGAGATTGGTATATTGCTTACTGCCCCGAGGTTCAAGGAGCAAATGGGCAAGGCAAAACAATCGAAGAATGTAAAACAAGTTTAGCGGCAGCAATCTCACTTATACTTGAAGACAGGCGTGAGGACGCCATGCGTGGATTACCAGACGATGCAATTCGTGAGATTGTCGCAGTCTGATGAAGAGACAAGCCCTCTTGCGACATTTGCGTCGGTATGGGTGTTACCTTAAGAGAAAAGGAGGCTCCCATTCGCTTTGGGTGAACCCGACGAATGGCTCTGTAGAGACGGTGCCACGACACACCGAAATTCCTGACAAACTTGGCAGAAAAATATGCAAAGGTCTTGGAATCCCCGATTTTAATAAAGAAGCATGAGAAGATTCGTCTAAACGTTTGCGATATTGCAGAATATTTCGTCTTACTGCTCCACCCTTGTCACTCCTGCCATTGTTCTTTGTCATCCTTGCGAAAGCAGGACTTTACCCAGTGACAGGGTATTAAGAGCTATGAACTATCAGCTATAATCTACGGGTTATGAGCCTGCTGGCAACAAGTTTCGAAATTGGAACATGCATACTATGTGATGCCGACCAGAAACTGGCGGGTATTATCGATCGGATTGGTCCCTGCCTGCTGGCTCGCAGGGAGAAAGGTTTTCCTGCATTAGCCTACTCCATAGTCAGCCAGCAGCTCTCTAAATCATCAGCTAATTCAATCCGCTCCAGGTTTGATTCATTATTCAGTGGTCTCAGTGCGGACCCGCTTGAACTCATTAATATAGCTGATAATGAACTCCGACAAACGGGACTTTCCCTGCCCAAAATACACTATTTAAAGGATCTGGCAGATTATGTGATATCCGGCAAGCTTGATTTCGACAGCCTTGAAGACCTGGACGACGAAAGTATTATAAGTATGCTAACAGAAATAAAGGGCATCGGCCGATGGACAGCAGAGATGTACCTGATGTTTTCTATGAACAGGCTGGATGTGTTTCCCGTCGGTGACAAGGCCATTCGTTCGGCAATCAGCCTGCTCTACAACGTCCCCAAAACCTCGCCAGATGCTGTTTATATACAAATAGCCGGTAAATGGACGCCGTATCGTACCATAGCAAGCTGGTACCTTTATAGGTATTTAGAACTTTCACGTGTTGATAAAAGCTAACCACGATTTACTTACCAATCACAGCCACAACCAGAGCCATATTTCTGACTACATCAGCCCTGCGTAATAGTAAATAGCATTATGTCAATATGCCCTCAGTCCACTTGCAAGCGACGCTGCCTATGATATAATCGCAACAGGGATAATCGTGCAGGATACGTAACTAGTGGAGGAATAATTTGAAAAGCTATCGTTTTTCAGTGATCATTGAAAAAGGCGAAGACGGCTATTTTGCGTCGTGTTCTGAGCTTCAAGGTTGCTACTCACAGGGAGAAACCTACGAGGAAGCACTGGAAAATATTAGAGATGCTATTCAATTACACGTCAAAGACCGCATAGAGGACAATGAAGAAATTCCCCAGGCAGAATCGGTCAGTCTGACCTCCCTGGAACTGGTTGCATGAGACTTCCCAGGGTAACCGCAGCAGAGATAATTACCATTATCGAGAAAATAGGGTTTTCTCTTTCAAGGCAAAGCGGAGGTGATGTTGTCTTTCCTAATAATCTTTAACTTGATATTTATATTCTTTAATCCTCTATGTCATTCCTGCTAAATCTGTGCCTGCGAAAGCAGGTAGCAGGAATCCACCCGAGGGAAACAGCATGGAGGCAGCAAGTCTTGTATTTAGTACTTTGAATTTGTTTAGAGTTTAGTAATTAGGATTTAGAGTTTGGTGTTCCTGTCTTCGCTCGTCATTGCGAGCGAAGCGCGGCAATCTGGGTGGTGTTGTGGTGCAAAGGTAGCAATCCAGCTTCTTCCCATTTCTGCGAAAGCAGGAATCCAGAAGGGGAGAAGGCAGGGAGGTAGCAGGTTTTGGATTTAGAGCTTGGCATTTTGAATTTGTTTAGAGTTTAGTAATTAGTGTTTAGTATTTAACTGGAGTTAGTGTTCCTGCCTGCCTGCTTTGTCATTCCTGCTAAACCTGTGCCTGCGAAAGCAGGTAGCAGGAATCTACCCAGGTATTCGCAACCGCGAATGCATTCTCCAAGTACTCCATCTCCAATCCACGAACAATATATCGGTACTATAAACCACATACTTTGATTAAGGCGAACATACCGCCTACTATCGAGCCTGATGGTGGATACCTGCTTCCGCAGGTATGACACGGTTGGAAATTGTCATTGCGAGCGT
>CAZZHQ010000083.1:0-10786 GCA_964654015.1 uncultured Dehalococcoidales bacterium | reverse complement strand
CGGGTCGGGATAATGGCACCTTCTGGGACTTCTTCCCTGCTTTTTAGCATCTTAATGGCTATGGGATGAACCCGCGTGCGTAGCCATTGTTCTAACTCCGTTCCATATTCATGGACTTCATGTAATGAAATCATTTTCCCTCCTCTATATTAAGTCATCCGTCGAGCTGATTAAAGTACATACACCCCCTTCTCTCTCGATTCAACGTCCTCCTCATTACCCCAACCTGCCTCATCTCTTACCTCCCTTCTGGGTTTCACTGTCCATGTTAACTAATGGACATCATTCTACAAAGTTCAGTGACATCATCTATTTCGTCTAAGCGGAGTAATAATCCGATAAGCTTGTCTACCTTGCGGCTCTTGAGCATTGAGTAGGAAGCATTTCTTCTGAATTTATCAACCAGCTCACTCTGGCTGACTGGGCGGTCAGGAGATCCCTTGGGTGACGCAACCTCAATGGTGAATTTCTTACCCTTGGTGATTATCTCGACAATATTTCCCATATAAATAGGTAGTTTACCTTCTCTTGCTAACCCAGCGATGAGATCATCAATCCTTGGGTGGACCTGAAGTTTAATTCTAGGCAAAATCTCCCTGACTCTAGGGTCGTTATACACTTCGGGCATCTGCCAACAAGGGCTAGGCCTATCACCATAGAAAACTGCTACAGCCAGATTGGGGATGACGGCAAATTGCATATCGGCGAAGCTGTTTATTTCTGTATGCATCCGGTTTGGTGTCATCATTATTGGGTCACCCTTGACCACGATTGATTCTATATCACCTGGGCGTATTTGGTTCTCATTAATCAGATCAGAAATACCTTCAATAGCGGTATGATATGGTGCACAGGTGGGATACATCTTAAACCTTACCTCATTAATGTGCCATACCTTCCCAAGTTCCCCCAGCAGGTTGTCCGCCTTGAAGTATGGAGAGCCCACCATCTGCCAATAACCATAGTCGCCATCAAGGATGGTTCTATCGCCGGTAAAACCTTTCTCCGCTAGCAGGACCGCTACTGTTGCCAGCTGAGAAATCCAGCCTGACCAACAGTTGTACTTGGTCATAATCGAGGGACCGGTCATATGGTGCCACTTGATATTCCCCGGTACCGCTGTGCTGGCGCCAGCAATACCAAGAGCGTTAGTCAATGTTTCAACATTAAAATCGAGCAGCTTGGCACCACTAGCGACAGCACCAAAAATTGTTCCAGAGGTGGAAAAGCGGGGTGATTCCTTGTAGTAAGGATGTTCATCGAGGAGCATTTTCTGCTGTGCCATCGAGCTTAAAACGCGCCCGCCAATCTCGTGAGCCAGTGCCAGTGCTAGAATCAAGTCTTTGCCCGAGGCATGCTCCCTCTCCGCAATTGCCAATGGCGTCGGGGTAACATAAGGAGTGATGTGGCTACCCAGCGGGCCAATGAGGTCGTAGTCCAGGGCATTAATTAGCTCGCTGTTAATCAAGGATGCCATCGCATAGTTAGTCAACCTGCCGCCGATAATACTGGCTTGAGGATTGCCGCCCATCTCATTGACGAACTCCATGGCGATTCGCGCCCGGTCAGTAATGTGACCACCGAGAGCATTACCAATGTCATCAAGCAGTATGAGCTTGATTTTCTCCACTTCGTCCTTGGGCAGATTTTCATATTTGGCCTCAGTAACGAAAATCGCTAAATCTCTCGTTACGTTCTCGTACATTGGTTGCCTCCATTATTTGGTTGAAATCGGGTAACTATACAGCACTTACCTGAAACAGATCTTGGTTAAGCGGATTCAAATTCCCTACCTTTTTTACTTCAGATGGGATGTCACTTACCCAATTCTAAGTCAAATTGCAGCGGAAGGAGCACAATCACCAGACTTTCCCTGATTCTCCTCTGGTATAGACCACATTGTACTTTATCTCCTTCCTTTAATCTCTTTCTTCAAATCCTCATCCCGGTCAGCAGCAGCCACTATCTTCGCTAATTCTTGCTTTACCTTTTTATCCAGTGGTGCTGGATGATGATTCCTCAAAACCCAATCAATCACCTCGCGAGCAACCTCTTCTGCATTCCTATACTTCTCCCCGACCACTGTTGATTTCTCAAAAAGAATTGACGGTGGCCAGAGTTTCGGCAGTTCCTCAGCCGTGCGTCTCTGTCCCAAAAATGTACCTTGGGGACCTATCTCTCGTATCATATCAAAAGCCAGTGTATTGTCGTTTACTTCTAGCCCATCGGTAATAATGTCTATCGTTTGGAAGATCTCCCGGTCAAACAGGATTCTTCGCATATCTAATAGAGTTGCAGCAGCTAGCATGCCGTTTGGGCCGAACGCCATATCTGCTCCCGCCATAACTGACATTAAAGGACCAAGAACATTCTCCAGGCCTATCTGCCAGCTATTTAACCGATAAGCATTTCCACCAAAAGAGGCTTGACTGCTAATAGGCAGGCCATTGTCATGGGCAAGCTGAACCGCAGCTGCACTGGTAATTTGTTGGAAACTCGATCCGTAGAAATAATCCCCAGAACGTGGGTCTATGATTGCCGGCTGGATAGCCATAAAGACAGGAACTCCTGGATAGGCAATTTGTATTAAAATACAGCCACTTAGGTCTTCCGCCAGGCCTACAGCCAAGTCGGCAGCCTGGTATGGAGGGGCGGTTAAGCCCATGGTAGGCATGGACATGAAACCTACCGGCAGACCAGCCTCAGCAAAAGCAAGGGCTGATTCTATACCTCCTCTGTCCTGGGCTAGTGGTGCGATGCCACATAGTAAAAGCGAAAAGATGAGTCTTTCTCTCAGCTTATCTCTGCCGCCAGCGATGACAGAAGCCATCTCGATGGTGTATTTTGCCGAGATTTCATCTATAACCGATACTGTCTGGAGATGTTTTTCGGTATTGTTAAAGCAAGCCTCTACTCCGTGAATTGGTGCCGTTTCTCCTTTGTCGCCGGCACTAACCGTTGGCCAGATAAGTGATGTTATCGGGAGGTAATCGGCTACCTTAGCCATATTGGCTACATCGCTCTTGATTGATGGTCTTCTCTTATCGGTTTCAAAATCAACTATACTAGGTGCTTCGCCGCTACAATAGAAATAGGTTCCGTCCTCGCCTCCTATTTTAGCATCGAGTTCCGGTCTTCTGCCGGCTAGAGTGTAGCGCCTTGGAGCTTTTTTCAAATATTTAGCCACTAGATCGCTCGGAATCTTAACCAGTTTTTTATCAAAGTCCACATTAGCTCCGGCATCAGCGAAGATTTTTAGCGCCTTTTCTGAGGGAAACACTACACCAACTTCCTCAAGGATATCACGGGCTGTCTGGTTTATCTTCTTAATATCCTCATCATCAAGTATGCTGATTTTCAGCTTTGACTTAATCGGTTGTATGCTGGCTCTTTTTTCTTCTAGTTTTATCACTTCAGAAGCCTCTCTTTTCCTCGCATTTGAGATTTACTTTTTCCTTAAGATATCAACTCGACCACTTCACTTGGAATCGGGTGTTTCCCTAAGTTTTAACAAATATGAGAGTAGCACAGCTATCAAGATTATAGCGATAAGGATCATAAAAGCGAAATCGTAGCTACCATTGAGATCAAATATGTATCCAGTTAATGGGGGGCCGATAGCGAAAGCCACTGAGACAAAAGCCCATACACTACCATAAATGGCACCCATAGAATTATTTCCAAATAACTTAGCGATCAATAGAGGCAAAAGGGTAAAAGGCGCCCCCATGGCTAATCCAAAAAGTACGACAAATATGAGAGCTATCAATATTGAATCTGTTACTAAAAGAACCGCGATACCTGAAGCTTCAAGTATTAAGGTGATCATCATAAGAAATTTTGCAGAGAATCGGTCTGCCATATATCCAATAAGAAGCCCACTAGGAACGCTTATTCCGGCCGCTGCAGCGATAATGTTTGCTGCCATCTGTTGAGAAAAACCAATATCCCGAAAGAATGGTATTACATGTGTGATGATGGAACCAAGCGCTAATACGGCGGAAGATGTTATAAAAATGAGTAACCAGAAATTCCGTGTCTTAATTGCGCCAGCAAAGGTAAACTCTGGCTGGTTGGTATGTTTTTCTTCAGAACAGGAGTCACCTGCTCTAACGGTTTGACCATCCGGAAACAGTCCCTTCTCTTCAGGTCTATGACGAAATACGGTGGCTATCAAAGGAATAAGGACTATCACCATCCCCAGACCAAGTACATAGTAGGCGTTTCTCCATCCCAGGCTAGATATCAAGTAAGCGGCCAAAGGTGTGATTACTAATCCCCCCATACCCCAACCTGATATCACGATACCCATAGCTAGGCCGCGCCGTTTATTAAACCAGTTTGTTACTGCCACCACAACCGGTATATCTGCAATGCCCGTAAGTCCGATGGTTGTGGCAAAATACAAAGCGTAGAAATACCAGATGGAATCCGTCAGGCCGAGGAGAGCAAAACAACCTCCGGTAATTATGGTTCCTAAAACCATTATTCGCCTTGAACCATATTTGTCTACTAGAGCACCAATGAATGGGCCAGATATCCAAACCAAGGCAGAAATGGACATTGCCCAGGATAGCTGTCCGCGGCTCCAACCAAACTCATCTATGAGGGGTATGAAGAACACACCAAAGCCATTCCAGACAATGCCACCCCCAAGTAAGACGGTGATGGCTCCGATAATGACAACCCACCAGCCATAGAAAACATTGAATCGGTTTCTCATTCTTCAATCATGTTGTGACCTTGGTTTGTTCCCAGAACTAATATCACCTGTAGACTTAGAGTTACTTTTAATTCGACTCTGGAGTCCAATAGCCGTTAGCCAAGCGCATTTCGCGGATAGAATTGATTATAAGGCTGTTTCCATTGCTTAATCAATATCATAGTCTTAGTCAGTCTAGCAGATGTCTCGAGTTTAAACAATTCATCTTTAAGTGCAATTTGAGATTAGGATTGAATAGTTTATACGGATTTGACAGAAGAACTAGAGCAAAGCTCGCAGTGCCCGGGGAGTAGCTCCATATGCATGAACGTCTTTAGTTGCTGGTTAAGAGTAGCTGCAGTATTGTCGAGACCCTGCCTCTGTTTGGCTATTGCTTTGGTTTGCTCCCACATGGCGCATCTTGCTCTCCACTCCATATGAGCATCCACAAATAGCTGCATGTGCTCATCGGAGGTGCCGACATAGATTGTGTACACATCGAATTTCAGCTTCAAGCCATCATCACAATGGTAAGCAGAATCTCTATACCCGATAGATCCTCTGGCTTGTTCAAGGCCGTCAGCACATATGAGTGCTGGAAAGTACGCCGTGAAGGCAGACTGGGTAAAGATAGGCTGGCTCTGGTAATCTAGCGGGACAGAGATTGCGATAGAGGTATTGTAGATACGTTCAAGTTTCTTTCGCACGGTTGTAAATAGTTCATGGCATTTTATTAGATTATCAGCGGTCCCTTTGCTCCAAGAAGTAATGTCAGCCAATACCTTGGCAAAGCCGCCGGTTTCTAGATGACTACGTAGCGCTTTGTAGAGAGGATCTTTATCCCCTTCTCCTTCAATGGAAAACGCGACTTGCATTTCGCCTCCTTCAGTTATGCTGATTGGAAACCTCTTTTCATCTAGGATAAATTGTCCTGGCGTAATCTCAAGTACAATGATCTCCTCTTTCAACAGCAAATCAATTTCTTCTATTAGACGCTCCGTCAAATTTCGCATTTCCTGCTTATGTTGTGTCTCTTTGTATGGCTCCGCCATACGTTTCTTGCCGACCTCGTAAATCCAATTCTGGATTTGTCTAGGGGTTCGGTCGAACTTCTCGCCTAATGCCTCCAGGATTACCTCCGTATTCTGTCCCCTAGCTTGCCCCGCCATGTACGCCTCATACCCAACTATCTTTAGCCTCTCAAGTTCCTTTCATTTCAATGTTTCGTTTCCCCCTCATGGAAAATTTCGTAATTCGCTCGAGAGAATTTCGTTAGTAAAGCCCGTGCCGGTGTTTTACTCTGATTATAACAGGATAAAACAAGAAGAGCGAAGAACATGCCGATTTTGGAGGAGCACGCAATTTATAGAGTTGGCAGGTCTAGCCTAGTTGTTACATTGCCAAGGAACTGGCTCAACTTTCATGGACTTATGACAGGCGACAAGGTTGAGATAGTCGGCAATGGCGAATTAACTATCCGCCCTCTGAAGCGAAAAGGAAGTAGAAGTGACCAAAAGCGTCGTAAAGAGTGCAGTCAAAGTAAAGATTGACATCCGCCCCGGCAAGGGGACAGATTATCAGCGCAAATTGTGGGTTCACTGGTGGCGGAAGGTAATTACTGATTGTCAGCGTGAATTTAAGGCTGAGAGTGAGACCAAAAGTGAAACCAAACATGAGTAGTTCAATACCCAAGGCGGCACTTTCATATATAGCACAGGGCTCCAAAGTTCTCCCCCTATGCTGGTCTACATCTGATGGGAAATGCGGCAGTGGATTTAGTTTGTGTAATCGGCTTGAATCCATGACCACTTATTTTATTAAAGGTGTGAGGTGAATATGGCCAACCGTTTTCAAATTGCTCAGCATAAATTGGCTTATGAGTTTATTGCTAACCGTGATGGTGAGAATTGCCTCGCCTGCTTTATTGAGAAGGGTATTAGACGCGGGCCACCTACTATCAAACTGCAAATCGACCATGCCGACAACAACCCCCGAAACTGGAGCCCTACTAATCTTTATCTTCTTTGCCAAACTCATAATCTTAAGATGCGTAAGATGACTGCGGTTGAGCATAAGCGGTTAATCGCCGAATATAGTGCTAAGAATGAGTGTGTGTGTGCGCGCGAAAATCATCATATACCTACAGTGGTAGCTAAAGAACAAGTAGATTACTCATCTGGAAGCCCGGAGATGCAGGCAAATAGTATCTTTGAGCAACTATGGTTGGACTTTATGCACGGCTGGATAAGAGCCAATGGATCTATACCGAAAAGTGAAGCAATTAATGGTGGTGCAGCAGCAGCTGGATGCAATCCCTCAACCACAGCAAGGTATCTTGCAAAATATGCCTCCTCGATGGGTTGTTTCAAGGAGTCCCGGGATAATACTGGGATTAGGATTATAGTCTACCGTGACGATTAGAATTGTTATATGTTTGGGTGAGGTAAAGGGAATGGATATAAAAGACTACGAACTCTCGGCAGTAAAAGACAAAACTGACAAAAGGCTATTAAGGATTGATATTATGCAATGATAGTTGTATAATCTGGGTATGAACCAGCAAATAGAGTTACCCAGTCTTAAATGCCTTCGTTGTGGTCATACCTGGATACCGAGAAGGCCAATACTTCCTAAGAATTGCCCCAATTGTACTTCGCCATATTGGAACAAGCCTAAGTGGAAGGGGGTAAAGAAGGAATGAAAACAGCAGCTACCTATTGCCGGGTAAGCACAGACAATCAAGAGGCTGAAGGCACTAGCCTACAGACTCAGCTTGAGGCTTGCCTTAAATACTGCCAGGACAAGGGCTATGAAGTAGCTCGCCACTTCTCAGAGACATATTCTGGACTAACTCTAGACCGCCCAAAGCTAAATGGGCTGCGGGAATTGGTAAGGAGACCGGCGATATCGACGTGGTGGTGGTTTATTGCCTTGATAGACTGTCGCGTGACCCGGTACACGGGGTAATAATCATCGAGGAGTTGGAAAATCATCACGTTACACTTGAGGCCGTTACAGAGACAGTGGATGGCTCTGAAATGGGCAAGCTGATTAGTTATATCAGGGGCTTTGCCTCAAAGATAGAGGCCCAAAAGATACGCGAGCGCACCATGCGTGGCAGAAAAGCGCGAGCTCTTAGTGGAAAACTACCAGCTGTTGGGCGCCTGTACGGCTACACTTATATGCCTGGAAAAGGACAGGGAGAAGGAATCCGTTACATTAATGAGGATCAGGCTAAATGGGTGCGGGAAATGTATCGTTGGCTTGTAGAGGAAAACCTTTCAACCGATAAAATTACCTATCGCCTGAGAGAGTTGAATGTCCAAACCCCTTCTGGTAAGGGGTGGTGGTTACGCAGTACAGTCTGCAGTATATTGAAAAATCATGCTTATTGTGGAAAGACCTATGTATTTACCTGTACCTATGGCGAACCCGGTTACAAAGTGAAAGGTATGACCAAACGAAAAAACACCGGCGTAATCTGGAAACCGCGCCAAGAGTGGATAGAGATACCAGGTGCAACGCCAGCAATAATCTCAGAAGAGTTATTTAATGAAGCACAAAAGTGCCTTAAGCAAAATAGAAGGCTATCAGTAAAAAATAGCAAGCATGACTATCTGCTACGGGGGCACGTTTCTTGTGCAAGATGTGGCAGGACATACAGTGGAGAACAGGGTGCTAAAATCAGGAACGGCAAGCGGTATTATTACCCATATTATGGATGTGTGGGGAAAAGAAAAAGGATAACGCCTATACCTTGTGATAATAAGCAGTATGCTACAACGCGGCTTGAAGATTTGGTATGGGCTGAGGTAGAAAAGGTACTTGCACAGCCAGAGATAATTATTTCCGAGTTGGATAGGGCTAAGGAAGGTTACGCTGAAAAGGTCTTGGAAAAGGAACTAGACAGAATCAACATCGTTTTGGATAACCGTACCAAGCAAAAAGATAGAATCTGGAAGGCCTTTGCTATTACCGGAGACGAGGTTAAATTCAAACAGGAAATCTCTGAGGTTGACAAGGAAATCAAAGGGCTTGAAATTCAGAAAAGTGATACAGAAAAGCAAATAATAGCCAATGAAGAATTGGTGCTAAACGCTGGGAGCATAGAAGATACATGCGCTGCATTATCCAGAAAGATAAAAAGCCTTGATTTCAACGATAAGAAACTAGCCCTACAGGCATTACAGGTTCGGGTTCTAGTAGATGGTGATAGTATCATTATTAACGGTGCCATCCCTGTAGATGTTGGTCGGACTGTTAACACTGCATCCGAATAGCATTATCCAGGGATAGGTCCGCGACCAGTTTCTTTAAACGGGAGTTTTCCTGCTCCAGTTCTTTGAGGCGGCGAGCCTGGTCTACCCTCATGCCACCGTACTCTTTGCGCCAGCGGTAGTAGGTATGGTCGCTAACACCGATTCTCTTGCTGACTACAGCTATTGTAGACCCTTGATTAAGCAGTAATTCTGCTTCCCTGAGCTTATTCAAGATTTGGCTGCAACCACCGAATTTCATTCCCATTCAAAATAGAAGCTAAAACAGCCATGTAGTTATCGATATATTTGGCGTTTCATGAGTGTAGTGGGATATCGTAACCAACTGGACCAAAAAACGCGATATCATTGATCCGTAGTTTTGAACGGAAGAAAAAATGGGCAGAACGATTTTAAACTCAGCGAATTGGCAAAAATAGTTGCAACAAAAACTAACCACAACTTTAAGACCGTGAGGGCTGCTTTAGCAAACCTTGAGTTGGAAGGCAAAATAACCATATCTAGGCTACCCAAGAGTGCCACCAAGATTGTTAAGCTAGTTGACGACGAGATTATATATGCTTCTTAATGGAAAAATGGAAATCCAAATAACCATATATATCAACTGAATACATACTTATATACCTTTTTTCAATTATCCAGTAAAATGTGTATACCTCTAAACATTCTTGCCCACAGGGGCAGCACAGGTTCGATTCTTGTGTTTGCCCCTTTTGGTATTAAAAACAATTAGAATAGTATAACCTTCTATCTGTCCTAACCGTTACTATCTTCAATACGTGTCTTTGACCCCCTTACCATCCATTTGAATCAAGAATCCTGTTTATTGCTACTTCTGAGGCTAGTGCCTGTTTTTTACCTGTTCTTATGGATCTTGATATCAACATGTAGATTTGTCCAGCTAAAAGCCTTATCAGTAAACCTTTGTTCCGAACTGTAGTAGTATAACATTCGGCAAAAGGTATACTCAGGAGATTATTAATGGAATAAGCTTTGAATATATTATCATGCAAGTTATGGCAAACGGATAAGTGGCACCATATCCCGCGCCTGTATCTTCTGTACCGGTAGCTTCAATTGCGGCACCTAAACCTGGCGTTGATGTCATCGCCCCACACATAGCACCAGACATGATAATCCAATCAAAGTGCCAGACCTTTCTGCCTATTAAGTATCCAAGTATTATTGGCACAAGAGCCACTACGAATGCCACTCCTATTAATGCTACCCCATTTGCTTTTATCACCTCAGCGAAGCCGGCTCCCGCTTCCAGCCCTACAATCGCAAGGAAGAAAGCAACGGACAACTCTCTAAGTGGGGAAAGAACTTTGTTTGACATCCTTGTTCTAATAGGGCCAATATGCCCAAAATATCCTACAATTAAAGCACCAATTAATCCGCCTCCAGAGCTTCCCAGTTTGACAATCCCCAAGCTTCCCAAAGGAATCGGGATTTGACCTATCATAATCCCAACTATTGTAGCGAAAGTAAAGCCGATAAGGCTCCAAAGAACTGATCTCTTATCAGTAACTTCCTTCTCTCCCTCCTTCATCCCCAGGCGCTCTCGAAACAGCTTCTTTTCATGGTCTACATTCATTCTTGAAATGTGTGGCATCAATGATACAAAAATAATTACGGATATAACGCCTATTGGATAAGAAACAGAATGCCCTATCGTAATAAGCTCGGCAGTGTCCCGAATGTGGTGGAAAAAGGAATCGGCATGTCCTACCCTATAGTAAAGCAAACAAACAGAAAGCAACTGTCTTAAAAGTCAAGAGCAGGGATCAGGAAGTTGAGGGATAAG
>CAZZHQ010000082.1:0-10838 GCA_964654015.1 uncultured Dehalococcoidales bacterium | reverse complement strand
GTCGTCAAGTAGTATATTGAGTAGAAAGGAGGGTAAAAACGTAACGGTATCCATAATACTTAATCCTGCCTCCATACTTCAATGCGGCGTATGTGGAAGAGATAGCCATCATCGGGATTGTCCCGGAAGGTTATTATAATATCCGGCCCGGCCCGCGAGAACGCTATTTCTCCGGTGGTGTTCTCCCGGTTTATTCCCGTCTCCTCCGGGTACACCTCTCCGTTGTCGATTTCTATAGTACCCTGATTGGTAATCTCGTAGTTCAGGATGTAGTTGCCTTCGGGCAGGTAACCGGGCAGCGTGACCGAGAAGGAGTCGCCTTCCCCGACAGCCTTGGTCACGCTGGAGTCGGCATGGATGAAATCACCCGTCAGGTTGTAGTAATCCTCCAGCACCACATTGTTAGCCGCCCCGAAATCAATGGCAAAATCACTGAAGACTTCCTCCATGGATTCCTCTTCGGAGCTGCGGGATATCTCAATGTAGTTGACATGCAGCAGGAAGCCATCATTGGGGTTGTCCCGGAAGGTCACCTTAACCGGCGGTTCGGCCCGCGAAAAGGCTATTTCCCCGGAAACCTTCTGTCCGCTGGCCCCTACCATCTTCTGGTACACCTGCCCGTTGTTGAGCTCTATGATGCCCTGGTTAGTTATCTCGTACGTCAGGGTGTAGTACCCTTCGGGCAGATAAGTGGGCAGCGTGACCGAGAAGGAGGCACCTTCCTCGGCAGCCTTGGTTACGTTGGAGTCGGCATGAATAAAATCACCCGTCAGGTCATAATATTCTCTCAGTATGCTGTTGTTGGCCGCACCGAAATCAACCACAAAGTCCTCCAGAATCTCTTCAACAGGGTCGGGTATGAAGTTACGGGATACCTTGATGAGTCCGATATGGAACAGAGAGCTATCATCGGGGTTATCCCGGAGGGTTATCGTAACCGGCGGCCCGATTCGTGAAAACGCTATTCGTCCCGCCGTACTCTCTTCGCCCACCCCTATCACCTCTTCGTAAACCTGCCCGTTGTTGATTTCTATAATGCCCTGGTTGGTAATCTCGTAGTTCAGGATGTAATCCCCCAGGGGCAGGTAACCGGGTAGTGTCACCGCAAAGGAGCTGCCCGGCCCGGCAGATCTCGTTTCACTGGAGCTGGCATGGGCAAAGTCACCCGACAGGTTATAGTAATCCTCCAGTACCGTGCTGTTGGCTGCCCCGAAATCAATGGTGAAGTCAGAGAATACCTCCATGAGGCCGATATGAAACAGGAATCCGTCTCTGGGATTATCCCGGTAGGTTACCTTGACCAGCGGCCCCACTCGTGAGAACGCTATTTCTCCGGTTGAGCTCTGTCCGCCTATCCCTATCTCCTCCTGGTACACCTGCTCTCCGTTGTCAATCTCTATAATGCCTTGGTTGGTTATCTCGTATCTCAGGGCATGGTCCCCTTCGGGCAGATAAGTGGGCAGCGTGACCGAGAAGGAGGCACCTTCCTCGGCAGCCTTGGTTACGTTGGAGTCGGCATGAATAAAATCACCCGTCAGGTCATAATAGGTCTCCAGTGCGACGCTATTGGCGGCGCCGAAGTCAATAATGAAATTATAAAATGCGTCTTCGGGGGGCGCTGCTACGAAGCTGCCGAACACCTCCTTTGGTTCTCCGACGAGGAGGCCGGCCCGGAAAATGCCGATGTTCTCCGTGGCGCTGTTGGCAATCTCCAGCCGACGGCTGACCTCCACTACCTCGGCGTGGATGGGGTCGCCACTCTCCGTCATCTCCTCCAGACTGGTGAATGCCGAGATGATAACTGCGTACTTCTCCCGGGGTACGAGGAGATTCTTGATGCCGGCAATCTCGCTCTCGAGCGCATCGGATGGTGAGAATGCCATCACGTAGAGCTTGTCGAAGAAGAGCAAATCAATAATGTTTCTCCCGGTGGCAATGTTCCACGCATCATTTGCCGATACCGTATCCCAGACCTCGAGGTCAAGGGTGCTCAGGTCCTCGTAAAGCTGGCGGGAGAACTCATTGATACGGGCCATATACCAGTCCCGGTTCTCTTTCCTGTTTACGCTGCTGGTCCAGTCGCCGTCGACAATATCTACATGTTCCTTGGAGTAATCATCAAAGGAGAAGCCCCATTCGTAGCGCAGCAGGTCCAGGACGACGCCGTCAGTCCCTATTCCCTTAAACATGGCGGCATCCTGCAGCGTATAGTCGGAGGCGATTTGCCTCGCCTCGGGCAGTGCCGGATTGAGCCAGGGAGTAGCCTTCCCCTCCCAGGAGACCTGCGTCAGGGAGGGGTTCTGCTGGATGATGGACACATACTCCACCCGGTCCATCAGGACGGGCATAACGGTGAAGATCCTTATGCCACTCAGGTGGGCATCGTTGATGAACCGGCGAGTGAGCTGGGGGGGGGTAACCTCCCACCCCCAGGGGCCGGGCTCGACCTTGTATTTGGGCAGGTAGCCCACCGCAATCAGATTAATGCCCATCTCTTCCCATTCGTTGATATTCTCCAGCTTCACCTCTTCCGCCTCGACGAAGAGTGCCTTGGTGTCCTGCTTCCAGTTCTGCTCCGTCTGGAATATGAGGACGTCGTCGTTTTCAAATATCTTATGGAATACCTGGGGGTTCTCCAGCATATAATCGATATTAATCAGCGGCCAGTCCGGCCAGTTTTCGGTGAACGAGGCTACCCGTCCGCCTTTCTCGGCGAAGACATAGCTGATTTTGTTTTCATCGATAAGGGCATTCGTCTCACTGATATTCAGATTACCCGTCATCACCGCTGCCCCCTCCCGGTACCGGTCGTACTCCTGGGTGTACAATTCTTCATCGGCAATATCGACGTTCAGTGCCTTCAGCACCCTGGTCTTGGTGACCTGTGCCAGCCAGCCGTGCATACTGTCGGTGACCAGGATGGTATCTATCGGCTCCACCTCGTCCTTGAGCCATTGCATTGCTTCGTACTGTCCCGGTGATACCAGGGGCTGCCTTTCCTGCGTCACTTCCAGAGCGGCGGGGACGGTAGTCACGATTATGGTTATCAGCATCAGTGCCGTCAGTACACCACCCACCGTGCTATTCCTCCGGGTAGAAATCTCTTTTACTAGAATCACCCCGCCCGCCGCGAGGATGGGCAGCGGCAGCATCAGGAAGAACCTATCCGGGATGATATATCCATAAAAACCGCTACCCAATAAGAGCAGGCTCAGCGTCCAGACTACGACCAGCACATCCGCCTTTCTATGCCGGAAAAGTAGACCGGCGAAACCCAGCAGAGCTAGAACTACGCTAAAGTAGCCGAGATAAGCCCCGAAATCATCAATCCCCCAGGTGCTTCCTCTTCTAATAAGGTCGAAGGCAGTTACCTCGGTAGCGGTGCTGAGGAGGGCGGACTGCAGGAAGGGGAAAAGCAGGAGTAGGGCTGCCAGCAGGGGACTGAAGAGATAAACAGATTCGCCCAGCTTTATCCGTCGGGCTACCAGCATGACAGCCAGATAGCTCAGTACGGTTACCACCAGGCAGAAGTAAGCGAACTGGTGGAAAAACAGTAGTGCTGTGGCCGAGAACGCCAGCAGGATAAAGGACCTTGCCCGGTGATTTTCATTGTCGCCGGAGAATATGGTAAGAAATATGACAAAGAAAATGAATCCGTACAGGTTCTTGAACAGGTCAGCGGATAGTTTTATTGTAAAAAAGGAAACCACTGCCATAAGAGTGGAAACCAGAGCGATTCTATCACCGAACCGCCGCTTGCTAAATATATACCATAGCAGCACCAGGATGATGACACCCAACAGGTTGACGCTTATGATCAGGTCAGGAATCGCTATCTTGGTGATGTTAGATAGACTAGCTAATAAGAGAAAATATCCCGGAGTATCTGGCAACTCGTCCTGACCGATATAAGGGTCATCAAAATGAACTGCTTCATCGTATTGAATCAGCTCTGACCGATAGATATAGGTAGGTGT
Source organism: uncultured Dehalococcoidales bacterium (assembly GCA_964654015.1). Taxonomy (GTDB): domain Bacteria; phylum Chloroflexota; class Dehalococcoidia; order GIF9; family AB-539-J10; genus JAUUZT01. The sequence goes on along the minus strand of CAZZHQ010000082.1, from coordinate 6,861 downwards.
ATCCCATCCCGGAGGAATATCATGTTGGAAGAGGGGTGAATAAATGAATACCTCAAGGAGGATAACGGCGATTAATACCAGCCAGTGCAGGTTTAGTTTCTTGAGCTTCGCCATGCGATGCCACCTATAATATCAAGAGTAGAACGGAAAACGCCTATGGTGCCAGCTAAGGAACGTAGGCTGGCTATCACCGGGGCCAGCAGGAGAAACCTCTGGTCTCTTTTAAACGCCCACACTCCCAGCGTTAGATTGGAAAGAAGAAGCAGACCGAAGCCGATAGCCAGCGCGTATGGCTTCCAGAAAGCTAGCGGAATAGACAGTAGCGCCAGACAAGAAAGGATAAACTGTACCTGCGCTTCATGGCCAGAGTAGCTGTCTCCTCTGACTATTTTCTCTCTGTTCTTCAGGAATAAGGGCACCATCCAGTAGCCACGGGTATACTGCTGTTTGAGATACTTCTTAAGGGTGTCAACGTGGTAGTGGTGCACCCAAGTTTGGTCGGTGAAGAATATCTTGTAGCCGGCCTTCTGGACCTTGTAGGCGAAATCATAGTCCTCGCCGCTGGCCCGGCGGAAGCTGGTGTCGAAGCCGCCCAGCTCTTCGAATACATCCTTGTAATAGGCGGCGGCCATGGTGGCGATGGCATCAACGTACCTGCCGATTAGTTTTTCTTGGCGACGGGTTATCTCCAGGTCGATGTACCGGGCCGCAATGTTTACCTTATCCATTCCCTTGAATACGCAGGAGCAGGCGGCCACCTTCTTCTCCCGGTTCAGCGAGCCAGCCAGGACCTCCACCAGATTTTCGTGGGGGATGCAGTCGGAGTCGAGGAAAATCACGATTTCCGAATCGGTATGCGTTACGCCGTTATTCCGTGCCCGAGCCGGACCGGCATTGGCCTGTTTCAGGATGGTGACGGGCAAGCGACTGCGACGCTTGAAATCCTCCACGATACTGACCGAATCATCCTTGCTGCCGTCATCAATAACGATAATCTCGAAGTCTGAGCGGTTTTGCTTCTCCAGGCCGTCAAGGGTTTCTCCGATAGTGCGGGCGGAGTTATACATCGGCAGGATAATGCTGGCGAAATACTTCATTTTCAACACCAAATAAGCCTTAACCAGACCGGCTTGCTTATTGCCTCCTCCTTCTAATTTGGCTAAACCCGTAGGACAACCGGTACCGGCACATCAATTTGTACCTGACCGGTTATCGCTGCTGAGCAGTTCGCACCCCTGGGCTGTATGCCGCTACATGCCTTAAGCGTTTACCCGCCAACAGCATATAACCGCAGCTGGTTGCGAACAGAGCGATGTTCACCCCCATTAATATGTATACCACCTGGTTCATTGAGCTATGAATAAACGTTATTAGAATTATCTCCAGGATGGTAATAGGCAGTATTACCATGAGATATTGCCAGTTCTTGATGGCTAGGTTGTAACGGATATAGATTGTGGTCAGGGAGAAGAAGAACATGGCGACAACGTACCAGCGGGCAAGTGAGGCGGCCCGCAGGTATGATTCGCCGAAGAAGAACCGGGTGGCGCCGGTGGGTAGGACCCAGAAAGCGAGAGCAACCAATCCCGATAAAAAGGCGGTGTAAATGAGGCACATTTTCAGGATGTTCGTGGTATCCTTTTTCTGGGTATGCTGGCCAGACACATTGGGGAACATCACCACCGATACGGCGATGGGGAAGAAGAACACTATCTTGCCAATTACTGAGGCCGCCGTGAATATCCCGGCCTCGTAGGGAGTGAAAAAGTGTTTTACGATAATGACATCGATGCTGGTGGGTACGCTGTAGCAGAGCAATAGCAAAGTGGCCGGGGCAGCATACTTATAGACCTGAGTAAGCCTGAAGTCACTCTTCCCGCTGAAATTCAGCAGGGAACGAAGAGGAGTTATGGAGGCGGCTATGGAGAGCAGAGCGGCCACTCCTATCGCCCCTAGGGCGCCGGCGATATCAAAGCCCAGCCATACGAAGACGATGCCCAGCAGCAGTTTGAAACCGGCATTCAACAGCATTACCAGACCCAGCGTGTTGAACCGGCACAGACCCTGCAGGGAACCTAACAGAATCGGGAGCAACATCGAGAAAAAGATGGCAAAGCCAAGCATGATAACCGGTAATGATGAGTCCATCTGCAGGAAGGAAGTGATGTAATTGGCCATGGCGATACAGGCAATGAGAGGGACAAAGGCAAAGATTGCCCCGGTTTTGAGCATTCCCGTGACAATAAAGTTGACTAACCCCGGTTTCCCCTTGGCCATAGCCTCCGCAGTAAACCGGGCAATAGATGTTTGTATTACGTCAACCAGGATATAGAGAACATAGAAAAACGCATATAATGCGCCGAACACCCCGTAACTCTCCGGAGGCATCAATCTGCCCATAAACAGCAGATACAGATAGTTGAAAACACCGGCCAGTGAAGTGGCAATGAACATAGTGGCCATATTATGGAGAAACGTATCCCGGAGGGCCGCCCTTATTCTTTGCTGTAGATTCTGCATTACCATCATATTTCAGGTTTCCTGACCAGAGTAATTAATCGAGCAATCCGGCTCTGCCCCGGAATTCCGCCGGCTATTTTAGGCTTCTGAAATAGGCTATTGTCTCTGATAGACCCTGCTCCAGCGATAATTCGGGTTCCCAGTTTAGCAGGCTTTTAGCCAGAGAGATATCCGGCCTTCTCCGTGTCGGGTCATCCGTGGGCAGGGGGCAAAATGAGAAAGACGAGGAAGTGCCCGTAAGCTCCCTTATCTTCTCGGCTATCTCCAGGATAGTATATTCCCCATTATTGCCCAGATTAACGGGGCCGGAAACATCAGATTTGACGAGCAAGAGGATACCGCGCACTAAATCTGAGACGTAACAGAAACTCCTCGTTTGCTTGCCATCACCGTATATCGTCATCGGTTCGCCGTTGAGGGCCTGGTCGATAAAATTGGTTATCACCCGGCCGTCACTCGCCTGCATCTTCGGCCCGTAGGTGTTGAATATGCGCATAATCCCGATAGACAGGTCATACTGACGCTGGTACGACATGGTGAGTGCCTCGGCAAATCTCTTGCTCTCATCATAGCAACTGCGCGGGCCGATAGGATTAACATTACCCCAGTAACCCTCACGCTGGGGGTGCTCCAATGGGTCTCCATAAACCTCTGATGTGGAAGCCATTATGAAGCGGGCATTATGAGCCCGGGCCAGTTCCAGAAGAGCATAAGTCCCCAGGGAGTTGGTCATCATCGTCTCTATGGGCCAGGCACCGTAGGCTATGGGAGATGCCGGGCTTGCCATGTGTAAAACATAATTTAACCCGGTGAGTTCGGCTAACGGCAGCGGTTTGGTGGCATCGTTCTCAAGAAATTGAAACCTTTTGTTATCCAGGAAAGGTAGGATGTTTTCCCGGCGTCCGGTAATGAGGTTATCAATGGCAATAATTTCATAATCTTCTCGGAGCAGTAATTCACAGAGGTGGGTACCAATAAAGCCGGCTGCCCCGGTAACTAGCACTCTGTTCATCAGCAAATCCTTTCGTATTCTATACTGTCTATTCCAGATAAAGTACTACGGCCATCGATAACTACTTTCCCGTCGTAGAGCGTCGTATCTCTGAACTCCTCCCAGGCCGTAGTGATAAGTACGCAGTCACACTGGATTATGGCTTCACGGGCACTGCCGGCATAAATGATTGTGTCACCGAACCGCTGGCGCACTTTTTCTAGAGCCATAGGGTCATAAATCACCGGTAATGCCTTCTTAGTCAGGAGTTCATCAACCACGGTAAAGGCCACGCTTTCACGGGTATCATCTGTCCCTGCTTTAAAGGCAGCCCCCAATACGGCCACTTTCTTGTGAGCCAGATCGCCAACTCTGGATTCGGCCAGTTTTACCATTTTCAGCGGCTGCTCTCGATTAACCTCCAGTACTGCTTCCAGCAGTTTCGGCTGGTAACCAACGGTCTTGCCCATACCGATCAAGGCCCGGGTGTCCTTGGGCAGACAGCTCCCGCCGAAACCGACTCCTGCCTCAAGGAAAGATGGTGAAATGCGCGAGTCCAGACCCATACCCCGGGCTACTTCATTGACATCTACGCCGTATTCCCGGCAGATGTTGCCTACCTCGTTAATGTAAGATATTTTAGTGGCCAGGAAGGCGTTGGAGGCATATTTGATCATCTCTGCGGTACGGGGAGTGGTGAGGAGGGTGGGCACGGGGGTGCTTATCTGCCACGAGCACTCTGGAATCGGAGAGGGGAAGTCCTGATTAATAATCGGGGAAAATATATGGCGCAGACGCTCCCTCTGTTCCTGGCTATGCCCGCCGATAATAATCCGGTACGGATGTAGGAAGTCCAGTATAGCTGTGGACTGCCTGAGAAACTCGGGGTTCGATAAAACCTCAAATTCTGATGGCGATACTCCTGCTTCGGTAATCCACTGCCCTACCTTTTCCGTAGTACCGACGGGGGCGGTGCACTTATTGACTATCAGGGTATGACCACTAATATGCTCGCTAATGCTATGTGCAGCACTTTCAAGGTAGCTCAGGTCCCAGTTGCCCTCGATGGATACCGGTGTGGGTACGGTAATAAATACTACTTCCGCCTCCGCTAATACCGAGGGGTCATACGTAAAGGAAAGGTTCCCGCCGTCTTGAACCAGAAACTCCTCAAGATACTGTTCGTATATCGGCGGTTTCTTCTGCTGAAGGAGTTTGACCTTTCCCGGGTCATTATCCAGGCCGACTACCCGGTAGCCTAACCGGGAAAAACACACAGCGCAGGTGATTCCTACATACCCGCATCCAATAACACAAATATTCATGTTTCTCCCTCTAATCCCTTTTTTCTTCTAATATCATCATATAGTTTCGCCGATAGTAGTTTAACAGTTCTAAGGCCATCTCGGATGATAGAAAGGTGGGAATTCTGACTATTCCAGTTACAGCTAATAGGTACCTCAGTAATCCGCAGCTCCTTTTTTACCGCCTCGTATATCATCTCAACTTCTACCTGGAATCCTCCTGATTTCAAACCGAGCCCATACCATCCTTCACGGGTTATAGCCCGGAAGCCACTGGTGCAGTCAGTTATCTGTCTTCTCCTTATAGTGTATCTGAATAAAGTAACCAGCGGCAGAATGAAAGAAATAATTGCCGAAATAATTACAGAAGCAACAATGTTACTTAATTTCCTTCTCAAGGGTGCTGTTGGCACTTTCGATCCGTGAAGAAGCCTAGAACCAATAACTAGATCAGCCTTGCCTTGTATAATTGGTTCAATTACACAGGGTATATCCTCTGGATTATGGGCTCCATCGCCATCTATGAATACGATTATACTACCTTCAGACTGCTCCACTCCCGTTCGCATAGCTGATCCCTTACCCATGTTTTGTGAGTGAGATATTACAATCGCACCAGTACGGCTGGCTTCTTCCTTAGTGCCATCTATTGACCCATCGTCAACCACGATTACCTCATAAGAATATTCACTCAGGCTTTCTTTAACTCTATAGACGACACTACTGATAGAGTTTTGCTCATTGTTAACTGGAATTATTATACTGGTTAACAATCGATGTCTTTCATTATTGAATTGCATAACATATGCCAAATAGTTCTTTAACTAAGATGAGAATTGTTATTATTTTAGGTGCACTAATTTTACTTTGCCCAACGGTTTATTCGGTACTTCTAATCAAGCAAAGTGCTTACATGCATTATGATGTGCTAGTCGCCAACTGTCAACGCCCTCTTACCAAACTGTTCCACAATACTTTTGCCATAAGGCATATTAATAAGTGTTTCATATTTTAAGATATGAAACTGAAGCATTATAAACCAGTTGTGGACACTTGTCAATAGTTAGTACAATTATTGCCATCTGGCATATATGAGTACTGTAGAATTTACGCGGGTACTTGACAATTTATAAATAATCAGTTTATATTTTATAAATAGGTTGCTGAAATGCCAGAGAAATATAAAAGTATAGGTTTGCCGGAATCCGAATATAATAAGTTGTCGCAGGCTAAGGCCCTTTATGAGTCTGATACTAATGAAAAAGCGGACTGGGGGAAGTTCCTGTTAGCTTTGGCTATAGGTTATCTCATAGCTAAAGGCCTGCAGCAACAGTCCCACGGAGGGAGTAGAAATGTACGAAATAAAAAATTGAGATAGAATAAATAAAGTTGTGGAACGTATACCTGATCCAGCTGAAGCATCAGCAACCAGGGCGACGCTGGTAGAGCTTACCGGTATGCCAACTCTACTCGAGACGATGCTACAGCAAATCGAACAACAGCTTGAGACCCAACCGGAGCATAGTTCCGAGGGTGGCTTAACCAGGCAGGTAAATAAATTAGAGGTTTTACCAATGACTATCAAACAAATCGTTTTGAACAAAGAAGAAGCAGACCATTTAATGGAAGCCATCAGGGCATTGGATTCAGTGGAAGCACCAGAGAAACTGAATGCCCTGGAAGTGATGGAGGAGAACGGATATCTAATACCAGGATTCATAAAAGGGCTACGACAGCTTGGACAACAACAACATCAATACTTAGAAAATGGGAGGCAATATCCAAAACCTGCAAAGACAACAGAAATCATAGAGCAGTTCATCAAATATAAGCAAGCTGCCGGTGTACGATCGAGAAGTATTCGAAACTACCACCAGGTTCTCAATTCATTTGCCCGACAATACCCTATTCTACCCTCTAGACCGGAGGAAATTGAGGCCTTTTTAACAGACAAACCAGGTGATAGCTACCGTCTTTCTATATACAGGGTACTTTCGGTCTTCTATAAATATGCTAATGAGCGCCTCGGTATACCGAACACTATGA
>CAZZHQ010000081.1:0-10899 GCA_964654015.1 uncultured Dehalococcoidales bacterium | reverse complement strand
CCCGTCAAAGTCCTGTGCATATCCTACATCCCCCGCTACTTGGTTAGGATTATTTGCACCTGTCTTCGTGCCGTCATTCCCATTATCTGTGCTGTCCTTGATGCTACTAGTATCGGGGTTATCGTTCATGTGAGAGACCCCTTTATAATTAACATCCCAGGTGTCTGTATCGTTAGTCTCCGCACCTGCAGCATATCCATACCATAACTGCACTATCGTATCCACAGTGGTAGATGCTGAAGGCACTCTCACGTGCAGCTCCATAGTATGACCAGCTCTATCCCATGAGCCAGCGACCAGTTCTCTTTTAAGCTTAACTCCAGTCGGGGAATATACAACTATATCTGAACCATCTGATTTAACCTTAGTCCAGAAGGTAGATGGTAAATCATGCTCATTAAAATATGCAGGAAAGTCAGTCACATCAGTGGAGTCGGTAACGTTCTTCAGCCATGCTCCGTTCGCTGTGGTGTAGGCATTTGTTAAATTGCCTTCTAGCGTGACTGTATCTCCAGCCACAGAAGCAACCGTGCCTGTCTCCCTGTTCCCTGAATCCTTGATAACTACAGAGTCACCCACACCATAAGCAGAACCCTTCTGAACGACTACATCCTTTTGTCCTGAGGCAGCATTAGAAGCGAGTACCTGAGTAATACCCACCAAATCATGGTCGATGGTAAGTGGGACGTGATATCTCTGGTCTGGACGGCTTCTGTATGTCTCAACCATGGTGAGCTGCTCGCTCTTAGCCAAAGCAGCCAATACAGTCTGAGACTTGGCGGTTTCGTTTATCGTGTGAAGGTCTGCCGCAGCTTGAACAGCCAGAAGGATTTGCTCTCGCGTGGTTTCACCTATAGTAAGTTGTTCACCCTTGGCTATTGCTGCCAGAATGGCCTGACTTCTACTTGTCTCGTCATATATGGCTATGCCTGTGCCATAGAGACTGATATCTCTAGGAGTATAGAGAGTATATGTTTGCGCTCCTGCACCAAATTGGTCTCCGTCCTTCCTATAGACATCGTGAGCCCCTTCCTCATATTCTATGTTACCAGCAGAACAATAATGTCCTATGAAGTCCCCAGTGACTACATCTATATCAAGTCCTGAGAAAGTCTGTTTTGAACCAGAAGTCACGGCCCCTATGGACTCTACATCACGATTAGTATAGGAAGTGCCGCTTCCAGAAAAAGTTCCTACTTTAGAACCTGTAGTGTTGGATTGAGCCCAGATTTCAACGCTAGTAATAGCTCCGTCTCCATCAGCAGGGTTGTCCTTAGTCAGATGTGTCTTGTCGGTAGTAGTAGCACCTGCTCTATTGACGGCAGCAGAGCCAATATCAATAGCCAAAGTCGACCTCCAACCCTGCAAACCTAGCATTTATCGCCTTGATGTCCACTTGCTTAACTTCCTTTACTAAGCCAGATTTTGGGCTCATAATCAGCTTAACCCTGCCTACATCATTTTTACTTAGGGCATCATCTAGGCTGTCTACTGTAGTGCTGTCAAAGATGTTCTGAGCTATAGAGTGCAACTGTGCTTTAGTAGTGTCTGCGTCGATAGTAACGAAGTGACACAAACAAGGGTTAGTTCCCTTATAAGTGCCTATCTCGGCTTTTAGCTCTTCTACCTTCTTATTAAACTCTTGAGTATCAGTTAGGGCATCAAGCTCCGCTTGCTCTTTCTCGGTATAGTCTCGGTTGAGCTTATCTACCCGATGAAATGAGTAAGTTTTATTCTCCTTCTTGGGGTAGAGGTCAAAACGAACTTTTAGCTTGCCCTTATGTAGATGCGTGCCTGAAGCATTGAATTTAACTATCATGCCCCTCCTGGAATAGAGATTTATTCAGACAACCCGATAACCATTGAGCCTTCTAGTTTATCTCCGTTCAAGAGAGTTCTATCAGCCGACAGAGCCAGTGAACAGATTAAGTGGTCACCAGCGCCATCTACCACTGCAACTGAATCAGTGCAGAGGAAAATGTTCTTGACCGCTGCCGACCAGTTTTCACCCGCCGTCCAAGTTACAGTTGCACTTGCTGCTTGGTAGTAAGCTGCTGGTTGAGTGATTACCCAATCTTGTCCAGCGGCTCCTGTGCCACTAGAAATTAAAGCCTTACGCTCATATCCAGCACTCGCTATCTCATCCAACGTTGCCAGGGTATCAGCTTCTGCAAGAGCGGCTCTTTTGTCCAAGCCTAAATAATGATTAGCTTGTGGCGCACCATAATTAGCCCAAGCAGTAGCAAAAAACGCTGATAGAATCGCCTGTTCACCTGTATCATGCAGGATGTTCTTGTCTACCGCATCTTCCTCCCAGATAATCCGATAAATACCGTGCTCATCCTTTCGCCAATGCCTGACTGTCCATCTTGAATGGTATTTTAATAGTGCCTTTGCTATGTTCATATTTCCCTCCATATTTATTTTATAGGTAAACATCCCTATAGGTTATATTTAGTGTTCCTGTAGTGCTGAAAGACGTCACTTTGATTCTGTTATCGTAATTTGGTAACAATCTAGGAAATTGACCAGTAACAGTGGCCATGGACGCATCACCCTCTTTCTTGACCAGCCAATTAGCTACATCTATCTCCAGCTCCTCTCCGTCAGCTAATGAGCCTGTCCATTGCAGCTCCTCTACAGTGTCCAAGTTTTCGACTTTTATAGTCACATCGCTTAACTCCTCCCCAGCTTTGAGAGTGTAAACTGGCTTGATAAAACCTGAGCCTCCTGTCGCTTCCGTTATCGTCTTGGGATCAGCATCCACGTCGTGGGGGCTGAAGGTCTCGTCGTTATCGTAAGCTAAAGGATCAGTGCATATAAAACTGAGTTCACCTGCGAATGACATTGGCGACTGGTACTGGCCACTTAACGAAACGAATTGTGCCTTAAAATATCTGTCGTCCTGGGTATCTAAAATAAGATGCTTGCTGTCACGTTCATTTAGAACACGCTTAATGCTGTCCAAATTGTCCTCGATATCAGCGTAGCTTGTCCCTGTGACCACAACCCTTAGTCGTATAGGCTTAGCTGTTCGTGTGGCCCCGAAAGGATAGGCTGCATCCAATAACTGAGTATAGCCGACTTCCTGGCTGAACTCCGAGGAAGTCCTGCTAATGACAATCAACTCGTAGGAGCTTAAATCCGTGCCGTTAAAACTCAAACTATTCGCCATTTTATGATCCTGTTAAAATTCCTTTGCTACGTTGCAGCCTATATAACTCTCTAGCTATCCTGGGAATATCGGCATCCTCACGTATATACCATGGTCCCTCAAAATGCTGGTTAATTATTGTGGAAGTTGCAGGAGTATTGATTGCACCAGCGCTTCCAGCTAGGGCAGGAGTAGCTCCGACTGACATTTCTCCTGTTATGCCATCCATGGCGGATGCGATGTCTTTTAGCGTCCTTTTAACCCCGAGTCCTATTCCAGCGGTTAGCCCTTCTCCGATATCAACACCCGCTTCGGATGGACTAAACGGCCACAACTTACCGAACCCTTTCTTTACGCTATCAAATATACCCTTGGCAAATCCCGTGACTTTATCCCATATCCAGGAACTTAGCGATTTTATACCTTCCCATAAACCCTTGACTACATCTATACCCCACTCCTTTGCTGTATTCCAAGCATTGGAGAAGACACTCTTCACTTTATCCCATATCAAAATCACCGCTTCCTTAATCGCACCCCAGTTCTTAGCTATTAAGATAGGCAATCCGATAGCGGGGAAGAGAATCATCAATATCTTATCCCAATGCTCCTTGAAGACACCTGTAATTTTGTCCCAAATGCCTGTGAAAAAGTCCTTTATTTTGGTAAAAGTTTCCCTGATACTACCCCATAACTGCCCCGCCTTCTCCTTGATCGTGTCCCAATTCTTATAAACAAGGACTCCCACGGTAACAAGTCCTGCTATCGCCAGGGCGATTAGTCCAACCGGCCCCATCATCGCGGTAAACGCTACCCCGAGTAGAGGTAACGCAGTAGTCATTAAGGTTATAACGGACAATATAGGCCCAGCTACTAACAGCAGTCCTCCAAGAGCCGCTACTCCAGCCAGGATCATAGCTGTAAGTTTGGGATGCTCTGTTATCCAATCTCCAATCTTCGTGATTATTGGCGTTATTTTCTCGAGCAGTTTAATCAATGTTGGCATTAAGGCCGTCCCTATTGTGATGGCCATGTCTTTCATTTGAGCCTGCATCTTCTCCATCTTCCTGGCCGTGCTCATCTCCATCTGGTCGAAAGCATCAGTGGCGGCGCCGGCAGAATCTCCTATAGCCGCAATATCAGAAGCGAATGTCTCGGCATTCTCTCCTGTCAATGCTAGAACGGCCTGTAATCCCTCGACTGATCCAAACATCTTTCCTAACACTTCATTCGAACCCCCAGAAGCCTCAGTTAGTAAATCTAAAGCTCCTGATAGTCCTTGTTCAGCTATTAGAGCATCCCCTGAAGCGTACCCGAGGCCATCTAAAGCCGTCTTCATGTCAGCCGTGGGTTTAATCATAGCCTGAATAGCCTGTCTCAACTGCGTGGTAGCTACGGAGGTTGGCACACCCTGTTTGGTCATAGTAGCAAGGGCGGCTGATACCGTCTCGAATTTCACTCCAGCAGCAGCAGCCATCGGAGCTACTTGAAACATGGAAGCTGACAGTTCTTCCATCGTGGTCTTACCACCTTTTACCGTGGCAAACATAACGTCTGACACGTGCTGCGCATCCTCCATGGGTAGCTTGAAAGCGTTAATAACAGTGGTCAAGCCATCCACGGCTGTCAAGGTATCAGTCACGCCACCGATGGCAGCTTTGGAAGCTATAGCGAGGAATTCTACGGCGTTTTCCTTTGGCACGCCCGCAGAAATAGCCTGATAGAGAGCCTTGGCTGATTCCGTAGCATCTACTCCCATGGACTTAGCTAACCCCTGGACTTCCTTTGAGAAGGATTTGAAATCCTCTTCGTTCAAGAGCATCATGGTATTGACTTCTCGCATGGCTCCATCGAAATCACCAGCCATCTTTAACGATGCTGTTCCTATTGCGACAGAAGCTCCAACCATGGCCGCACCAGCTATCTTCATACCCTTGCTGGCTTTTTGGAGCGAGCCCTGTATGCCAGTTAATTGGCCGTTGACCTTCTCTGCTCCGTCAAGGGTGATTTTACCTACAAGTGAAAAGATATCCATTACTTCTTCACCTTCTTAACTTTTATGCCCATGCGTGAGAGGACCTCAGTATCGTCCACCTTAGCCTTCTGAGGAGGCTCGTCTGATAGCCCCAGATGGCACAAATACTCTCTGAATGTCATCTTATTAGCAGCTCCCATTTGAAAAGCCGTGAAAGCCGATAGGGTAAATTGTTCCTTAACTCTATCATTCTCACACTCATCTATTAACCTCTTAATTTCTACCAAGCGGGCAAAGCTCAAGTCATCTATCCCACTATCACTCCAACCATACCGAGCAGATATATTATCGTAAATAGTTAAGACGTACTTTCTTGAACCGCTCGCTCGAAAAAATCCTTTACTTCAGCTCTGGAGAATATCACCTTTACTATCTCAATTGGCGTTCCTATAGGCTTGTCATCTAGCTCTTGCACACTCATATTGCACATATCAGCTAACCAGGCATAAAGGTCATCGGTCAATTCTGGTAGAACCTGAAAAACTTTAGCCCCAAGTGCTGTCAAGTCGGGACTCTCCTCCTCGGACGCACCCTTTACCAGATACATCAAGTCGCCCTTAGACTGAGGACTGAGCTTGCCAAATAGTTTAATTAGTGTCTTCAAGTCCTTAGCCTTGAGCTCTCTTACTTCAATATCTTCGCTCATTTAGGCCTCCATTTAAGCAATATTGTCAACATAAGTGCCAACATCACCGCTAGTAGGTTTCAAGGCTCGGAAGGTAATAGGGACTACAGTCTTCTCGGCTTTCCTATAGCTCATTCCTACCGCCCCAGCAGTAATCACTCTAGGGAATTCAAATGAGCGGATAAACCCTCCAGGAGTTTCTCCTGTTATTTTAATAGACATCTCCTTCAAAACCCCTGCCCCTATCGTTAGGATATTGCCACTTAAAGCACTCCCTGCCATCGCCTTATCAATATTGTAGAGCGAGCTTTCGGCCATATTACAGGTAATTTCTACTGACTCCTCTTTTAGAGACGCATTAACAGGGAAAGTCTCCTCTTCAACATGGATATTCTCTACCTCAGCATTATAATTGATAGTCACGCCATCCTCGGTATAGCCAACTTCCGTATAAGGGCCGCTCAGCTTCATAGCTGGTCCAGTGCCACCAGGTTCAAGAGTGTAAACAGTTCCATCAATCTCTAATGAATCGACGTAGGCTGTCCTCTCCGGAGTAGCCTCCCATAATTCCAGTCTCACCCGGGTTAGCGCCCAATCACCGACAACAGGAGCTTCTGCTTGACCGGCTGGGCCAGTAACCGCTTCAGCTATTGTATCACCCAAATCCCAATCGAAGAAGGATGCGCCAGTCTCGTTGACTCCGCCGTATCCAATCTTGTCGGTTAGCGCTAATGACTTTTGCTGCCATCCAGTAGTCGGCCCAACGCCTAGAGTATTCTGATGTGGAACGACAGTAAGCTCCATCCAGCCGTCGGAATTCGGGTCTTCAAATTTCAACTCGAACTGGACGAAGTTGCCTGTAACGGCGCTATACCAATACCAGAAGCTATAATCAGTGGGGTCTGCCACAAAGGCATCTACATCAACGTTGACATCATAAGGTGGAACCATTTCAACGTGTGTGCTTCCAGCATTTCCCGAGCCTCCCTTATAGAGCTTGGCGGAGTAACTCCCTGCATATTTTTGAGTCCTTGACCACTTAGCCAGCGCATCATTCGGCTGTCTGATTGCCAGGCTTGCCACACCTACCAAGACGTTTGCTATTGTGTTTCCCATTTGAACACCTCCGTATTCATTTTATTTTACCTTTCATCTATGGCCGCTGCCTCTGAATCCCTTCTAAAGATTATATCCCACATAGTTGCATAATGCCAAATTCCCTGCTCGGCCTCGGGTATGAATCCCTCGGTAGCTATCTCTATATGGACTCTGGACACGTCATCCGTGCTAAAGATCAGCTCGTCTAATAGCTGGATAAGCCTTTCTCGTATTAGTAATATCTCATCAGCGTTAGAACTATCGCTCCAAATGTCCAGATAGTAAGTCGCTCTTTTAACAGCATAAGTCCCAGGCTCCCTTCTGAAATCAATCCGATGCACGAGATACGGGAATACAGCATCTGGTTCCGCCCAGGTTAAATAACACCTGACAGTATCACCCATAGCCGTTTTCAGGGTAGCATCCTCTGTCAAGAGGCTCCATAGGTGATTAAGCAACGATTTTTGGGTGTCTATAGTCATATTATCCTCAGAACCATTTACCGTCTAAAATCTCCTTTACTTTCGGTGATGCCTTCTCAAAACTGGGATACAACCATGGTCTGGGGGCTACTTTGCGAGAGCCGAACTCCAATTCCTTCCCATATTCAAGATCAGTCCCGACTCTTCCTACAATCTTCTTATCTTCACCACTTACAGTTGTTTTTATCGACCCCCTTAACCCACCTGTAGCCTGTGCAGGAGGTTCTCCTGGCGCGCTTGCCGTGTATAACCTTTGTGTCCCCGGCACCTTATACCTTCTGCCGGTACGACTTCCGCTGAGAGTCTCTAAAACGACATTCCTGACCTCATTAACAGCCTTAGCCATACGCTTAGAAGCACTCTGCTCTATGGATTTTATTACCTTGTCCGTGTTGTCTATAAGAGTCACGTGCTCGCCAGTCATACATCCTCCTTCGCTAAAACCACAGTCGTATGTCCAAGCTCTAGGACAGGCCCTACCTGCACCAGTGTCTTGTCCTTCCAGAGTAAGCGATTGTCACCCAGGCTCAGGCTGACGCTGCCTCGGAATATAATCTTGTGAGATACTATGCCTTGCATCTGCATATATACTGCCCGAGCTCGAGCATCTAGGGGAATTACCCTAGCAGACCTGGTTTCCACAGGAGTCCAGATTATCGTCTCGCCGGTGGCCGTCTGAGTAGCAACCCTCAGTTGGATTGTAACCCTGTGTTTCAAGATATTCGTCAATGTCATAAAAAGCTCACCTTCAGGGGTGCCAACAGCTCTTTCGCCTGGCTGGGTATATCGTAAGTCACCGACCCGAGCTCAGCGACTACCTCGCCTTTGAGTAGGTCAGTTCTGTTCTCATAAAGATATGCCACCATCATCAACACAGCCGCCACAGCATCGGGTACTAGCGCTTGCGTAGCTGCCCTGGTAGCCGCATAACCAGCCGTGTAAATAATTTCATACATATAATCCAGTGCCCAAGTAGCCTCGCGGGTTAATCGTCCAATAGATAACTGTTCCAGGTAGTCGCTCAATCTGATTCTGTAGTTAGCGCTAATCATGGTATCATCGCCAGGGGCAGAATCAAAAGTTATAGTCGCCCCGCTAATCGTGTAATCAGTGGTCAAGATTTGCTCTACTCCATCGACATATAGAGTTATGGCACCCAGTGGGGTATTATCGAGAGTAAATTCCACGGTTGAGGCATCGCCAGTCCCAACACGGTCATTGTAATATCTAGTAACCGATGTGAAAGAAGATATGGGTCTCTTATAAAGCCTCATAACTTTGGTGCCATCGCCTAAGCGTTGCTCCGTAACTGTTCTCTGGATAAAGGCTCGTCCTGTATAATCCTCAGCCTTTTTAGTGGCTGCATTGATAAGGTTCTCCAGCAGCTCGTCATCATAGCTCTCGAACGTGTCATCGGCAGCAGCATAATCATAGTCGGCAGTTATACCGTGATTAAGAGCCGGCGCTACAGTAAAGGTTATAGTCGCTGTTGCCAGGGAGAAGTCTGTGTCTTCTACCTGTAACACATTATTGACATATAGTTTCAGGCTTCCAGCAATAGGCGTATGGTCAAGATCGAAAGTTGTGTCCTCGCCGTCTCCCTTGCCGATATACTCGGCGCTTACATGGAGACTGACCACCACATCGACTCTCAGATGCGCTTTCGCTTGAATGAGCGTCACAAGTGCAGTGCTAGATAGTGCCATTTTCCCTCCTCATGTGGACCACGGCCAGGTAGCTAACTTCGCCACTGGATTAGTAATCTCAATATGTCTTGCTATAACTACACTAATCCCTATTGTCTCAGAGCCTCCAGCCTTGGACTTCACCTTTCCCCATAATTTAGCATTTGCAGGGATGTTCTGGCTCCTGATTTCAAGTAGCTCTGTCGCCCGAACCGCTGGAGTGGGTAGCAGTGCTCGCCTCTCTCCTGCAATCTGAGCTTCGGTTGGCTCAGTTCCATCAACAAGACTAAAGCCCAACTGAACGAAATAGGTTGTCGCAGCATCAGCTTCTTCTATTACGATACCTATTACCTCATAATCAAAGTCAACAGTGTCTATTGGGATTATCTCTATCCAATCACCAAATATATTAGCCGCAGCCGCAACTAACTCTGCTACAAGCCTTATATCCTGGGGATAGACACGTGTGCGGGAATGGTTGTAATGCTCAAGTGCCGCCAGATTATACATCACATTGCTTGCCAGCACCCAGTTATCACCATCGGGCGTCCACCACAGCAGATAGGTGTCTGTCTCCCTATAGTGCGATCCAGGAGTAACACCTGTGGGTTTGTCAGCTGCTGCTAAGCCCTCGAAATAGTTAAATCCTACCTTTCTTTCTGCCATTTCTTCACCTTCTTTATCTTAGATTCTTTCCCACCATCGAGACTCTTGTCCTGCATGGCTATTCCCATCTTGCACCAATCCTTGCCTACCTCAGCAGGAACATCAGCCACTTCGCCGGCATTGAAGGTGCCATGAGTTGAAGCCACACCTTTGATTATTCTTACCCTCACCTTTACTCTCCTTGTTTTTCTAACCTGGAGGAAGCAGATTAGCCGCTCCCTCCAGGCGAAGGAGGAGCCCGCTAGCAGGACTCCTCGTTAGTGCGCTATCTGGAGCATGATGAACGGGGAGGCTTGTCCACCACCGTCCTTAAAGGCGATAACGACTCCAGCAAGCTGTTGTGCCATATTAGTAGTGTTACGAACAGCTATACTGCCATTGGCTACGAACACGCACTCCAGTAACCCATTAGCACCGCCTGGCCCACCTGCTCCAGATACCGGCGCAGCCCAATTAGGACCACTCACCTGAAGCCATAGTCCCTGGCCGACGGTTGCAGCTACTGTGGGCATACCCATGACCATTCCCTGTGCATCTCCATCGGTCTTGACGCTGCCATAAGGGTTCCTGATGCACTCGCACCACTTATTTATGGGAGTTATTGCTGGAGTAGGAGAGTCTAAATAGATAGTTATATTTCCACCGACCCCAGCACCCTCTGCCTTAACCGTATTGCCAATTATGCCTCGGCGATAGCTGTTCTCACTGCCTGGGAACGCTATGAATTGCCCACCTTTGAGCTCATCCTTCACAACGGTTTCGCTGTAAGATAGACTTCCATCGCTATCGATAGTGATTTCTATCTCCGTCTTCCCGGCTGGAACCTCAGCAGTGCAATGAGCCTCAACGACCTTCTGCTTGTAGGAGTTCATCGCTCCGAAATCGGTGTTCAGGGTACCTCCAGCTATGGCGTAGATGAACTCCTTGTTTCCCAGTCTCATAAATGAGCCTGCTGGATACTGAGGTATAGCGTCAACCTCGAAAGGCACGCCTCCTGGTATGTAGATTACTCCCTCCCCAACCTTGGGGAAATGTTTTCTGTGCATTGTTGCTGGCATTTTTCACTTCCTTTGGGGCGGAATCATTTTCACCGCCCCTATTTTATTTTGCTTTTGCTATATTCGCTTCAGCTTACGCTGTGCTTTAGCTGCTCT
>CAZZHQ010000080.1:0-11472 GCA_964654015.1 uncultured Dehalococcoidales bacterium | reverse complement strand
CATAGCCACCTGCCGCCCAGGAAGGAACAAGGACGCTAAGGTGAAAGGTCTCTGGTGCTGGTATCTCTAAGCTAACAACTTTACCTTGGATGCCCTCATAATTCCATCTGTCATTCTCCCAACGTTCTACATTGACGAGGATAGTAGTATTGCAATCAGGCATGGTGAACAATGCGCTGTAGCCTTTAGACGAACCGCCCAAAATGACTTCTTCGGTCCTAAAAATGAAGTAATGCGGATAGATATCTGGAACGGCAAATACCTCAATCTTAAAAATATAGCCAATAGTTCGAGTATTCGTTACATTAACATATACCGAAACTCTTTTGCCTTCCTCAGCGCTACTGGGAGCGGTTATTGATATGCTAGCCATCAATCCCCTCCTTTTCTCCTCAGTGTCCTTTTATCATAGGGTTAAAAAATCAGTATGTCAATGGGCAGTATTTTTAGCCTCGTCTTTAGCCCTTCTCTCTTTCATAATAGCATCGTAGGCATTATTGATTTGCTTAAACCTTTCTTCTGCTGACTTATCGCCAGGGTTGACATCAGGGTGATATTTTCTGGCCAGTGCCCGGTAGCTCGCTTTTACCACAATGTCCATAGCGTCAGGGTGGATACCCAGTATGTAGTAGGGGCTGTCAGGTGGCAGCTCCTCTTCCTCGGGCCCGGCGAAGAAATTAGTCACCTTTTTGGCCAGGTCCTCACCGAAGGTGTTGACCACTCTTCCAGCCACATGCTTTATACGCTTGCCGGTGAGAATATACAGAATATCATCCGTGTTTCTTAGCGCTCTCTTGACCTGCCTGGCTCCCGATTTAGTTGCCATTGCTTACCTCCTTAAAGACGGCTCAGCGAGCTCTACTGCTTTGAGGTCAAACTCCTTAAGCCCAATATCTGTACTGAAGCAGTAGCAGTCGTTGAACATGCCATATATGACATACTTCCCCCTGGTTACTTTCCCTGGGGGCGCAGTAGATTCAAGGATACGGTCCTCACCACCCTCTCCTTTGGTTACGACGAACATGTGCCCATCTGTCTTCCCCCCCATTGCCCAAAGCCCAAAGGCACAGTATACCTGGTCCGGGGGAATATAGTTCCTGAGGATACTGCAAAGAAGAATAGCCGAATCATCACAATCAACGCCGGTCCTCTTCTCTAAGGTTTCACTCGGCGTTCTCCAGAAATCGCCTACCTCTGCCCCGTAAGTGGTAAAGGAATTAACAAACTCCTGGGTAGCACTGATAAAGTCGGTTGCCTGCACCAATAACCGGGCGACCTCTCTCACTTCCGGGTCGTCAGGGTGTACTAGAGAACGGATTGAGTGATGCTCATGGTCATGCCGGACATCGGCCAGGAGGTCATCATATCGCTTTATCTTGCTCTCCCCGGCGATTACGGAAATAGCCCCGTTTTTCACCAGCTGCTTTACCGACTCCTCACCAATCTTAAAGTAAGTCATGGCTTCCTCCATTGTTCTAAACGTTTGGATATGCTCTTTGACAGGGTACCAGGGGAATATGCCTTCCATCTCCCTTGCGTAATCTTCTTGGGGCACGTACTCAACGGGGTCAGAAAAAATAGTATGATTTGCCACAAACCCCCAGAAACTGAGGCCTGTTTTGCCGCCGCTGCGGAAGATGGGAAGTGTGAATGACTCAACAGCAACTAGCCCGAGAAGAAGTTTTGGAGCTATCCGTTTGACCTCAGCGGCTCTTTCAGCTTCCATGTGCCTTCATTGCCTCCTGGTAGGCTTCTTGTGCCAGCCCGACGGCTTCCGAGTAGGGAAGGTGGGGGTGCCCGAATGGGCTATCCGGGGTGATGTGGGTCGAGTCATAGAGAAGTCGCCAGAGGTTGACACCATCATGCCTCGAATGCCCAGCGCCTCTCCATATGGGACAGGCGCTGGCGACCCCCAGGATACCCAGACAGATAAGAAGCCCTTTCATTTCTGATTCCAGTTAGCCCCAGTATACACCGTTGGGGGGTGCATGACAAGCGAGGTAGTGCTATAATCCTAGAAAACCGAGATAGGAGGTATTTAACTAATGTCGTTCCCAATCGAGTTCCCAAAGTGCCCTAACTGTGGTTGCAAGGATACTATTGCCCAGCTTGCCTGCGCCGATGACCCATCCATTTCCAAAGGCACCTTCCTTTCCCTCGAGAAGAAGATTGCTCCCATCCAGGACTTCACGAAAATATCTACACCTACCACTAAGGTACTCGTGAGTCATTACGATACTTGCGCTAAGTGTGGCCTTGGCCGCTGTACCAGGGTCGAGAAGACAACTATGCCTACAGATGTGCTGATGCAAGCGATGGGTCTACAAGTAGGGGGATTGAAGCGATGATTGACTTTGAAGATATGAAGCAGAGACAGGAAGTGGGGCAGCAAGACATTGACTCGCTCATCGATGATGAGAAAACGGTGCTCAAGCACTACTGCAGCCTGGCGACCGAGGCACTACTGAGGCTGGGAGCGCAGAAAAAGGCACCGGTAGACCAGGTGGTAATCAATTCTTTTAGAACAGGCATTGCCCTGGGTTTAAGGTTATCCATAACCAACGGCGAAGTCCAGGGGAGGTAAATAGCGCCAGATATTGGCTCTACCTCGCTCGCTCCAGATACTTTTCAGCCGGCTTCCTGATAATCAAAGCCAAACCAATCATTCCCACCGCCCCGGTGATCATCAGGGGCAACAATGCCTTACTTATTGCCTCAATCTGGACGATGCCGAAAGCAATGAGCCCGATGATGAAAAGGGGGATGAGCAGGGGAACAATAATGGCAAAGGATGGCGAGCCTTTCTGAAGGACAAGCTGGGTAGTTGGTATGCCATCGATAACCCGGGCTGTGGGTCGATAAGCATGAAAGCCGCCGGCAATCATCCCCAGGTAAAGGTCATCCAGCTCATCTTTAGTAGGCAGGTCTTCAGTACAGATAGTCAAACATGCCTTTCCCCCTACCTCCATGGTGGACTCCACCTGGTTAAGAGCTGTGGGAAGTTCAGCTGCTGAGTAGCCAATAATCTCTTGGTGAGTCACACGCCTCTCGCCGATATCAACTGCTCTCATCCTGGTGCCACAATCCGGACAGTCAATGCTGGAGCACTGAATGCTCTCACCGACAGTTAAGGTAATTCCACACGCTGGGCAGTAGCAGTCGTGCTCTCCATGTAGGTGTATCATAGTATACCTCCCTTGGGTCTCTGTCGGCCGGCTGGTAGCAGCCATCATAAGCAAACCTATTAGTACGCTCGTCGTGGCGCTGAAAAGGACGTCCTCTGGCCGCAGATAACCCTCATTCATTTTCTTAATTATTCCCCACAGAAGGGGCACTTGTCAATAGAGGAGGCTTCTGCCTCGGGTATTGGAAAGCTTTTACCACATTTGTCGCACGTAGCCAGCTTCATATTTTCCTTTGGCTCATACTCAGTGGACTTGGCTAATGCCTTCTCCGGATGCTTGATCTGGTCAATGAGGTGCAACCGCAGCTTCGCTATGTATTCGGCTCCGGGCATACCCATATCCTGGATAGCAGTTGCCAGGTCAGGGCGGGCTTCGGCAATAAACTCCATATGCCTGACTAGAGATATCTTCTCAAAGTGTTCGGCATTGTCGCTCACTGCGGTAAGGTCCAGTTTTTCCAGCGGAGGGAAGCGCCCTTCGCTTACCATAGCTGTGATATCCTTTGGCTCTAGCCCCTTGAGATATTTGCGGAGTGCTTCAACTATCCGCTCGTGCATCGTTTCAACGAAAAACTCGAAGGCAAAGCGGCTGCCGAATTTGCTAAGCTGCTTTTTAGCTGGCATTATTTCCCCTTCTCTTCTTCTTCAGCCATGTGAGAGAGGGCTGTACCCGCTTTACCGAGCAAGTCCTTGAAGCCCATAGCTATTTCTAGCTTCGTTTTGTGGCTCTCGTCTGCCCTCCTTTGCTCACTCTGAAATGCCATGTATTTCATCATTGGCTCCAGGTTGGCGTAAACCGGCTTTCCGTCCTTATCAAGGACCGGTTGGCCATCGCTACCCATGACCGGGAATGGGAGCATAGCAGGCATGCCAGAGCCAGGAGCCCCCTGCTGTATCTTTATTACGATTGGTTTGCCGGCTTCCTGCTCCACCAGCTCCTGGTTTTCATTTAAGAAATATGTCTTGGACGGTGCTTGCTCCTTTTTGGTGATAATTATTGGCTGCCCTGCAGGAGCCTCTATGAGTTCCCCCTTATCATTAAGGTATTGAATAGTTTTTTGCTTATCCTCTGAGCCCCGCATTGATTGAGAGATCGCCCTGGCCTCAGAGAGGGTGTATTCGCCATTATCAGGGTCGTGAATTATCACTGCGGTCTGCGGGTCAACATAAAACTCCTTCGGTTTTTCATCCGCCTGCGGCTTTTTTCCTTCACCAAGCGCCGTGACGGTCTTGATTAGGTTGATTGCTTCCTCAAAATGCCCGCCTTTGCCCTTTACCGAGGCTGAAATTAACAGTGCATCCTTGTAGGTATAATCCCCCTCCTCCTCATCGATATCTATCTTGCCGGTTTCAGGATCAACAAGGTAGCGTTTAAGGTTTCGCCCTACAGAGGCCATTTGCTTTTTGCCACGAATCTTTTCAATCCTGTCATCTAGCTTGGCTAACAGTTCCTCCTTTCGCTTTTCTTGAATGTCAGACTTGTCGAGCCCCTGGATTAGCTCTTCAAGGCTGGGTTCAGCACTCTTTCGCTCCTGGTAGAGAGTAACGCCGGCAATGGGCGTGTGTGTATAGCCTATGTTGCCTTTATAGTTAGGTTTCCTTGTCGTCATCTCTCGCCTCCTTAGGTTTTCTCTTCTAGTATAGGTGCTAGTATCAGCTGCTGCTTATAGTCGTACTTGTATCTTGCTGTGATACAGTCCCAAATCCATTCATCAAACGGTTTATCTCTATCCTTCTCCAGACCCGTGGACTTAGCCAGGTTAAAAAGTGTAAAGGCATCCGACGGCAAGGCGATAGTGTATTTGAATATTCCATCAGAAGAGACCTGGGGCTCTGTTGTCTCCCTTTCTTTCTTTGCCTTCGACCCGGGTTCTGGCCCAGGCTCAGGTTCGGGCTCGGGTTCAGGCTCAGGTTCTGGTTCAGGTTCGATTGCCTCTATCCGAGCTTTTGCCTCTTCAAAGGTTATACCCTCTTTCTCGGCATACTCGTGGATATTAGCTTCCTGTAGCTGTTGCTCGGTAGGCTCTGGTTCAGGCTCTGGTTCAGGCTCTGGCTCGGGCTCTGGCTCGGGTACCGGTTCGGGTTCAGGCTCCAGGAGCCCCTTTTCCTTGGCCTCAACTATTTTGTTGGCCAATACTTTTCCCGTTTCCTCGTCTATCATGGCGTAGTTCCTGTCCTTTTTTGACACACCCTTACTAGCGTGACCTAGCATGTGTCCTACAATCTGCTTGTAGCCCTTTTCGGTTGGAGGAGCTGAGAATCTGCATCCTTTCACCAGGCATTTCCAAAGTGCTTTTGTACTCATTTCTCCTTCCTTTTCCCCAGTTCTTTTTTACCCGTCCTTTTATGCTACTTCCTTTTTTGTAGTTTGTCAATTCCCGCTTTTTTCAAGGGTTCTAACAGACCTCCGAGGGATGATTTGACTAATGCGGTAAAAGTGCTAAAATAGGGTTATGGACTGGTTAGGCTTTATCGGAAATCTTGCAAGCCGTGTGCCCTTTGAGAAGATTCTCATTCCACCAAGGGACAGCACGAAGGAGCTGAGGAAGTTTGTAGACTCTCTGCCGCACGCTGAGCCGAGAAAAGAGGGGGCTTCAGTGGTAAAGCCAACGTCTACTATTCAGGAGCCGGCGAAGGCGACTAAAACGGTGGCTACAGCCTGTGTTCCCTGCGCCCTGGGACACTTCAGCACCAGTGCCGGCTTGCTTAACGAAATAGCAAGGTTCAAGAAAGATGGCATAACCAGCGATGAAGTGCTGGATAGGGTTGCTAAAGTCCAGGCAGAGCAAAATGCCCTGGAGAGGGTTGACCTGACTCCGGAGAATATACAGGCTTTGCCCCCCTGGGAAAAAGAGCTGGCAGAAGATTCTCTTAGCCAAAGCCGGAGCTTAAGACACTCCCTCGAGAGCTTCACCAATATTGAGCAGCTCAATCAGGCTGCCGCTGATACCTCATCCTTCTATAAAAATCTCAACAGAAGGTGGTTCAAGGGGCGCTTCGCACATCTCGGTTCGGAGAAAGCGCAAAGAATAGCCGATGAGGTAGGTCAGCTCAGCGCTGAGGAGAAAGAGAGGATTATGAAGAGAGCCGGGGAGCTAATCGAGGAGGCTTAATATGTTATCAGACGAAGATGTAAACCGTATTGCTGAGGCTGTGGTAGAGAAAGCCGCGGAGGATGTAGGGGTCAGGGACATAATGATAGGCTCCATGATGGGTAAGGGGGCTATTCCTCTCTACGGTAGAGAAACACGCAAAGAACCCTGCGCTTGCTGCCTCATTGATCCCGCTGGACCTAACGCCCCTGAGAACCGAATGTGTACCACGAAAGGAGCTATCGGGACCCTGAACGACCGTGAAGAAAGGGAATGGTGCTCTGAGATAAGCATTGTCCCTGATGGAAGGTGCGCCCGGGCAAGGTCAATAAGGGAAGCAGCCAGGGAGTGCAAGGAGAAGTATCCTGAAGACACTGCTAAGTTCTTTGAGTGCTATGCCCCAGCTTTCAGTCAAATCACCAGGGGGAGCAACCCTGGAGATGGGCCAATAGTGAGTTCCCTGTTGACCAGCATCAATGAAGAGGAACAGGCAGTCAGGGACTACACACGAAGGGCAACAGAGGCAAGTCAAAGTAGCGATGAGAAAACAGGACGTCTATTTGAGCACATAGCTACTGAGGAGGAGACTCACGCCGGTGAATTCAGAAAGAGAGCCGGGGAGCTCATCGAGGAGGTTTAACCAATGAACCATATAACTATTGTGGACCCGGGTAAAACCACCTTCAAACGAGGTGAAATAATCTCTCAAGAGGCTTTTGATAAAGAGAATGAGAGAGTATCAAAGCTAGGAGAGAAAACAGCCAAGGGAATGTATTTCAACGCAGAAGGCAAGTCGATAGAAGCCACCTATAGGCCGAATAGGGAACAAGCATCAGAGAAACGACTATTAGTAGCTCTAACCAGAGATGAACTCGATATCCTTTACGGAGTAGTGCGCGAGGAACTAGGCCTAATAACAGAGGGGGAGCTAAAAGATATTATCCTAACAGCAACAAAGGGGAAATCATCTTGGGAAGGTGGCTTGACTCCGCTTCTCACAGTGCTTCATCCCCGTCTTCGCTAAAACTTGACAAAGAAGAAACATCTAAGAGCAAATTGAATGCCAAACCCAGAACCAATCAGACAATACCTGGCAGCCGTAGAATCCCTGAAGGCTGGTGAAAAAGATAAAGCTGCTGAGTCTTTAACCCTAGCTCTTGGTGGAGAGACGCCCAGCCCTCTTATCAGTTTCTCGGTAGAGAAAATGCTAACACCGGGCACCCGTATTAACGAGCTCGTAATACAGCTTGTAGCTAGCACAGTAGCACGGAGAGAGTTATGACTGAAGAAAAGGAACAGCAAGGTCCTATTTTAACCATGGAGGAGTGGATACGTGAGGACGATCCCCACAAGGATGACCCAAAATTCTGTCGACCATGCCGGCTAGGTGTTATAGCACAGTGGTATTTTAATGAACTCAACGAGAAGGGCCATCCAGACTTAGCCGCAGTTATTGAGAAAATAGGCACCAATGACGAGAACCCGGACATGCCCTTGACACTCTGCAAACAATTTGATATAATCAAAGCCGTAGTGGAGGAGCCTTTACGGGAAAGATTGAAGGACTTTGATAACGCAACTCAGTCCTTCAATCCTGAAGAGGTAACTGAAGAGTCAGCAGCAACAGCAGAAGAAAACTCATAAGGAGGGTCACAACACGATGGGTAAGATTAGAATGGCTCAGGTAGCGGGGCTACCGATCCGCACTCTCCGGCGAATGGTGGGGATTCCTGCCCACAGGCCGAGTGCTTTCAATGCTTGCATTGGGGGCCAGCTGAGGGGCAAAAAGTATTCCACACCTCCAGTCGGAACGGGCGGACAGCAAGATAAGAGGATTCAAGCAGCCTTTACCAGCGCGGTTCGTTCTTGCGCCAAGTAGAGGCATAGTTTAGCTCTCCACTGATTAGAGAGGCACGACTCACTTTCCTGGTCGTGCCTTTTTCTTTTCTCTTGCGCCAATACTATACCAGCAGTCACTGTTTTGGCAGGATTGCCACAGATTACAACCAGAGACTAGCCTGAGCTTCGACTCATCCTCTGAGGCGACTTTAAGAGGGGCGATCACCACGGATACCTCCGTCTTCTCAGCATCCGGGGCAGACCTAAATTCAGAACAAACACCAATAGTAGCTTGAACGTAAATCTCCATAACTTCTCCTTAAAGTAATTTCTTCAAAAGTTTCCAGTCCTTCGGTCTTGTGCTCAGCATCCATTCCCTAAAGCAAACTTCACAGGTGCCGCTGAGCAGGTGGTCAAATTTATCGTGGCAAATCATGCACTCGAGGTCCGTGCCATGCTCAACTTCGGTTTGGGCACGCTTTTCCGCCAGATATTCCTCATCACTAGGCTTCGTAGCCGGTATAGAAGAGCGACTGTTCCCAGGGTTGTTCACATCTTTAATGGCAGCTCTCAGGCTGTCAGTGTTGCCTCCGTGACGGTCTATTTCGGCGGCAAGGTCGTTAGCCTCTTTAATACTAAGCCTTAAAAGACCTGGCATCATTTCACCCCCTTCTCCGAGTCCATTTCTCAATTATACCACTTTACCACATCTTGGGGGGGGGTTGACATCCGGTCCCCAGTATGCTATGGTTACAATATAGACTTTAACCCTTTCGGTCAAGTTTGTCAACCCCGGATAGTGAGGGAAGCATGAAATGGACTGGCAAAGCATTAGCTGAAGACCTGGCAGAGAGTAAGGATCAGGCTCAATGGTTAACCTGGGTTCAAGTTCCTTTGGGCTCTGTGATGTGGGATTCTGGCCATACCCCTAGGGCAGATGTATTGGCCGCCCGTAAGAGTTTCGTTAGCCCGAGCTTCACTATATATGAGGTGAAGGTATCGCGCTCTGACTTCAACGCTGATATCAACAAGGGGAAATACCGGGCATACTTTGAGCACTGCTGCCAGCTATACTTTGCGGTGCCGAAAGGACTAATTACAAAACAGGATATCCCTGAGGGTACCGGGCTCACGGTCCGCGGTGACCATGGATGGCGAGTCGTCAAGGCTGCGCCCAGGAGGGAACATACTCCTGATGTAGAGCTGCTGTTAAAGCTCCTCATGCGCGGCTATGAAGACCGCCTGGTGCAATGGAAGCAATACGATCGCCTGAAGAACCTTGAGTATAAGGGGCTAAAGGAAGCCAGTTATCAATTTGGTATCAAAGTAGCCCAAGACTTAGGCAATGCTACTGAATTAATCGAACAGGCAAATAAATTGAAAGATGAGGTTGGGGAGATCCTCGGCCGGCAATATGGGAGCCTTGGAGAAGCATTGATGGGACTACGGTACGATATAGATGCCTTAATAGCCCAGCGGCGATATTCTCCAGAGGCGGTTTCTCTGGCATCTATAGTAGATAGATTATTCCAGGGGGGTAGGTTCTTCGTTAACGGAACTCCCTCCCAGCTTCGGGAAATAGCAAATAAACTGGAAACCAAGGAGAAGCAATGGAAAAATGGCAAGAACAAGTAGAGGAAATACTCCGGGAACACTCCCAGGACGCGGACTCTCCTTTTTGGCTAAAACTGACTGAGGAGCTCATTAAGGTTACCCGAGAGGTAGAGTATCCCAGTGGGAGTTTGGGACAATTCGTTGACCGGGTACTAAAACACGCAAGTGAGAAGAATGGTTCTCTGATAGTAGCCTACATTGGATTCAGACTGGGAGTCGCTTACGAGAGATACTTAAATGCAAATAAAGCTTGAAGAAGTCAAAAAAGTAGTTCCCTCGAGGGATAATAGCAGATGCCCCTCCTGTGGAGCTCATGGATATCGCGAGCTGCCATGGAAACCACCTGACTACTACGATCCCCTAATGAAAAAGGTGAGATGCTTGAACTGCGGGGGGGATTCCTACATTGGAAGGAGGCCTTAAGTAATGCCGGTAGATGCCAGGGCGATGAAGGATCTCCGTGGGTTTCTGACCCCGGAGCAGATTGAAGCCATGATCAGGGGCTGCGACAACCTCAGGGACCGGTTGCTGATAAGATTGCTGTGGCGAACTGGGATGAGGGTATCGGAGCTGGTCCGTCCAGGCAAAGACAGAAGCCCGGTACTCGGGTTAAGAGTATCGGAAATCCTATGGGGCGAAAACGCCCTTATTATCAGACATGCCAAACGAAAGGGTAATCCGCCGCGGCGGATAGATGTTGATACCGGTACCCTGGCCAAGATCCGCGAATACCTGGATAAGCGGCCAGGCAATTCTGAGTTTGTGATAAACATAACAAGACAGATGGCTTACCTGGTAGTGAGACAGGCAGCTGAGAGAATCGGCATAACTGAGGTTGGTGATGCCCTGGTATCCAAAAACAGACACCCACACCCTCATCACCTGAGACACAGCCTGGCAGTCCACAGTGTCAGGGTAACCAAAGGCAACTATGGTGACCTTATCCGGCTCCAGCAACAACTGGGGCATGCTTCAGTGGCCACCACTGCCGGCTATGTCCAGTTCAATGATGAGGAGCAGCGGAAGTGGTATGATGAGCTGTGGAAGGAGAAGAAGAATGTCAAAGCTACTGGCAGTCCCGAATAGAACCCTCAGGCTAAAAAGCCAGCCCATTGAGAAGATAGGCGCTAAGGTCAAGGCTATCGCTGAGACACTGATAGAGATGATGGGTGAGGAGTATCACGGTCTTATACCCATCGGTATTGCTGCACCCCAGATAGGCAAACTGGTGCGAATGTTCGTTTATCGCCCTAATCCCTTCTCTGACGCACCTGACTGTGTGGTAGTAATCAATCCAGAGCTCGTCTACACTAAAGGTAAAGTCATATTGAATGAGAGCTGTCTCAGCATCCCTGGCAAGGTGTTCTCCGTCCAGAGGCACAAGATTGTCAAACTCAAAGGACTGAACCTCGATGGCGAGCAACGCACCTTCAAGGGCAGAGGACTAACTGCTCAGGAGCTCGAGCACGAGCTCAATCACCTCGACGGTATTCTAATAGACGAGATAGGGAGAATGGACTAATGGGCTATTTAATAAAACCAATCCATCTGTCAAAAGAAGCAACGGAGAAACTGAGAAAGCAAGTCCTAAAGCAGAGTCTCAAGGTAGCAGAGAGACTGAGGCTGAAAGGAAAGAGAAATGGTAGATGAACTAAAGATAACCAGGCAGCGTGGCGGCAATCGCCATCCCCTTTCAGTGACAGGTTTTATGATTTCCGGTATTATTTCACCGGCTTTGTGAAC
>CAZZHQ010000079.1:0-11602 GCA_964654015.1 uncultured Dehalococcoidales bacterium | reverse complement strand
AAGGATAAATCGCACCGCCATAAAGCACCTCCAGTAACTCGAACCGCTTTCGCCTGTAATTATACCACGAATACAGCAGAAACCAAATCTTGCCGCCGGACTCGAATAAATGTGCACGGTAACCCTGGTTCTCTACCAGCATCTAGCTTTACCACTGGAAAAAGCAATCACAAGAAGGGGCTCAGGTTGATGCGGGAGAGTGACCTTCTCTGCCGAGTCAAGAGGAAATGGGTGAAGACCACGGACTCAAGGCACAGCTTTCTCAGGTATCCCAATTTTATCAAGGGGATGGTCATCAGCTGATTAAACCAGGTGTGGCTTTCGGATATCACCTACATCCGCATCCTGGCCCGCCAGACTCTCCTAACCTTACCTGTCCAGTCATAGGGGTGCAGTCCATCTCCTGCCAAGCCGAACAAGATTGAACTCCGAAAAATGGATACTATTTCTCCCAGCTTAGGTTTGATTATTTTGCCTTGATTGTTACTAATGAGACCCATCAAGCATCCCCTTTAATTCCTCCGCATCTATACTACGAGCCAGTGCCTCTTCCCGGCTTATAATTCCGTTACGGCAAAGGGCAACTAACGCCTGGTCTAAAGTTTGCATCCCGTATTGAGACCCCGTCTGTATCGCGTTCATCAGCTGGTAAGTCTTTCCCTCCCTAATAAGGTTCCTAACGGCTGAGGTAGCAAGCATCACCTCTACAGCGGCAACACGCCCTGAGCCATCAATTCTAGGCACTAGAGTCTGGTAGAGTACTCCTTCAAGGGCAGTAGAGAGTTGTATGCGCACCTGTTGCTGTTGGTAGGCTGGGAAGATGTCAATAAATCGGTCAACGGCCTGGGGGGCACTAGGAGTATGGAGGGTGGTCAGAACCAAGTGACCTGTTTCAGCAGCAGTCAATGTGGCGGCCATTGTCTCCAGGTCTCGCATCTCTCCCACCAATATAACATCAGGATCCTGTCGGAGTGCGTGCTTCAGGGCACTGGCAAAAGACTTGGTATCTATACCAAGCTCTCGTTGAGAGAACATGCATTTGTTATCTTGATGCACAAACTCTATAGGGTCCTCGATGGTGATGACCTTGCGCTTCTCTTTCTCATTAAGATAGCTCATCATTGCAGCAAGGGTAGTCGATTTACCACATCCCGTTGGCCCTGTGACTATGATTAAGCCGCTGGGTTTCAGAGCTAGGCTTTTACACACCTCCGGCAGTCCTAACTCCTCTATAGTAGGGATCTGCGTTCGAACCGGGCGACAGGCAAGACTAATTGTATCTCTTTGAAGACATACGTTAATGCGGAATCGACCGATGCCGTTAGCTTGGTAGGCAAAATCTAACTCCAGCTCGCTGGCAAAGGAGCTTCTTTGTTCATTAGTGGTTATTTCCTCAAAGACCTGCTTCATGTCCTCGGCTGTTATCTCAGGCATCTCGTCTTGAGGGATGAGCTCGCCATTGATACGCAGAACGGGGGCTCCTCCCACCTTGAGATGCAAATCTGAAGCGCCCTTAACCACTGTCATGCGAAGCAGGTCATCGATATGCATTTTTTTATCTTCCCACGTATAATCTTGCGATTTACTCACCATAGACATGGTTGTTTATTAATCCAAGACGACAAGTCTCAGCAACACCTATTTACTGATAACAATTGTGAAGCATACCCCAGTGCTCTTACCCCTATCAATCTTAGTGATACGAACTTCTGACAGCCCTCCTTGTGCCTCTAAAGCCTTGGCATAACTGACGACTGTGAATGAGCTATCAGCCTCACCCTCTACAACGATCTGGTCAGTGCCTATTTCCAAGTAGGTGAAATTGGCTTCAGATGGAAGGGCATTGGTGACCAGTTCCAGATTACTGGCGAAGTCACCACGCTGGCTCAAAATGTATTGATACTCCTGTTTTAGGGTTTCTACCTCGGCGGCTAGTTTATTTATAGTGTCCTCGTCTTGCTCTGCCTGGTTGAGAGCCAGCCGAGCTTGATGGAGTTGTTGGCTCATCACACTTAACCCGGTTTGCAGATGCATAGTTTCAGCATCGGCCTGGCTCTTGACTTGGTATAAGGGGAACAGGAGACCGATAGCGATTATCAGAGTTAAAGAGAAAAGTATATATCGCAGTGCTACCGGGCGGACTTTAGCCCTATATTTATCGGACAGTATGTTGAGATTTACATCGTGTAAACGGGCAACTGCCTTTTGTGGCACCTTTTTCAGAGCCAGCCCCATATTGGTTGCATATATAGCCAGGGGCAAGTCAGGCGAAAATTCTAATGGCGGGACTAAGGGCTCGATTGGGTAGTCTATCTCGGCTTGGATAAGCTTGCTGGTGGTAGCCTCAGCCGACAGCTCTCCGGTCAGCAACAAAGGTGTGTCTGGACTAAGGGGGGTTTCCGGGTGGCTGGTGTTATAGAACTTCACTGTTTTTGATAACCCGTCGGTTAGCCGCTGAATGTTGTCCTCTATACTGGCTCCTTCTCCCCTCGGCGTCATTGTATGCATGACAGCAGGAATACCATTAACTACCAGAACAATGTCGAAGCAGTCAGGCTCCACAGCCACTATTAAGGCATCTCCTCGGTTAGCTGCTCTAGCCAGCGCCAGTGGCTTGAGCTCCATGAGGTAAGGCTTCACCCCCGCCTCGGCTAGTGTCTGAACCATGGCATCGACAAGGTTTCGCGGCACGCCCAAAACAAAGAAATCCACCTCATCACGTCCACCACCGATAGCTTGCCAGGAAAGGTACAGTTCCTCCACGGGTAATGGCATTTCCTTCCTTGCCCCCCGCCGGATAGCCTCGTCTAGAAGGGGGGGGTTCATCCGGGGTAAGCTCAGAATGCGGTAAATGAAGGACAGTCCAGTCAGGCTGGTGATGACCTGTTTCTTAGGGACTTTCATGGAGGTAAACAGGGCATCTATGGCTGCCCCTACCGCTTTAGGCTGCAAAATGAGGCCATCTTTGACCAGCCCTGGTGCCAGAGGCGCACTTGCCCACTTGTTTACCTGCCTTCCTTTTACGCAAAGCAGTCTTATACTGGTGGCACTGATATTAAGCGTCACATACATTTTTCAATAGGCTCCTTAATCATGAGTCAAACCCCGGGCATAGATAGCCAGGTCTAAGCTGGCAGTGACAGGTACAGTCCCCTCGGCAGTTTCTTCAAGCTGTTCGGTGACCCTAGTGGCCTTCAGCCCCTCCACGACGAGGGTTTCAAACTCGCCATTTTCCAATTTGTCAACGAAGGTCAGCAGTTGAGACAGACTCCCCTCGACTGCCACATTTAACCGGAAAACATAATAGTCATGTTGCCCAACCTCCTCTGTTGACCACGGTTGGGTTATCAAGGGAATAGCCTTAACCTCGCAGTCATCAGCCAGCTCAAGGATACTATTGATGACCTGCGTGGTGTTCATCCTGCTAGGGAATGCGCTCTGCTCAGCAACCAGGCTTGCCTGAGCAGCAGCTAACCGCTGCTCAAGGTCCTGAGGAAGGTTGGGTATTTCTCTAAGCGTTTGGGTGACATCAGCAATTTGGGATGTCAGCGCCTCATGCTCCTTTTGCTGCTTCATATAGCCCATCCCAAGGAGGTAATAGACCACCAGCAAGATAATAATTAACAGTGTGATAAATAGCTTGCCCTTCACCTAAGTCTCCCGTCCGAATAATTTAAGATTTCCGTAAAATTCTCAAAAGCGTCACAATTATTGCCAAATTGACCAATACGACAAAAGTAAGGAGTATGTTTGTCAAACCCAACGAGTCAAAATACATTTTGGATATCCTCCATCATTATATTTCTACCGACGATTCCTATATCACCTTTTCACACTGTGCTCCTGTATTTAGCTTGTCCGAGCTGGGGCTATTACTATTCAACCTGCCACGAGATTACCCTCGTTGCCATGTAGCTTGCTGTTGCCCTTACCGTGATAGCACGGTCACCCTTCTCCGCTCTAATATCATAGCTCGCAATGGGATAGGTGATGGTGATGGTGCCTGGGCCATAGTATGGCGCTTCATGACCATGCCCGGTGGAGGTGCGGGTTTGGACCTGAATTTGCTGGTCGGGCTGGCCTGGTCTGACCGGTCCCACTGGTGCGGTATAGGGGGAGCTTCCCGCTGAACCGGGTGCCCCCACTAATTTAATCCTGACAATATCCGCCTCACATTCAACTACAACCAGGACGGTGCCCGTATCCGTTGCCCTGAATGGGTAAGGCACCCAATCTGCCCCAGTTAGCCACTCAGGTATTATCGTCTCGGTAGCTCCGGCACCTTCAATAGGATAGGTGATGGTGATAGTAATTGGGCCAGGCCCCAGTGGTCTATACTCTTTGGGCAGCTTAACCTGGACAATGCATGAGCCAGTGTAGTCAATTTCAAAGTTGGCTATATATGGGCCGTCTCCCTCGAAGTCCTGAGTCGGGGCTGATTCGTCCTTTAGCCTGATTAGCACTTTTTGGGAGGCAGTAATATTATCAATCACCACGGTCAGGGTGCCGGACGTTACTAGGCCGATTGGGTAGTCATACCAGCCTTGCCCGTCTACCCACTCCGGTGTTATCGTCGCCGTACCGCCGGCGTTTTCAACATATCGTATCTCGGTGGTGGGGAAGGAAGACCCATTTACTTCAGTGGGAATGGGTTCAAGGACGGAAGAACGATAGGCGGTATCAGTGGTGAGCACCGGGTTCTCCTTGAGCCTCCACAACGCCCACTCAACCCCGGCATCGCAGGAATACTGCTCGGTTATCGCCTGCCCGTAGATTCTAGAGCCGATAAGGCTGCTACTGGCGTGGCCGAGGAAAGGGGCTATGACCAGCGTGCCTACCGCCAAGACAAGTAAGGCAAGAGGAAGGGCTTGTCCCCTTTCGCTATTCCTCATTCCGTCCTCCACTCGCCCTCAGATGGTTCGGTTGGCCGAAGACAAATCTTGTATGTTTTCTGCTCACTTACGTCTGGTCTCCCCACAGGGGACGAGGTTATGGTCATGGTGATGATACGCTGTGTGCGCTCCTCAAAAAAGGAACCAGCAGTGAAGGTCTCCTGGCACTCGTCAGCCAAGAATTCAACCGTACTAATATTTCGTGCTAATATCATTTGTGAGCCACCGGCAGTGCGGCTAAGCTCAGTGCCCACCACAGCATAGGTGATTGAAGAGCCATCTGGAAGAGTCAGCGCCAGCTCATTGCCACCACTGGCTATATTTGCCATCTGCCCATCATGACTGACCCAATGAGCTGTGTTTTGAAGTTCATGCACGGCTATCATCCTATCACTGCCATACTCAGTGACGGTGATAATTTGATAGACAGCCGTGCCCAGGAAACTGGCGATAAGTCCGGTGATAGCCACGGTTACAAGCAGCTCAGTTATTGTAAACCCTTTCTGCCCCCTCATCGGTTCACCTTATAGTCCTCAACCGTCAGTATCTCCTCCCCCTCTCGGGAGATGGTTACGGTTACTTGCTGGATGTCGGTATCAGTATCGGGGATAGGGCTAACTTCAACGGAGATATCGTATCCTTCCGGTAGAGTAATGGGGTTAGGATTGTAAGTTCCGTTATAGATGTAGGCATAAGGATAGGTAGCTGCTTCTGAATTGTATGGGTAGCTCTCGACATATTCCAGTTGAGTCTGTACCAGGCTCTGTGCCACAGCTTCCTGGTCGCTCTCACGCACTGCAATTGACCCTGTTGATAGGGCGACTACGAAAGCAACCATGGCAACCCCTAAGATGGCAACTGCGGCTAAAGACTCGACCAAGCCCAATCCTGTTTCGTCTTCAACCAAGACTCTTACGCTTTTTAGCCGCTGATTTGCAGTCATTTCTATCTTCTAACACTCGCCATAGCCAATCATTATATAGACCTTAGTATGGAATATAATGGTGTTATCATTGAAAGTGCAATAAAAGCAACCACCAGCCCAACGAGTATCGTTAATGTCGGCTCTATCATTGATATGAGGGTATTGATTCGCTGGTCAACTCTCTGTTCATAAAAGTCAGCGAGCGTGGCGAGGGTAGAGTCTATGGTGCCTGTTTTCTCCCCCACAACTACCATCTCCACCAGAAGCCGAGGGAATAGGTCAACCGCAGCCATCGGCTGGGATAAACCTTGCCCCTGAACCAGCTTGTCTCTGACCTCCCTTAATGCCTGGCGGATAATTCTGTTCCCAACGGTTTGAATAACGACATTCATTATCTGGGGCAACAGAAGCCCGGCTCTTAGCAGCATGGCTGTTGTTTGGCAGAACTGGCACATGTTGCGCTGTATATTGATAGTGCCAATAAGCGGAATCTTCAACATGAACCTGTCTATGGTCAGTTTTACCGCCGGTAGCCTCATGAAGCCAAAAATCAAAATAGTTAGTATAAGTAGTCCCTCCAGAAGGTAGAGCTTATAGTTGATGACGAAGTCGGCAGTAGCAATAAGCAGCCTCGTCGTCCAGGGCAATTCAGCACCGAGTGAGGTAAATAGTCCAACCAGTGGCGGCAGGGCAACAGTAATGAGTAGAGCAAACACCCCGCAGGCCATGAGTAATACCAGGGCAGGATATGCCATGGCGCTTCTTATCCTTTTTGCCGTCGCTGCCTGTTTCTCCATATAGCCAACTATTTGCCTCAGACCGACCTCAAAGTTTCCTGCCTGCTCGCTTGCTTTAATTACTTGGCAGTAGGTATAGGAGAATGCCTGTGGGTATTTGCTCAGTGCTTGAGAAAGAGAGCTGCCTCCGCGAAGCTCCTCGACCAACCCAGCGATAACCTTTCTGAAGGCAGCTCTGGAGGCCTGTCCCTCAAGTAGCTCTAGCGCTGTGAGGATGGTAACACCGGACTCAATTAGAGTGGCTAGCTGGCGCGAGAAGTCAATCACATCCTGAATCTTAACCCCAAACAGGGTTGGCATCAGTTTTTCTAAACTTGGTCTTGGCTGTACCTCCCTCAGGCTGAGGATGCGCTGATACCCAGCCCGGTATAGGGCTTCCTCCGCCGTAGTTTCGGAAGTGGCATCAATAATACCTTTCACAATCTTTTTATCAAGGGTATAGGCTGTAAACTGATATGCCATGTTTGTACACCGATTGTTAGCCAATGGAAAACACGCTACGTAGCACCTCACTCACTGAGGTAATGCCCTCTTTCACTTTCAGCATCCCATCACGTTTCATGGTTACCATTCCTTCTTTGAGTGCCTGCGCTCTAATATCACCGGCACTGGCTTTACTGAGTAACATCCTTCTAATTTCCTCTCTTATAACCAGAAGCTCGAAAAGCCCAGTTCTTCCCCGGTAGCCGGTGTTGGCGCAAAGATTACACCCTACCCCGCTATAAAAGGTGGTTGGCTGTTGCTTCATTTCTTCCCCGTAGGTGATTTGCTCCTCCACAGATGGCTGACACTGCTCCCGGCAGTGACTACAGATACGGCGAACCATCCGTTGGGCAACAATACCGACTAGCGTTGAAGAGATGAGATACGGCTCAACACCCAGGTCCATTAGTCGGAAAAGAACACTAACAGCATCATTAGCATGGATCGAAGAAAGTACTAGGTGCCCGGTCAGGGCAGCTTGAACTGCTGTCGTCGCCGTGTCTTTGTCCCGTATCTCGCCTACCAGAATTATATCAGGGTCATGACGCATGATAGCCCGTAGCCCACTGGCAAAGGTAATCTCAGCTTTGGGGTGAACCTGGATTTGGTTGATGTTCATGAAACGGTACTCAATGGGATCTTCAATTGTCACGATATTACGCTCGTTTTCGTCAAGCTGGTTAATCGATGCGTAGAGGGTAGTGGTTTTACCCGAGCCAGTGGGGCCGCCGACCAGTATCAGGCCAAAGGCACTCTTCAGCATCGTCCGATATTTTTTGAGAGCATCAGGCAAGAAACCCAGCTCAGGCAAGGTGAAAAGAGAAAGTTTATCCAAGATTCGTAATGTCACCCTCTCACCATATGCCGTTTCCATAGCGGCAGCACGAATGTCAATATCCCTATCCCCTACCCTGATTGAGAACTGACCATCCTGAGGGCGTCTTTGCTCGGCAATGTTCATCTCAGCCAGGATTTTGACCCTGGTCACCAACGCCGTGTGAGCACTCAGTGGCAAGGAAAACATATCATGCAGAATGCCATCAATGCGGTAGCGCATTCGCAGCCTATCTTCCTGTGGTTCAATGTGAACGTCCGAGGCTCTATCCCGTACTGCTTGCGTGATAAGTAGGTCAAGGGTTTGAGCAATAGGTGTCCTGGCAATGAGCTCCGAGGTAACCACAGTCTCCTCCTCAACGGGAGGTGCAAACTGGCTTACTTGTTTCTCTATTTCGCCCTTAGACCTGTAGTTAAGGTCAATCGCTTGCTCAATATCGGAAGGGATACCGAGTGCTACCTCAACCCTCATCTTCGCCTGGGCCTTGATGTCCTCAATGGTACGGATGTCCCCCGGGTCAGCCATAACCACTACTAGCGAATTACCCACCACATCAAGCGGGATAAGGGTATGTTTTCTCGCCATATCTTCAGGGATTAACTGCAGGACGTTAGGTTCAACCATGTGCCTCTTCAGGTCAATTAGAGGCATATTCAGCTGCAGGCTAAGCACTGCTGCCAACTCCTCAGCTTTGACCAGCCCTTGATTTACCAGGATTTCGCCCAGTTTCCCACCCTGCCTACGCTGCAATTCCAGGGCACTCTCCAATTGTTCAGCGGTAAGGAGGTTCCCTTCAATCAGCATTTCCCCCAGACTTTTTCTCGTTGCCCTATCGGCGAATACCTCTTTATCTCTGTCCATGCTCTTTTCCCCTGAGCTTATGAGGGCTCCTTATTGCTTATCTTTTCACCAATTATACGTTCAGCCACCTCTCTTATTGACCAGGCCATCGGGCAATTGGGGCTAGAGAGCATTACCGGAGCGCTGCCGGGCACAAGTTCCAGGGAAACCTTAGTATCGTAAGGTATGCTTCCCAATAAGCTGATCCCACTGCGTTCCTCTACAAAGCCTTTCATTTTGGAGGTCTCCGCCTCGGGAAATATGGCGTCACGGTCGATGACCACTGTGCCCATTCGTTCCCGAGGAATATCAGAAACGCCCAGAAGGGCTGCAGTGGACTTAATGCTGGGTAGAGCTTTGAGGTCGGCCACAATTATGATAAGGTCGCACTTAGTGAGGGCTACATTCCTGACATCGGAGGGTTGAGATGGTAAGTCTATAAGAAGATAATCGGTCATCTCCCGAAGCCTCCCAAACAGCAAATCAACATCAGCTGGCGAAATCTCTTTGTGCTCTCCAGAGGGCTGAGGCACAACTAGTAGCCTTACGCCTGTGTGGTGAACTGCCAGTGCTGTTTCTAAATCACGACGGTCAATAGCATCTATGGGTTTCACTAAAAGCTCCGTCACAGTGCGTCCGGGTCTAAGTCCAAGGTGCTCGGCTACATTGCTACCGTTGGGGCAGAGGTCAACCACAGTAACCCGCTTACCCTTCTGCGACAAAGCAATGGCTACATTGACCACCAGGGTAGTTGTTCCCATCCCTCTTCTTGAGCCAAGGAAGGCAACCATTTTTGAGCTGGCCACAGTTTTTCGTGCCAGCAGAGTCTCTACTCGACTTACTACCTCTGAAGGGTCTGCCGGCTTGGTAATGTAATCATCTGCCCCTACCTTGAGTCCAGTGGTTTTATCTATCTCCCGAGCTTTCGCCGAGATCATCAGGATAGGTAACTGGGCAGTGTGAGGCTCAGTCCGCAGGCGATGGCAAACCTCAAAGCCGTCTACACCCGGCAGCATAATGTCCAAAATGATGAGGACTGGCTCTTCATTTTTGGCTTTCTCAATCCCTTCCAGCCCGTTCTTTGCCAGAAGTACCTGGTAGCCCTCCTGTTCCAGGGTGTATTGCATTAACCTTAAGGCACTTGGGTCATCCTCAATAACTAAAATCTTCTTATTCACGAGAACCTCCAGCCTGACCCAGAGGCAAGGTGAAACTAAACGTGCTACCTTCTCCTACCTTGCTTCTTACCCAGATACGCCCACCGTGTGCCTCAATAATCTGCTTTGAGATATAAAGACCCAACCCAGCGCCACCCCTAGCCATGGTGTCCTTAGCTCGATAGAACCTTTCAAAGAGGTGTTGCATAGCCTCCTCGGGAATGCCGATACCACGGTCGATGACCTGCACCAGCAGCTCACTACCGTTGACCTCGCCCTTTACCGTGACGCTACTGCCATCATTGCTGAACTTTACGGCGTTACTGAGCAGATTGATCATCACTTGTCTCACCCGTTCCCCATCGGCCTCTATCTCGGGCAGTGTTGCTGGAATATCCTCATCGATTACGGTATCCTTCTCACTGGCCAGACTATAAAAACTCTCTACCGTCTCATGGATTATGTCCTTTATTGACAGGCGTTGCTTCTGGATCTGAAATCGGCCGGATTCAAGGCGCGACATATCAAGCAAGCTGTCAATCAGCCTACCAAGATGCTCACTCTGCTTATCTATGGTGGTCAGGAATTCTTTTTGTATCCCAGGGTCAGGAACCTTTCCTTGAAGTATCAATTTTGTAAAGCCCTTAATCGAGTGAAGAGGGGTGCGCAGCTCATGCGAGATACTGGAGATGAACTCAGATTTCATACGGTCGAGCTCGCGTAGCTCCTCCTCAACCCGCTTACGCTCGGTGATGTCACGCAGCGACGCAAGATAGGTGGTTTCCCCTTCCCACTTGGTTTCCGCCACGCGCATTTCTGCTATGGCTGTTTCTCTATCCTTACGCACGATGTCAAGCTCCGTTTTTTCACCTGCCTCTATAGGAAAACCGAATACTTCACCTGTGAGTTCCTCTTCCTTACGGCCAAAGAGGGATCCCGCTGCTGGGTTGGCAAAGCGCACAACTCCATCCTGGTCGACAATGATGATGCCATCTGCATTCTTGGTTATGACACGGCGCAGGTTTGCTTCACTGGACTGCAGTGCTTCCTCCGCTCTCTTTCGCTCGGTGATATCCTGTGCCAGACATACGATCCCCTGAATCTTGCCATCATCGTCGCGCATGACCGACCCTGAAAAGAGCACAGGTATTTTTGTGCCATCTTTTGACAGGTATGTTTTCTCTACATTTCGAATAGATCCCTTTTTAATTAAATCCTCAATCCCTGACCCTTTGAACAGGACTTCTTCTTCTTCTTCTTCTTCTTCTTCTTCTGCAACAATCTTTCCCACTGGCTGGCCGATGATTTCTTTTTCTTCATAGCCCAAAAGCGCACAGGTGGCAGCATTGACAGTTTCAATGTTGCCCTCCGGCGAAAGGACGATGAGACTTTCCGTCATGGAGCGGATGATGTTGCCAGCATATTCTTGCGCCGAGATTATTTCATCTCTTAATTTTTTATGTTCGGTCACTTTAGCCTTCATCCGTGGTTCCTCCCAGGGCTTACTCGATTCCCTGCCGGCGGCGCTCCAAATGTGGAGATAAAAAGGTCATACAACCGCTTTTCTTCATGCGTGTAGGAATCTTCTGCAACCAGAAAGCGAAAGCCACAGGTTTCCCGCCCAAGATATTGCGCCAGAATCTTGTTTTTGGTCTGTGCCCGCAAATGTTCCG
>CAZZHQ010000078.1:7848-11756 GCA_964654015.1 uncultured Dehalococcoidales bacterium | reverse complement strand
ACTGTTTAATCATGTCCCATTGCCCATCCATAATAGCTGTGCTTACCTGTCCAGCTTGAACTGTGATTTCTGTCGTGTGCCGTGTAATTACCTCAGCGAGTGCTTGCCCGCTCCTATTACCATAACCAGCCTGACGGCTATCAAACTCGATAGTAAATTTCCAGCCGTCGCCCATGGAGGTAGTGCTTATCATTTTCAGAGTTTCTGGTATACCATCAAACTGAAAGGTGGCTTCCTTTCTAACGAATTCTTCTGCAACTTGCTGGCTTTCCTCCCGAGATCCTGCTGGTACTTGGGTACAGGCGATGCCATTAACGAAAAGCACAATCAATAATGCCGATATGCAAATTAATTTTATTTTAGACATCTTGAGAATCGCTCCAAATTAGCCTCTGTAATATTATAAAGGAAAGTGACCTGCACCCGATAGTCGTACCTATCATTAAGCTAGTGACAAAGCCGTTGGACATGCCCCCATTTCTGTACCAGTTGTAGTGAGAGTTTCGTAGTTTCTCAATTTAAGGCAATCAGAAAGGACATCGCTATGAGTACTAGTGTCTCCGAAAACGCCCAGGTTAATGAGACTGTTAAACGGCCCCTTGAGAATACGTAGAGTTCTTATCCATTTTTATCTATTTTAATCTATTTGTTATCATGTATGGTGTCATTGAAAAGGGGGTATAATTAAGAAGTGTGGTATCAACATCCCTGCATTTTAGGGAGCTATGAAGCTAAACTGGGAATTAACGGAAACAGGAAGTAGGAGGGAGCTATGAAAGCCTCTGATTTACTCGTGACCTGTCTTGAAAGCGAAGGGGTTGAATTAATCTTTGGCATACCAGGGGAAGAGACTCTGGATCTTATGGATTCACTGAGCAGATCAAAAATCAGATTCGTACTCACAAGGCACGAGCAGGCTGCTGCCTTCATGGCGGATGCGTATGGGAGATTGAGTGGGAAGGCAGGAGTCTGCCTCGCGACCCTCGGACCCGGGGCTACTAACCTCCTGACAGGGGTCGCTGACGCATTTCTCGACCGAGCACCCCTTGTTGCCATCACAGGTCAGGCCGACCTGAGGCGCATCCACAAGGAATCGCACCAGTATATTAACGTTGTGAATAACTTTGAGACCGCAACCAAGTGGAACACAAGAATCGAGCTTCCCGATGTAGTACCGGAAGTTGTAAGGAAGGCTTTCAAGATTGCGGAGACAGAAAAACCAGGTTCTGTCCACCTGGAGCTACCGGACAACATAGCATCCAGAGAAATCAGTGATACTCACGAAAATCCAATCCCGCCCATCAGAGCACGGAGGAGTTCTCCCGACAGGCAGTCTCTGAGACAGGCAGCGGAGCTAATCGAAACCTCAAAGTTCCCAGTGATTCTAGCTGGCAATGGGGTGGTTAGAAAAAATTCATCCCTTCAACTCCAGAAGTTTGCAGAACTTTTTGACATCCCGGTAGTAACTACCTTCATGGGCAAAGGAGCGCTAACAGCAAGGAGCGACTGTTATATAGGTACCCTTGGCTTGGCCAAGGACAGGCAGCTCACTGCCGTGTTTCAAAAATCGGACCTGGTCGTTGCCATCGGCTATGACCTCGTTGAGTATCCCCCCAAGTTGTGGAACGCTGATCTAGATAAGAAAATCATCCACATAGACTTCACCACATCGGAGGTAGATTACTACTATGCACCCAGGGTTGAAATCAATTCTGATATCAGAGAAACCCTGGAACTACTTGAAGGGATGCTCAGTTGTAACAAGAAGACAGAATATATTTCGGCAATACATCAGGAGCTTCTTGAAACCTTTGAGAGGGAGGGCGCAGTAGACTCGTGGCCGGTTCGACCACAGCGAGTACTCTATGCCATACGGAAAATCCTGGGAGACGACGACATTGTAATCAGCGATGTTGGGACGAATAAATTATGGACTGCGAAGTTCTATCCTGTTTACGGCAATAACACCTTCCTTATATCGAACGGTTTTGCTTCTATGGGATTTGCTTTACCTGCTGCGATAGCGGCAAAGCTTTTACATCCCAATAAGAAGGTGGTGGCGGTCTGTGGCGACGGCGGGTTTTTGATGAATGTTCAAGAGATTGAAACGGCAAGCCGATTGGGCATTAACATTGTTATCATCGTCTTCGATGATGGCGGATATAACCTCATCAAGTGGAAGAGCATGAATAAATTCGGAAGCGCCTTTGCGGTCGATTTCTCCAACCCTGACTTCGTAAAACTTGCAGATAGCTTTGGTATTGAGGGAATCAGGCTTCAATCCTCCGATGCTATAGATGAGACCCTGACTTGGGCATTTTCCAGAAAAACGCCCGTTATCATAGACGTACCAATAAATTACCTCTCTAATGATTTACTAACTGGGCTCTTGTAATCATCGCCCGAGAAGATTAGATCTACACTCCGAAAACTGGGCCATCCATAATCTGAATTTTCGGGATGATGTAAAGTTAATACCCTGCACTATAGGATGGAAAGCGCAGCTTATTACCTATCGATGAACAATACCCTGGTAGATATCAGGAGCACTGAGGAGTGATACCCGCGCCCAGCGGCAACTCTTTATCCTTCATGCTATAATTCGACAGGTCATTTTCAGTCAATAATAAAGTATAAGTCTAAGCTTATCGGACAAGATTTGATTTTCTGTAACTGCTGGTGGCCTAAGGTCATTTTATCGCTACGACTCGACTTGTATGGACTGCAATTGTTGGCAGGGAAGTCCGATGCTATGATGGTACCTGATATCATACGGAGTGCTTAGATTATAGTTACTGCTATTGAAAGATATATGCCTGGTGGTTGATGTGAGTCCTGAAAGAAAATGAGAATAGGGACGTTTATATAGTGGATTTAACCAGGAAGCCTTCCAGGGTATTTTATGGCTGGTGGATTGTCACCGCCTGTTTTCTTCTTTCTTTCTGTTCGGGTGGGACTTTTACACTAGGGTTTACTGCCTTTTTTGAGCCGATAATAAATGAATTCGGCTGGAGCTATACACAGGTTTCTCTGGCTGCATCGCTACGAGGAGCGAACGTTGGTCTGCTTGCACCTCTCATGGGTTTCCTGGTGGATCGTTGGGGGCCAAGGCGATTACTATTCGGTGGGATTATTCTCCTCGGCCTTGCCTTAATTTTACTGAGCTATATCAGCTCTCTCGTTATGCTCTATGGCGTCTTTGTCATAGTTGCTGTTGGTATGAGT
This sequence comes from uncultured Dehalococcoidales bacterium, assembly GCA_964654015.1. Taxonomy (GTDB): domain Bacteria; phylum Chloroflexota; class Dehalococcoidia; order GIF9; family AB-539-J10; genus JAUUZT01. Next base: position 8,531 of record CAZZHQ010000078.1, on the reverse strand, counting down.
GGACTGAGCCCCACGGTAATGGTCACAGCAGTGAGTAACTGGTTCCGTAAAAATGCAGGCCTTGCCACCGGTATAATGGCTTGTGGCTTTGCGCTTGGTAGTCTATTGGTCCCGGCGATAGTCAAATTAATCGACGTGTATGACTGGCGTACTACCGCTCTAATTTTAGGTGTTGGCGTATGGGCTGTAGGTGTACCACTGTCCATCTTAGTTAGAAATAAGCCGGAACAGTATGGGTATCTACCTGATGGTGAGCAAAGTACTACTGAAATTACACTGGATCGCCCGGCTCAAGCACAGGTCTCTGAGGTGGATATTGGGGTAAAGGAGACCCTGAAGAGCCGTACCTTCTGGCACATTGGACTGGCAATGACATTGGTTATTATCCCTATAAGTGCCGTGATTGTGCACGTGATGCCGTATCTCAGCAGTGTTGGTGTGGCAAGGTCAACCTCCAGCATGGTGGCAATGGCTATTCCGCTCGCTAGCATCGGTGGTCGACTTTCTGCCGGCTGGCTTGGTGACAGGTTTAAAAGGATACAGGTAACAACAGCATTCATTGTTTTAGTAGGGTTGGGGCTGTTGCTTTTCAGTTTTGCCACTGCGCAAAGTATGTGGTTAGTTATACTTTTTGTTCCTCTTTTTGGCATTGGCTGGGGAAGTAATTTACCAATGAGAGCGGC
>CAZZHQ010000078.1:0-7748 GCA_964654015.1 uncultured Dehalococcoidales bacterium | reverse complement strand
TTCCAGACGGAACACGCTCTTTTGCGTTAATATGTCATGACCCTGATGCCCCGGTAGTGTCTGGCAGCACCTATGGTTTTGTTCACTGGGTTATCTATAACATACCAGGATTGGTTACCAGCCTGTTGGAAGATACGAAAGAATACACTAGGGGGCTTAATGGCAGAAATAAGGAGGGTTACATGGGTCCGATGCCTCCCAATGGGCATGGGATACATCATTACTTCTTTTGGTTGCTTGCCTTAAATACAGAACCTGACCTGGAGCCTGGTCTTACCCTTTGGCAGCTATTAGAGCGCATTGAGCCATCTGTTATCGGGATGAACCGTCTCGTTGGCACCTACCAGAGGTAATTTTTAGCGACTATAAAGCTCTCAAGAGCCTCAAGACTTAAGCAGATATCCCTGCATCATTTTCTCAGCGCTGACTTAAGTGCTTCAGCCAGTTCTTCAGCACGCTGTGACCCAATTAATATGCGTTTGCCATCTGAGAGCTGTAGCTGTACTCCCCGGTTTCCACTCACATTATAAGCCTGGCCCTTCCGTCCGTACTTTATACCCCAACCACCATAATCTATTATGGCCCTGTACGTTTCCACATTAAATCCAGCGATATCTTCCAGATTTATTTTACGGAAAGATAGGTGAAGCGGGAAATATCGAAAATATAGTCCATCTTCATGTACTTCTGTTGTTAAATGAATTTTGTACATAAAAACGGGAAAACCAAAACCGAAGATGATAGTAATAACAATTAACATGCTATCCGATGCAGGGTTATTGCCGAACGGTTTACCCATTATCAGCTGTTGTATTGCTCCATATATGCAAAGCACGGATATGAAGAGCATGAGTACCCATACCCAGAGTTGACGAAAATGCTGTATTTCCTGATATATTGGGGATGTATTATTTATCTTCATGACATATGTTTCAGAGCTACGCGAGCGTATGTGATTGTATCGCTTTTGCCATTGTTCAATCAATGCCATAACTTCAGTCAAAGTATAGAATATCTCACAAATTGACGAAGTGTACAGATTAGGTATGAAAGATTAAGAAGTATCCGGTCAACAAAGTATGGAATGCGGTACCCTGAATAGACAGTGCTTGACAAGCGCCATTGGGTTTCGTAAATTGTCATCACTAAGCTAAGTTAATCAGGGAGGGCAGCAACATGATGTTGAAGGATAAGAAAGCCATTGTCACCGGTGCTGGCAGGGGTCTGGGCAAGGCCATTGCTATAACGCTGGCAAGAGAAGGGGCTGATGTGTCGGTTTGGGGAAGGACTCAGGAGACCATCGAGCAGACCGCCAGAGAGATAAGGGAGATGGGCAGAGAGGGCATAGCCATGCGTACCGATGTCTCCAAAAGCGCCCAAGTTAATGGGGCCATCAAGCAACTCCTTGAGAAATGGGGCAGGATAGACATCCTGGTAAACAACGCCGCGGTCCTGCCACAGATGGCAATAGCAGTTGACCCGTCAAAGGCCAATCCATTTCTGGACATGACAGATGAGAGGTGGGCGCAGGAGATTGATGTAGCCCTGTCCGGAGTTTTCTACTGCATGCGGGCGGTTACCAAACCAATGATGGAGCAGCGCTCGGGGAGGATTGTCAATATTGGTTCACTGGCCGCGATAAACGGCGGCTATTTCTCTACCCCTTCCTACTCAGCAGCAAAAGCCGGTATCATGGGCATGACCATGCTGGCAGCACGCTGGCTGGGTAAATACGGTATAACCGTTAATGTTGTCAACCCCGGGCCTATCAAAACTGAGGGAGCACAGTTCGGAGAGGCGCAGTTGAAAGTTCTCGGCGGTACTATTCCCTTCCGCCGGGATGGAGTGGAGACGGAGATACTGGGCAAGCCAGAGGACATCGCCAATGCGGTGCTCTATTTTACCTCGGAACTGGCGCCATACGTCACCGGCACCCGCCTCAACGTCATCGGCGGACAGCACATGGGGTAGCTTAGCAAGCCTGCATTGTGAATATGCCCTTACCAGAAAAAATTGGAGTTGTTGCTCACGACATTATTGGTGCCGTGGTAGGAACTGAGAAGTTTATAAATTATGGATTAACTCCCACAGTAATTTTGGATGGAGAGATACCCGAAAACCTCGACGTAATATCTCTTACCTCGACAAGTAAAGTAGCCACTCCACGAATGGCATATTTACAAACAAAGAAAGCAATATCAAGATGCCATGGACGATATCTGTATTTCTACGAGAGCCTGTTCTTGATGGGCAATATTGCTGCCGACATAAAAGCAATCATGGATAAACCACAACCAGATAAATTGATATTTTGCACTGCCTGGCCAGAGCGAAATAGTTACATTAAAGGAGCTCAGGCACTTCGATTTCTACGACAAGTCTAACTGTAGTGAACCGGTAACCGACGAGAAATACATATCAGGATAGAGAAAGGATTTGCGGAATGAAAGCTATAATCGTGGCTGGTGGAAGAGGGTCACGCCTTGGAGCCCTTACCAGGTATAGAACAAAAGGGCTTTTACCAATAAATGGGGAAGGTATCATGGCTCGCCAGATACGAATCCTGAAATCGTATGGTATTACCGATGTTGCTATAGTAACCGGGTATCGGTCAGAAAAGATTACTGAGCAATTCAAGGACAAGGTGTCTTTCTTTCATAATCCTGACTACCTTACGACATCAAGCACCGCATCTTTGGTAAAAGCGATAGATTTCATGGATACGGATATAATTGTTATGTCCTGTGATACTGTATTCCCAGAGAAATCATTATAAAGTTTACTGGAGAACCAGCATGAGTATTGTCTGTTAATCGACCATAAGCGCTGTGATAATGAGGCAGATAAAGTGCAGGTATCTGGTAACAAGGTGGTAAATGCTGGGAAGCATCTTCCTTCAGAGGAATCCTTTGGTGAGTGGGCAGATATCTCACGAATAAAAGAACGTGGGTTAGCGGCTTACAAAGTGTTATTGCAGGAATGTGCTATTAATAAACTTGGTCGTTCACAAATATCTGTGAGGCTTGTTGAAAAAGGGCATGATATTCATTATGAGGTGATGGAGGGTGAATGGACTGAAGTTGACTTCGTTAAGGACTACATAGAGGCGAAGAGAATTTTTCAAGTGGTAAAAAAAGCCTGAAGTAATCAATAAACAGGGATGTTCATGGGTACCAGTCGTTACTCTGTTTATAAAATAAAGGGTAATAATTGTGCAATTACTTCAAATAGCAGCAGGTTTATCCCGCAATTACGGTATAAGCTGGCTTACCTGCTGGCAGGAATAGCGGAGGAGGTCCTCTGTCGTTGCGATGTTGGGGCTCTGATGACAAGTGGTTCAGATATCGCCTATGCCTTATATGACACACTACAGGTACAGAATAGACGTTTTGGGTGGCATCAGGACAGACGTGAGTACCATGACATCGAAAATACATATGCGCAACGGGAATACTCTCTATATGGGGTCACGGTGTTTATTCAACTCCTACACTAACATCGATGCCAAAACGTTTCACAGCGTAGTATCGGACTATTACTGATGCTATTGTCCCTGCAGCAAAAAACACCAGGTACAGGAATCTGGTGTTTACTGTAAAACAGGCAATGTGAAATGGTTCAATGAAGCAGTCCAGGATAGTAACCAGCAAGAACTGTGGAATAAAGGTGAATTCAGGGATGATTAATATAGCTTTGGCCAGCTTATACGCATGGTTAATGATGCCGTATTGCTTCCTGGCTGCGGCTCTGGGAGCGATATACGGAAGGTTCTGTTCATATTGGATTGACTGTGCCAGGGGTTTATGAACAAAAACAAGGCTCATCCCTATTACCGCAAGAAAACCTGCAATAAATATCTCAAGACCTTGAACAATATTATAGAGACCAAATGACATGCATGCCAGGATGTATGGAAACAAGAAATACGTTACTATAACATCAAAATATCTGCCTTCTGAAGATGACTGCTTTCTGTACCTGGCAATTTCGCCGTCTACATCATCAAAAATCAGAGACAGACACAGGATTAATAAGCCAATGAGCCAGTAGAGTGGTTGAGGTCTTACGAAGAAGATACCTGCAGCAATTCCAAGAAGAAGGGAGGTCAGTGTTGCCTGGTTTGCTGATAATCCCAGGATAAGGCAAAGTCTGGTAAAATGTATGGAAATACGGCGCTTGATGTACTTTGAAGCCCATGGTTGCGGATGAGCTTTATCGTATCTACCCTTCAGGCATATCTTTTTTAGTTCGCCTAGCGGTTCAACCATTAGTTATCGTTAGTTATCATTAACTTCCTTTTCTTATTGGAACTATACCATATGCGTAGGGATGATATTTCTAAAGAGTTTTGACACTCACGGGAGTGTTAATTGTAATAGTATTCCTTCTATGCTATACTTGGAACAAGTTATAGTTTAGTTTATATCAAGCTTCACGGAAGCTATTTGCACAGAGTCTGCTAAGTATTGAATGGCCCTAACTTTAACTAATAATAAAAGAGGAGGTCATCCAATGAGTTTCGAAGATAAATCCGTAGTATGTGCTGATTGTGGCGAGACGTTTACTTTCAGCGTCGAAGACCAGGAATTTTTCCAGTCTAAAGGCTACACCAATACACCGAAACGTTGTACGGAATGCCGCCGCGCAAGGAAGTCAGAGCGCAATGGTAATGGTAATGGCAATGGCGACTACAGTTACAGAGCTCCGCGCCAGATGTTCCCAGCGACTTGTGCCGATTGTGGCAAAAGCACCGAAGTACCGTTTCAGCCTAGCCAAGACAGACCAGTTTACTGCAGCGATTGCTACCGTAAAGTCCGACTTAGTAGATAAGTTAGATTAAACCGTGAGTCACATCCAGTCGGGTAACCGTCATGGATGTGACTCACCTTTATTTTCCCCTCTGTTACTGTCGTTCTGTCCGGTTATTTCAATAACCTTGGGTTGCTCCCACTTCTAATACCACCCCCGAACAATAATCATCATGTCCTCACCCTTGTGCTTTCACAATATCCTGTGTCTCTTACTGTTTCCACTGCGATTGGCACAGAAAAGGGGACATGTCCACTCCTCTACATTTTTCTCGTGCGAGTGGGAAAAACCATCGGCGGGTTATTTAGAGAGTTTTGTTAGCAGGAAAGCCACACCTTTCCCGAATTCTCGGGCAATGCTAACTCCTTCTTTGTCTGTTAACACTTCACCTTTATCCCTGCCTATAGCAACACTATTGGAACCAGGGATAAAGAAATGCTGGCCAGAAAACCAGAGAAGAAACTGGGCGTGAGTAAGACTCATCCCTGAACGGCGCGTTACTACGAGTGGCCCCCCTACTTTGCCAGAAAACACCCGTCCATGCTGGTTGGAGATGTAGCCGGCACGCTCGATGAACGCTCTGACAAGAGCGGAAGGACCCTGGAAGTAAACAGGTGTACCAATGATTATGGCATCAGCCTCTTTCATCTTCAGGTAAATAGGAAACAAATCGTCATCGATAGGACATTTCTCCTCACTCTTGCAAGCATTGCAGGCCGTGCATGGGCGTATATCTTTCCCTGCCAAACTAAGTAGCTCGGTCTCTATACCCTGCTCGGCAATTGTCTCCAGTGTAAGCTTCATCAACAGTTCCGTGTTGCCACCTCTCCTGGGACTTCCAACGATACCTAATGCTTTCATCAAAACCTCCTCCTGCATTTAAACATAACTGAATTGCTTTTGACCTATCCGTGGTAATTGTACCAATCGTTAAGCTGGCGCTAAACGAGTCGGACTTGCCCCAGTCTAGCATTACTGGTGGGATTGGTCTATTTGACAAGTGGTTGGTGCGAAAGGGTATAATACATTTATGAAATTGAGACTCAGTCGCAAACACAGTGGCGAAATGCAGGGACACCCGATGACTGCTCAACGGCGTTTGCTTTTAGAGCTGATTCAGCAGGCAGGCGGGCATGTAGATGCCCGGGAACTGTATCGACTTGCCAGTAGTAAAGGCGAGTTCATCAGCTCGGCGACCATATACCGCAGCCTGAATCTCTTCAAGCAACTGGGATTGGTTGATGAGAGAAGGCTTGGAAAGGTACGCTGTTATTATGAGATAAAACGGTCGTCTGAGCATCAGCACCTGGTGTGTACCTGCTGTGGAAAGGTAATAGAGATAGAGAGCCCGTTGATTCACAAGCTGGTAGATAAAGTACAGAATGAGCATGGATTCAATGTTACCAAGGTTGAATTTTACTTAGAGGGCTACTGTGAGCAATGTAGTGATAAAGATACTCATAAGATAGTTTGGAAGAGCCCAAAGAATAGGAGGTGAAACATGACTAATGGATTTGGTAGAGGGACAGTTGGTAGGTTTGGCTTCCGTGGAAGCTCTCCGCCCTGGCCTTATGTAGGATTGGGAAGAGGTGGACTGCCGAGGTGTGGTTATTTTCCCAGTGGTATCACTGGGCCTCAGGCGGCAGCGCCCTACCAGCAGTATACAGCGCCTGTTTCTGGTAATAATCCTTTAGAACCTCAGCAAAGCCAGGAGCAAGAGATGGACTTTTTAAAGAGTCAATCTCAAGCTATAAAGGCTAAGCTAGAGCAAATAGATGCTAGAATGAATGAACTGGAAAAGGAGAGCTAGAATACTTATTGTTATGATAAAAACTAAGAGGAGTAAATCATGAAAATTGCTATTACGAGTACAGGTGCAACTTTGGATGCCGAGGTAGATCCCCGTTTCGGTCGCTGCCAGTATTTTGTCATTGTTGACCCGGAGACAATGGAAATGGAGTCCATTGAAAACACTAATGCCATGGCTTCCGGTGGGGCAGGAATCTCGACCGGTCAGGTGATTGTTAGTAAAGGAGTAGAGGCAGTGCTCACCGGAAATTGCGGTCCCAATGCCTTCCAGGTATTGTCCGCTGCTGGAATTCAAGTGATAACCGGTGTTTCGGGAAAGATTAAGGATGCCATTGAGAAATATAAAAGTGGAGCATTCGAAGCTTCCGGGCAGGCTAATGTGGCTGACCACTTCGGTTCAGGTGGTGGGATGGGAAGGGGTCATGGTGGGGGCGGAGGTATGGGACCAGGGGCAAGGCCAGCATAGAGATTTACAGCAGAGCCGAGTAAGCAAGAGATAAAGGCGCTGGCTCAACAGATAGCTGATATCCAACGACGTATAGAAGGATTAGAGAAAAAGAGGAGATAACGATAATGCCATTATATGAATACCAGTGTACCAAGTGTGAAGAAAAATTTGAGGTTAGACAGGCTATGGGAGGGGATGATTCCGGCTTGAATTGTCCCAAGTGCAAGGCAGGAAATCCAAAACGGCTGATTTCTTCTTTCTGCAGTGTAGTTTCAGAGTCATCTGAGTCTTCAGGGTTTGCTTGCCCCAACTGTAGCATGGGTGGCGCGTGTGGAATGCCACCAATGTAGTAAATAACAAAAGTGGAGGTGCAATTATGCCTAGAGGAGACGGAACAGGCCCCCCAGGAGGAGGGAGACCGGGTAGTGGAAGAGGAATAGGAAGAGGAGCTGGAGGTGCAGGCAGGATGGGGGGTGACCGACCAGGTTCAGGCCCAAGCGGGAACTGTGTCTGCCCTGCTTGTGGTGCTAGAGCAACCCATCAGATAGGAAAGCCCTGCAACACTATCAGCTGTCCTAACTGTGGGGCAAGAATGACACGGGAATAATATGATAATTTCTATTGCCAGTGGTAAAGGGGGTACGGGCAAGACTTTGGTAGCTACCAGTCTTGCCCTTTCCTT
>CAZZHQ010000077.1:0-11757 GCA_964654015.1 uncultured Dehalococcoidales bacterium | reverse complement strand
CGGGACCCAATCTTAATATCACCCCTATCCTGTCCTAACAATGGGGTCCACCTCAATTACCATTTTTAACTCAATATTCGAAGAGTTTTTCAATGAAAGATTAGCTGATTTTATTCCGAAACGGGTTTTACCGGTATCTACTAGTCCTCCTAAAAATATGATTACCTTTATTGATAGTGAATATTCACAAATACGAGAATTGTTAAATCCCCAAAAAAGAAGACAAGCAGATGCATGTTGTAGGCTACGTCACTTAATGATATTAGAATCTAGTTTATCTGGTCATCCAAGACAACCTAATGAACGTGAGTCGAATAAGATTATACGTCGCCTGAAACAAGGTGAGTCTTGGCAATCAATATTTCCCAGTATAGCTGCTGTTCATCTAACTACAATTTCTAACGGCCCTACTGTTAGTATTCGTTTCACTCGTAATCCAACCGCAGCACCTGTCCAAGTAGTCCGAGAAGGTATGTCTGGATTTGAAGATGCAACTGTTATCAGAGAAGTTAATTTGCTTGAACGGTTTTCAATTACTCCAACTAATCTAGCAAATCAATTGGGATTAACTTCACCTAAGACAAGAGCCTTGATTAAATATATAAATCTTCAAGAAGACTCTGAATGTTATCATGAATTTCGTATGGGAAGGACTTCTCTTTATAAACGATATAGCCCAAAGGCGCTGGAAAAACTACAAGAAGCTCTTAATTCCTTGGATATAGAAAATGTATGGCAACAATATCGATCTCGAAGGACTAATAGGTAGTGGATAATGTTATGAATTTTTATCATCTTTTTAAAACAAGGCACCGTCTAAAGACATTTTTTTATAGATAAAAATAATATATACATTGGTTTGAGCTATTTTTTATGCCCATTTTGAGGAAGAGTTAACATTGAGATATTCTATAATTGGCAGAGGTTGCAGGCCAGGTTGGGTTACCTGTCGCCGGTAGCATACACTCATAAATACTATGTCGGGTTACTGGCAGCATGAAAGGCTTGGTGTCCATTATTGACATCCGACCTCAAATGTCGAAGGACAAAGGAATGTTTCTTTGATAGAAATCGACCATATTGATAAACTTAAACTAACGAAGGACGAAGCAGAAAAACACTTCAATGAACTTAACTCACTTCGTTATCTTGAAAGTGGTCTTTGGTTTCTATATAACCAAGTAGTAAAAATAGAAAATGAAGTAGCCGAGAGGACCCCGAAGAACAAACGTGTTCTCCACTTCGGGAACTCCCCCGATTTAGAGGGAATCCCTCAGGATTTAGTGGCATGTGCTTTTCATTGGTATGCTGTAACGGTATGTAACTATGTGAAAATGGTGGGGTGGCTTGTTAACAGCGGTGACTCAACTAAAGCCAGAGAGTATATGAAACGCGTACTGCCTGAGGTTTATCTATGGCGACACAAAGTAGCTGCCCACTTCGCCATAATCGACCCCCGTAAAGAAGACAATGTTGCAGATCTTGCTATGAGCGTCATATTCCCCGTTTCGTATGATGATGACGCCTTCTACACTGGCTCGCTCATGCTATCGTTAAACATGAGTGGTAAGCAAAGTACAAATCGGCAAGACATGCGGTGGAGTCTAACCCATACCCATCATGATCTTGTTCCTAGGTATTGGCCGCCGCAACAGGTAGCGTGAAAGTCAGTTCAAAAGTTCCACCTATTGATACTTCGGCTACGGCTAAGCAGATTCAAACCCCAACAGGTAAAAGCGGAGCTATGAAAGAAGGCCTTAGTTCTACCTTTTATCATATACGGTCTACCAAAGCTAGTAGACCAATCCCGCAAAGTAATCTTAAAGAGAATTAAGGTGTAAAGTCACTATATTAACCGATAACCCTGGCTTTATTACTTCTAGCGTTGAATATCAACATTACGACAAGGGGATAATTGAGTATAACTTCAACCGCCCACACCAATTCCTTGCCTATCTTACTCCCATAGAGTATATTGAAAATGAACTTGCTAAAATCCACAGTCCAGTGTTACCTATGTGGTCAGCCAGCACACTAAATTAATGAGTGGTACAACTACTCAGGGCAGGTCAGGCTTATTGTAAAGGATAGACTGATACTGCAAGAGGGATAATTATATTGATGAATACCATGTGAAACAAATAAGCTATATAATTCTCTGATTAATTACATATCCTACATCAAGCACCGAGACACTCAGGACAGCGTCTCAAGTGCTCTTTGTGAGCTATTTTACACTAGTTGACTAGAAATGGTGACTTTTCTTGGCGGTAGTTGGGGTAGACAAGCGAGAGTAGGTCTGGCAGTATCTTTTGATAAGACGGTCTGGTTCACCTGCCTCAATTGCGACTAGGGATTTTTCTACTCCCTCACGGATGTCTGTGACAAAGTCACCCGCGTAAAGCACACCCCCAGCATTTAAGGCGAGCAATTCTACAAATGGGTCATCCCTTGTCCGCTTTCCCTGGAATATTTCCGTGGTGATGGTATATCCATACTCTTTGTTTTGGACTTCTATGTCTTTAGTTTGTCTGAGTGGAAGGCCAACGTCATCGGGCCACAGCGTGAAGGTCTTGACACCATCGGTGTTAAACTCGCTCACCTCATTAGGCCCAATACTGCTGAGTTCGTCAAAGCTGTATCCGTCAATATCTTGGCCAAAAACGACCAGCCCTCTCTTGAAACCCCTGTAAAGGCGAAGAGCTTCGGCAACTGTCCGAGTAACCGGAAGTGATATGCCCCTGTAGGCATACTCACAACCTACGGGTCTCAGTAGGGCAATGGCCAGGCGGAAAGGATGGGACAGTGCCTTTACTAGGTCTAAGGTATGAGACTGAACTCCTATTAGAGGCTTGACATATTGAGAAAAAGGACCGAACGCCTCACCTTCTATGAAAGCTAAACCAGTCTCATCTATCATTGGTTGAACCAAAGCTAAGTCAGTAATCCTAGGAATGTTATGGGCCTTCAGGAAATCACTGGCGCCGCTGGAGCTGAAAAAGCCACGGGTGCTACTCCGTAGTACCATACCCCCGGCACTAGCCGCTACAATAGCACTGGCAGTGGAAACGTTAATCGTTCTTATCTGTTTGCCACCAGTTCCGGTACCGCTGACGGCGCGAGGAACCTTATAAGGGCTATCATCTTCCCTGTACATGCCATGGTCCTTCATGCTGTCGTACAAACCGCACAGCACCTCTGGAGTCATATTGGTGCCTATAACCATGGCAAAAGCGGAGATACTGAGAAGAAGGATGGGATCACGAATGAATTGCCTGAGGAGTCCAAAACCACTCAGCCTGAGTCCTCGAGGCGTCCAGAGGTAGTTCAGACTGTCGCGGATTCCCGACCGTCTGACCTGCTGACTATGCATTGCTTTATGTATGGCCGATATTAAAGCCGTCCATCCCTGCTGCCTGTCTTGCATATGAGCCTCACCTCCTCTAGAAGCCTGGTAACTCTCTCCATATCTTGATCTGTCCGCCTAGCGCCATTTTCGGTGCGCCGGTTTATCTCCCTGAATTCCCTTTCTACTGGGGCAGTAGCCACCATTACAATCTCTGGAGCCATTCTGGAGTGACCCCCTAAAACTGGACACATTAGATAAGGAAGGTTTGGTAGGGTCAGAATGTCATATAATGGAAGAGAGAACGGTTCTTGCCATACAGGATTAGGAGAGTTTGAGTTGTTCATTACAAACATGTCCTAATTTTCTTAATTCTCCTTCTCTAGTCCTTTACCCAATCATATATATCCTTGGCAACTTTTTCCCATCCTGAGCCTTTCACCAGAGAAAAATGGCAATGCTCTGCGTATTCCTTGTAGCAAGCACCATATTTACCTGCTACCTTTCTTACTACTTCTGGTGGGGTGGCTCTGTCTTGCCCTCCAGCAATTACCAATACAGAACAGGTAACTTTACTAGCATCTATAGCAATTCTACCCCTCACAATTTCATAAGCTGCTAAACCTGATTCATATACCAAATCCTGATACACCTCGGTTTGCTCTTCTTGAGACATCGTATTCATTAAACCATATACAGCATTGCTTAGAGGAATGATAAATGGTTTCTTCAAAAGGACATTACAGATATTCGCCGAAAATGTCCTGAGTACTGATGGCTTTATGACCGATATCCCTTTTGGAGCAGAAGGCGCTATTAAAACCAGTTTTGCTGCAAGACCTTTCTCTGCCAATTTCTGTGCTATCAAAGCTCTCATGCTATGTCCGATGATAATTGGCTTGTCTGTCACCTTACTAAGCTCTTCTTCTACTTGCTTAACGTAGTCCATAACCTCAACATCTTTTAGCTTGTCTTTTGAGTCGCCATGATATAAGAGAGTTACAGCCTTCGTATTACATCCTTTACTCATAAAGAAATTGGAGTAGTTGTTCCAGAAGGAAGCTGTGGTCCACATCCCATGAATCAGTAAAATCTCCATTGTCGCTATTTCTTATTCTACTACTTATCATCAATTTCACCGAAGTAATTTTACTTCGGCAGAGTAAATTTTGAAGGTATCAAATGTGGAGGAATTCTTGATGACTATAAAATAGGTATCACTATATGGTAGTGTCTCTATTAGTGCCCCATTATTACTACGTTTATAAGCAATGTACCTGGGATTGAAGCCATACACCTTGAAATATTCATATTGCGTCTCCGTTAGAATAAATACACTCATGGGACCATCAGCCTCCCAAGATATAGTTACTTGTGTTCCCTCTTTAATGTACTTATTCCAGTGGTGCCAGTATCCACCTGCAAGTTGATGGTTATGTAGAGTGCCCACAACTTCCTCTTCATTAAGAGGTGCTTCTGGTTGGGTAGTTATTTCCGGTATTGGTGTAGGCGCTGGGGTTGGTTCTGGTGCTTCGGATTCAGATGGCGTGGTTTGGGGTGGCGGGTAATAATATTGCTGGTGCCTTGGAGTCATCATGTAGCCTATTACTACCCCGATGACGACAGCTAAAGCTATACCTAAAATAATTGCTGCCTTTTTCATCTGCTAACACATCTTTAAAAATGACTCAGCGTCTCTTTAATCACATAAATAAATCTCATACTCTGTCAGCAATCTTTCAAGCATAATTATAACATAAATGTGCCCTACAAGCACATTATTTAGCTCAGTATCTACTACTATCTATAATGTGCATAAAAAGAACATAATAGGCTCACGTGTTCGCAAGGCGAGGAAAGAATCAAATATTACTCAAGCCGAGTTAGCAGCTCGATTACAAGTGTCAGGTATTAAAATCGAGCGTCCTTCAATATCTAAACTTGAAGTTGGAAGTAGACCTGTTACAGATATTGAAATTGACGCTATTGCTAAAGCACTAAATGTTACTATCTCATGGTTATTTGAGAAGAATTAGCTTGGTTGTATATGACAGGATAGTAATTAGATTTAGCAATGTGAAACCACAAATCGGTTTTATTATCAGTTATATTCATATTGGCCATGACAATATGCTTGGTAGTTTCTGGTTGCAAGACTTCAATTAGCGATGCCAGTATTCCTGATAAAGAAATAGTTTGCGACCAAACCGCAGAGAATGATTCCTCAGCAAATGCTATCATTACGATTACTTGGACAACCGCACCTACACCTGATAAGTAGCCCAGTTAAATAGATATGTCATTCCCCACAGGTAATAATGTAGATTCAACTGGCAAGCGATTGTGAGTATCTAGGCTTTCCCTATCCTAAATACTTTCGTGCTGCAGACAGAGCAAATACCCTGTACTGCTAGCCTACCATTCTTGAGCGTAATCTGCTTGGGGTTCTTTATCTCCACCTTCTTCCTGCACTTCATACAATAAGCTGTTGCCATAGCACCCTCTTCTTACTGGTAGTCTTTTACTATATTGGTACACTAACCAAGGTATGTCAATAGTACTTTAGGTCAAGGGCAAGCTGCCCTTAAGTATAATACTCCCTGTCTTCTTGTTTTAGTCTCATATTATCCACCATAGAACAGCCTAGGATATTCTATTTTGACTAATGGGGTGAAACCGAATCTCATATCCATTTTGAACCAAGAATTACCCAAGTATTAACTTATTAACTTCATAGCCACTATCATCTTCTAGAGAATAGTAATCTCCATTCTGTGGTTCTAAAATCATGAATTGAGCTTCATTATCATGTCTGGTCAAGAATACATTAAATCCATGAGGACCAGATTTATTGCTACCTATAGCTATACCCATACTATTAAGCTTGTATTTCGATGATACTCTGCTAGCACAGAGTAAGGCAAAGTTCTCGCAGTCAAAACGGCTAGCAGTATAATCGGGCATATTGAGTAGAACGTCCGAAACAACTTGAGCCCAATTCTCATCTTTGATGTAGTAAAAAATTCTATCCCACACAAACACTTCTGCTTTAGGAAAGCACTTATATGCTAGTGACTGAATATCTTGAGCGTCAAACTTCCATTCATCGAATTGAAGCTGCTCCTCTTCCAATAACTTAGATAAAAAATCTCGAATTACTCTAATAATCTTCTTCATACTCCTCCTTCTGCAATTATGTGGTATTTATCATGATGGTAATAGTAGCAGGTCACCTTCGTAGATGAGACGAAAGATGTTTTTCGGCCGAAGCATCAATGGTAACGGTTCTTATTCTTCCTTTGTTGCGAAATATGCACAGAGCCATGCCCACAAACCCCACACAAAGAACGCAATTGTCAACAGCAACCAGTTCGTGGGTCCCAGTCCAAGCGCTTTATTAAGAGCAGCACTTATGATTCCGAGAACAAGGCAAACCACACCCAGGCACATAAGAACCTCAGCTATCTTTGCGTGCCATTTCGACCCTTTACCAAAAAGCAGTAATTTCATTTCCTTGGACACCTGAGACATTGTAATCACCTCCTTTCTCTCTTCATTACCAAACAAAAAGTGGCATTAGCAACCGCTTGTACAAAGCAATTCCAATGCCACTTTAACACTACATCTCACTGCCTCACTGCTTCAGCATTCAATTTTGACCAGTTATTGTACCCGTACCAACTCTATTGTAACCCTTTTCGTGAAACTGTCAATGCAGTGTGCCGGCTGATATCAAGACTCTTTAGAAATGTCCTCTGCTGAGCTCATACAGTTAGTGCCTAGGTATGGGGTTTAGCCTGGATGCTGAATCTTCTCCATGGGTGATCCACAGCAGGAACGTAGTGGAGTGAACCCCCTGAATAGCCAGTCGCTCTGACTATTCCTCCGCCTCTTCCTCAATCTCCTCATCCTTAGTAGTATCCTCCTCTTCTTCCTCTTCTTCATCAGAAACTTCTTGCTCATCAGCTATTTCTGGCTTAGCTTCTCTACGCTCATCTTCAAGTTCTCTTTGATGTTCTTCTATCCTCTTTATGAAATCAGCAAGGGCACTTGGTTTAGCTTTACTATCTGGAGTTAGTGTCTTCTTTTTCGGAGGTCTTGTGATAGCTGTCACCATCGACATCACCATAAACAACGAAAAAAGCGGCATCAGACCAGTAATCATGGACGCAAAGATTGGGGTACTTTGTTGTGGTTGCTCTAAATAGTCATAATTACCAGGTTTACTCTGTTGTGTAGTAACTTCTTTACTATTCTGAGATGTTACTTTATTACCTTGAGGTGAAGGCTGCATCATATTACCGGCTATCTCCATCATTGCTAGCATCATTGTAGTAATTGTCATCTGATTCTCACTGTGCTTCTGTTGATATTGAACCAGCTGCTTAGAAACTTTATCCCGCTCTGCTCTTTGAGCCTCAGTCTCTTGCTGAAGTTTTACGAGTTCGTTCTGCTGGCTATCTACATCATCCAGAACCCTGAAATACTCGCTGCGAGCTTTTTTCAGTTCACCCTCTTGCACAGCCCTCTTGGATTCAAATTCTCTATCTATTTGCGCTTGACGTTCTGCCTTCTCTTGCTCAAAGCTCTTTTTCAACTCGTCATCCCTCTTATCTATAAGCTCACGCAGATGGCTGGCTTTAGCGCTCAGTCTATTGATTTCGTCGAGCTTGGTTTGCACCTCGGTTATGCAGATATTACTACCGCGCTTTATCAAGTCAGCATATGAAGCTCCAGTGCTACGCTTTGCCTTATCTATTTGCTCAAACAGAGTTTCGTTAATACGAAAACTTACGACTTTATTAGCCATAATATGACCATAACATACCTGTAAAGGGATTACAAACCGCATGCACTCCTGATTACTAGTATTGTTTACCATATATACAGCTCGAATCTAGCTGCTCTGGGCAGCTATTTTATACTCTATAATGAAGCTATAGGGGGAGAGGCCTCCCCTGTATTCTCTAATCTCTACTTTTAACTATATATACTGTATTCATGAGGATGTAAGCAGCTAATAACTCAGGCTAATAACTATCAGCTGTTTTCCTAGCTATGTATTTCGTATTAATAGACATTCTTGTTGCTTTTGTCTAGCTTTATAAAATGACAAAGATAAACCAAAAGGTCCGAGGCAATCAATTAAATACTTTATAAACTGAAAGGGATATGACGTACTAGACCATAGTATGTAAAATGTAGGGATGAATTAGTAGGGGAGGTAGTATGAATAAAGGGACAGGGCTAGCAAAGAGCTTGGATAAGAACCTAAAAGGGGTGGCTGGAGTTCATTTCGTGGTTGCTCAACTTAGTTTAAGAGGGTTTGTGGCTTTACCCACAACAAGGAACCTAAAATCTTTTGATATCGTTGCTTTTCAACATGACCTCCCAAAGGCAGTTTTTATTCAAGTTAAAAGTACCGACCGAGCTAAGGGTGGATGGCCTGTTTACACGATTCCGTCTGATGAGGGCTGGCAAGACCACTTAAAGAAGGCAGTATCTCTTGGCGGCAACTTCTTCTTCATTTTCGTTGAGCTACCCATCATAGATAAGGGAGAACCATCGTTCTATATTGTTCCCTCGTGTGATGTTGCCGATATGCTGATTCAGGACATCACCGGATGGCTGGGTACGCATAAGGAATCAAAGCCAGCCAAGCAACTCTTAGCCTGGGGTTATGGTGGGCTAAAGCCCGATATAAGGGAAAAGTATCAAGACAAATGGGAACTGCTTATTCATGTGTAGAACACTTACACAGGCTTTGCGACTTCGGCTTAAGAGCGAGCGTGCCAGCAGGGTGTCTTTAGCATGGCTTTTGACTAAACAATACATCTTTGATTGCCTGTTTTGGAATCAGCAGTTTGTTATAAGTACTACTTTCTACAAGAATGTTGTAATTGTCGATTTCCAGCAGTTTTCCTTTGATTGCCTTGCTGTCCATGAAAACAATAGTGGATTATACTGCTTGCAGTGACAATAACCAGTAGTATCATAGCCCTGAGACACCACAGCTATCACAGCTAAACATTGGGCAAGTCTAAAGCTAAGACAGCCGGTTTAAATTTGTATTTAAAATACCTGCCTCCTCCACCTAAAACCGTTCTATTATTAACTTAGTAAGTGGTATAACTAATGAGGTGTAGGTCAGTAGCATGAATGTCTTTACAACTTTAATCTACCTTTAGAGCCTGAAGGAATCAATGTCCTGCTAACCGAATGGCTCATTTAGTATAACTTTAACCAATCAAATCAATCTCTTGCATATCTAACTCTTATAGAGCATATAGACAGGTTATTCTCTAAAGCATATATTTCATTTTTATCTATATAGCCATTTAATTCATACTATTGACTGTTTTAAAGATATAAGTGTATCCTTGATATCAAGCATTATTTAGCATATCTGTACCTTAGTTTAATTTAAAAATTAGATATGCAGTATTAAGTAGTTTATGTTTATAAGAAAGATACTAATGGCGGTGACTCTTCTTCTGGCTCTAACAATAGGCGTGGGTCCTCTAATAGTACCGCAGCCTGCCAGCGCTGCCTATAGTATCATTTATGTGGATGTGAACAACTCAAGTGGTACGCATAACGGCAATTCATGGAGCACTGCATTCGATACCCTGCAGGAGGGACTGGACGCCGCCTCTTCAGGTAATGAGATATGGGTGGCGCAAGGGACCTACACGCCTTCTGCCTGGCCGAACGGTGGGAATACTACTGATGACCGCCAAATGCACTTTGCGCTGAATAACAGCATGGAGGTCTACGGCGGCTTTGAGGGCACTGAAACACAGCGTGATGAGCGTGACTGGGAGAACAACACCACCATTCTGAGCGGAGACATTGGTACATGTGACGATAGTTCCGACAACTGCTACCATGTCTTCTACCATCCAAGTGGTACAAACCTGGATAACACTGCCGTCCTGGACGGCTTCACCGTTACCACAGGAAATGCAAATGGGAGTGATCCTCACGACAGTGGCGGGGGGATGTTAAACGAATTCTCCTCCTCTCCGAGCCTAAGCAACTGCAGCTTCTCCGGCAACTTCGCTTCTTATAGTGGCGGCGGGATGATTAACTATGAATCTTCCTCGCCAACCCTGACCAACTGCAGCTTCTCCGGTAATTCTGCTTATCAGTATGGTGGAGGGATGGTCAACATGGGTCGCTCCTCACCAACCCTGACCAACTGCAGCTTCTCCGGTAACTCTGTTGAACACTATGGCGGCGGGATGTGGAACTGTGCATACTCCTTACCAACCCTAACCAACTGTAGTTTCTCCGGTAACTCCGCCGTCCACGGCGGCGGTATGTGGAACTATCTTCATGCCTCACCAACCCTGACCAACTGTATTCTGTGGGGAGATAGTGCCAGTGATTCAGATAATGAGGTTTTCAATAGCTCCAATTCAACACCGAATTTCTACTATTGTGATATCGAGGGCAGTAATGGAAGCGGAATGAGTTGGGATATCAACCTTGGGAACGATGGCGGAAACAATATTGACGTGGACTCATTATATGTTGATGAACCCGACCCAGCTAGCGCGCCGACAGCAGAGGGCGATTTACATATAAAGGCAGGTTCACCATGTATCGATTCAGGAAACAACACCGCAGTGGCAGGAGTCAGCACTGATTTCGAAGGAGACTCTCGCATAATAGATGGTGATGAGGATGGAACAGACACAGTCGATATTGGCGCAGATGAGTTCATGGAAGAAGCAAGACCAGTAGGTGGAGAGGCTCAACCTATAAATGCATCCATTGTGCTAGCACCATTGCTTGGCTTGCTTGCAGTGACAATAGCCGGTAGTACCATAGCCCTGAGACGCCGCAGGTATCACAGCTAAGCACTGGGCAAGTCTAAAGCTAAGACAGCCGGTTTAAATTTATATTTAATTAGAACTTGGATAGAGCTACAATGTATTTACAATATTGCTACAGTAAATAGGTATTGTCTATGCCACATCGAAAACAATGGCCAAAGACCGTTGAGGAAGCTGTCGAACAATTACTCTCGTCTATGTCAGAAGAATATAAAGAAGCCTTAAAAAACACGCCAGATGAAGATTTAATACTCCACCATTACGGCTTTGGAGCTTACATTAGAAACGAGTTTGGGCTGTGGGACAACAACAAAGAGCTTCTGAAATCGTGCGGTTTACAGCTATATCCAGATAGTCCCTACAATGAGTATTTACCGATGATGGTACATCCAGATAATGCTTCCACGAAGATAATTGAGGCTACCTGGAGAAGACCGCAGTAGGAATGAAACTAATATTATGATTGAACCTAAGACGGGGTACACCTCAACTGGGTATGGCACTAGCTTAATAAGTGGTACAACTACCGGGGGCAGCAACTGTCTTCATTTTGCCTCCGCAGCAAAATGA
>CAZZHQ010000076.1:0-11809 GCA_964654015.1 uncultured Dehalococcoidales bacterium | reverse complement strand
TTCATGGGCAAACTGATAGGTGATAAAAAAACCGACGAATAATACTATAAACCCTAGGTGAAGCAAAAGAATTCCTAGATTTCTAAGAGTATAGCGGAATTTAAATAACGCGTTGGCAAGAAGATTTAGAGAAAAAACCCACAATACCAAATTACCTCCAGGAAAAGGTATTACATAAAAGAGCAATACTATCTATGAAGTACCTCTGCTACTGGAGGATGCAGGCCTGGGAGACTTAATAGTTAAAAGAATGCATCTATTAGCCAAGGAGACTGACCTGGTAAATTGGCGTAAAATGGTTAACAGTCTTCAAACACCCACTGAAGTCTTGACTATCGGTTTGGTTGGTAAATATGTTGGGTTACGAGATGCTTACTACTCAGTACGTGAGGCGTTACGTCATGCAGCTCTGGTACATAACCGTAAATTGCAGATTGAATGGATTAGCTCAGAGGATATACTGGATGGTCAAAATGATAAGCTCAAACAAGTTCAGGGGATAATAATACCTGGTGGCTTCGGAAGCCGAGGCATCGAAGGCATGGTTAAAGCTGCTAAATTCGCCAGAGAAAACGAGATACCGTACTTCGGCTTATGCCTTGGCCTACACACCATGGTCATTGAATTCAGCAGATACGTATTCGGTAACCAGGATGCCAATTCAACTGAATTTGACCAGGAAACTCTTTCCCCTGTAATTGACCTGCTTCCTGAACAAAAAGCTGTCGACCAAAAAGGAGGAACCATGCGTTTGGGCACTTTTCCTTGCCAACTTATCCAAGCTACAAAAGCAGCAAAAGCATATGGGAAAGAGCTTATTTACGAACGGCATCGCCATCGTTTTGAATTTAACAATGACTTTCGCCAGCCATTACAAAATGCTGGAATGATACTCAGTGGTTTGTCACCTGATGGTAGACTGGTAGAGATTGTGGAACTCCAGAATCACCCCTGGATGTTATCATGCCAGTTTCATCCAGAGTTTAAGTCCCACCCGAATGATCCACATCCATTATTTAGGGCTTTCCTTGGCGCTGCTAAGCAGACTCTTATTGAAGGCTCTCAAACTGTTCTGCCTATTAAATAGCAGGTAGAGACTAAATATAATCTGCTTAAATCCGGATACTACCAAATATAATTAAAGGTGGTAATTGACATATTTATAATTATAGGCTACCATAATTTAACTTCTCGTACTACGACTAGACTTACTATAAACCAGTGCACTAATTTCACACAATTTAAAACTTTGTATTTGCAATGTTGGTTACTATATAAGTGCTGGTACATATAGGTTTTACCATTCTATCCAAAAACAACCATAGTCAGCATTAAATTAACCGGTTATGTACAGAAAAAGGTAATAGAGAAGCAAATAAAATAGGCTATCTTTTATATTATAGATGGAATAATAAGGAATTCATTATGATAACTGTAGGACAACTAGGAGGCAAAACTTGTGACGAGCTGGAATCTTTGGCCAAAGAGCAGAAAATCACTGGTTATTCATCACTTAGAAAGGCAGAACTTATTTTTCAAATCCTCAAGTCACAGGCTGAACGCGAGGGAAACCTGTTTCTTAGTGGCATACTGGAGATTATGCCCGAGGGTTATGGGTTCTTGCGCCAGGATAATCTACTTCGAAGTATTAACGATGTCTATGTTTCTAACTCGCAAATTCGACGCTTCAATTTAAGAAATGGAGATCAAATTAGCGGACAGGCAAGATCTCCCAAGGAAAATGAGAAATACTACGGATTACTCCGTGTAGAAACAGTAAATGAACTGGACCCGGAGCATGCAAAACAGCGTCCTAATTTTAATTCATTGACACCTACTTTCCCCGATACCATGATAAATATTGAAACTACACAAGAAGAATTATCGACTCGCCTTATCAATCTTGTATCACCAATAGGAAGAGGCCAAAGAGGATTATTAGTATCCCCACCAAAAGCCGGTAAGACGGTGATATTGAAGAAAATTGCTTCCGCTATTATGACCAACTACAGTGACATACACCTTATCATTTGTCTCATAGGCGAAAGGCCGGAAGAAGTCACCGACATGAAAAGATCTGTTAAGGCTGAGGTGATAGCTGCAACATTTGACGAACCTGTAGAAAATCAAACTCGAGTAGCTGAACTAACACTGGAAAGGGCCAAGAGGTTGGTGGAAATGGGAAAGGATGTAGTCCTCCTACTCGATGGAATAACAAGGCTTACCAGAGCCTACAACTTGGCCTCACCCGGGAGCGGGCGCACATTGTCTGGTGGTATTGACTCAGGAGCTCTACACCCACCAAAGCGATTCTTTGGTGCCGCTCGTAATATTGAAGAGGGAGGCAGTCTAACCATGCTAGCCACCTGCCTTCTGGATACCGGCAGTCGCATGGACGATCTTATATACGAGGAGTTCAAGGGAACGGGTAATATGGAACTTCATCTAGACAGGAAGCTGGCCGAGAGGAGACTATTCCCGGCAATAGATATCATGCCCAGCAGCACAAGAAGAGAAGAACTTATGCAGAGCGAGGATACCGTAAAACAAATGTGGTTATTAAGACGTATGATTAATATGCTCACGGAGAATACTAACAACCCCAGTGAAGCAACACTAAGAGTATTAAACAGATTGGGCAAGACTAAGAATAACGCAGAATTCCTGTCAACCCTTTCCAAAGAACTATAACCTTCTTCCATTACCCTCAAAATCCAATCGTTTTATAATACTTTTTGAAACTAAATAGGTTAAGACAATACTTATTTTTGTATGTCTTGTTGTGTTTCATCACGCGTAGTTTTATAATTTTACCCATGAAAATAAACGGGCCAAATTGGCTATATAGAATTAAGCTAAAGGTCAAAAATATACTGGGCCTGAATGTCATTCTGTGTGATAATTGCCAGTGGAATTGGAGAAGTTCCTGCCACCGTCCCGAGCGTCCCAACGCTGTATGGTGCCCTGATTACAAGAAAAAATAAATACCGTCTATATGCATGACAAGTGCTACTTAGTCATAGTCCTTCAATTACTTTGTACATATTTTCGTACGCATCATCGTAATTAGGATTCTCCTTTTTGAAATCGTTTTCAAGGCCGTGTAGTTTCGCAATAAGCTTTTGTTTATCCCTGTTCTTAACCATGTCAACCCAGGACGCAGCTTTACTCAGAAACAAGTTTTCTATTTCTGCAATATTGGGTAATGTCATTTGCAAAGACGCATATAGGTCAGCGTCTTTTGTAACAACACTTTCAGTCAACATTAGCAGTAATTTATAGGTGCTTCCGCTAATATTTTTGGTCTTTTGCATCTTGTTAAGACTTAATAGAGTATCAGCAGAGATAATAGCGATAAAGGAAGGTAATCCCAAAATTATCGCCATCAATTCATCATGCTCGTCAGGAGACATCTGAGAGACACGAGCACCTTTCCTATTTAAATGAGTCTCAACATGTTGGGCAAGATCTTTTTCTTTATCATTTGTAGGGGTCAATATAATATTCTTATTTACAAGATCGACAGCACCAGGCCCAAACATGGGGTGCACTCCCAGAACCAATCCTTTTGCAATATACTTATGCATTAGTTCAATAGGACGAACCTTTATAGAGCTGATATCAATGACGATTTGACCGGATTGCACGTGACGGGACATCTCTTCAACAGTTTCCTCAAAACTATCAATGGGTACAGATATTAGCACTACATCAGCCCTACTAATAGCTCTTGCATTAGTCATGAGCTCACCAGCAAGTATTATTTTCCCCTCGCGAAGTTCTTTAAAGCGAGTATCGCTTATCGCGACCTCCAAACCTTCATTTGCAAACAATCTGGCAAACCATTGTCCCATCTTGCCAGCACCACCAATTATTGATATTCTCAGTGTTTGGCCCATAGTTCTTGTTTCGCCTTCTGGTATGACCCCAATAATTTTACGAATATTGAATTTTTCTCAAGGCTGCTCAACGATTCTTTTAATTTATCCTCATCTTGGTAACCTTCACAATCCAGGTAAAAATTGTACTCCCATGGTTTCTGCTTGGTAGGTCTGGACTCAATTTTTGTCAGGTTAATATTCCGTAGCGCAAGTTCCTTCAGAGAGTTATAGAGAGCTCCGGGTTCATGTTTCACCGAGAACACAATAGAGGCTTTGTTATTTCCCGACGGTGATGCATCACGTTGAGACAAAACAAAAAACCTTGTGTAATTATTTGGGTTGTCTTCTATACCCCTTGCAATTATATTCATCTCATAAAGTTCAGCCGCTCTGGAGCTTGCAATAGCTGCATTGCCTTCAACTTTCTGCTCTTTTATCATTTTCACGCTGCCAGCAGTATCATATGTTGGAATTAATTCGCAGTTCAGATGTCTTAAAAATATATGGCACTGCCCAAGCGCTTGAGGATGAGAGAAGACTTTCTTCACAGAACCCAATTGCGTACCAGGATTAGCTATCAGACAATGAACGACCCTAAGTTTTACTTCGCCACACACTCGTAAAGGTGAATCCAGCAGCAAGTCATATACCTGACTAATACTCCCTTCTAATGAGTTTTCAACAGGAACAATCCCGAAATCCTCTTCACCTTTTTCAACAGCCTTAAAAACTTTCTCAAAGCTCTCGTAGGGATTTATTGTGAATGAAGACCCGAAATAACTGAACGCAGCTTCTTCGCTATACGCTCCAAGTTCCCCCTGGAATGCCACACTACTAGTCTTTTGAACGCTTTTACACGTTTGAATAATTTGTTTATATATATTCTCTACATTATTGGCGTCTATTTCTCTCGCCAGAGCAGCTTTCCTCACTTCGCTAAAAACAAAATTTTCCCTTTGTTTATCCTCAATTAATTCTCCAAGTTGTTTTTTTTCATTTCCTATTTGCTCAGCAATCCTCACTCTCTTAGCGATAAGCTCAACCATTTTAGTATCTACCTGGTCTATCTCTTTTCTTAAATCTTCTAAACTCATTGTATTACCCTCGGTAATAATCCCTCCCTAATTGAAAAATCGCATAAAGTTACTGCCATCATTGCCTCCACCACAACTATAGCTCTCGGCACAATACAAGTATCATGTCTACCTGCCACGCTCATATCAACCACTTTCATTTCCTCTATATCAACCGCCTTCTGTTTCTTTGATATAGATGCTGTAGGCTTGATAACAACTCTAAGTTCCAAAGGCATACCATTGCTTATGCCGCCAAGGATACCACCAGAGTTGTTAGTTTCAGTAAACACTCTATTATCTCTAACAATAAATGGATCATTGTTCTCACTACCTTTTCTACGAGCTGATATAAACCCCGAACCAAACTCCACTCCCTTGACAGATGGTATAGCAAACAATGCTTTAGCTAAATCACCTTCCAGAGTATCAAAAACTGGTTCACCAAGACCAACAGGCATATTAGTTGCCAAGCCTGTAATAATGCCTCCAACACTATCACCACGTTGTTTGATCTCATTAATTAAGGTTTCCATCTTCTGTGCCGCTTTCAAATCAGCACATCTCAGGTCGTTCTTATTTACATTCTCAAGGATCTCATCCAAAGATTTTGGTTCAGCTTCTATTCCTCCAATTTCTACTGTATGTGCCAGAACTTCAATATCGATCTTGCTAAGTAGTTTTTTTGCAATAGCACCAGCCATTACGAAACCAGCAGTAATTCTTCCAGAGAACCTACCACCACCTCTATAGTCATTAAATCCGCCATATTTCATAAAGGCAGTATAGTCTGCATGACCTGGTCTGTGCTGCGATACAGTTTTTTCATATACAGAAGAATCAACGTTCTCGTTTCGCAGCAACAAACATATTGGAGCTCCTGTGGTGATATTATTAAAGACACCAGACAATATTTCCACCCAATCCTTTTCCACCCTTTCTGTAGTTCCAACAGCACCTGGTCTTCTCTTATTCACTTCACTTTGAATATCGTTTTGATTTAGAGACAATCCAGCAGGACATCCGTCAATGATGACACCGATGCACTTGCCATGACTCTCACCAAAACTTGTTATGGTAAAAAACTTACCAAAACTATTTGCCACTTTCAGTAACCTGTCCTCCTAAATCCTTAATCACTCCCCAGAATCCAGGAAAAGTTTTTGAAACGCACTCAGCTTTATTTATGGTTATTCCTCCTGTTTTCGTCCCAAGTATAGCAAAAGCCATGGCAATCCTATGATCATTGCAAGAGTCAATTATTGCACTATGCGGTTCGTTTCCAGTTATTTTTAATCGGTCTCTCTCTTCAACAACCTCCAGTCCTAAACGACTCAATCCATCCACTATAGCAGCAACCCTGTTCGATTCTTTAATTCGTGCTCTGCTTATTCCCACAAATTCACTTGTTCCGATAGCTGTTGCTGCCAAAATCGCCATTGTAGGCAGTAGGTCAATGCTGTCCTCCAAATTAGCCTTTATCGCTCGAAGTCCCGATGATTTAACCATAATAGACTCCCTTTTCTCTTCAATAACAGCTCCCATTTCCCTCATGAAATATAAAAGTATTTTGTCTCCCTGCATACTCTCCAATTTCAGATTTTTCACCTCTATTCTTCCTGAAACAGCCCCCAAAGCCAATAGATATGAAGCCGATGACCAGTCACCTTCCACAACATATTCAGTTGGTCTGAACAATTGTTTAATAACCGTAAATTCATTAAAATCTTTTGAGAATTCAATATCTATGCCAAATTCCTTAAGACACTCTATTGTCATCAATATATAGGGTTTGGATTGCAGTGGTGAGCTGAGCTTAATACTGATACCTTTCTCGGCAAATGGGCCTACAAGCAACAAAGCTGACAAATATTGAGAGCTCACATTACCTTCCAAATTTACCAACCCACCCTTTAGCCCAACATCCTCTACCACAACCACAGACTCATTTTTACACAGATAACAATTTACTCCTATTTGCTTAAGAACCCGAATTAAAGGTTCTATCGGCCTCTTCCTTAGTGAAGGACCCGGCACCAACCTGGTTTTTCCTGGGATAATTGAAGCTATAGCCGTCATGAATCTCAATGTCGTTGCGGAGTCACTGCAGTATAAATCACGCTGTGCCTCACAAAACATCCCACCATTTACTAATAAAGAGTCCCCTTCTTGATCTATCCGTACCCCCACCTGTCGTAATACATTAATCGCCGCCTTAGTATCATCTGAATCCAGTGCGAACTGTATTCTGCTTTTCCCCGAAGCCATAGCTGCACACATCAACGCCCGAATGGTATAGCTTTTCGAAGACGGGGCTCTTACACTTCCGTCTATTTCACTTTTATATATTGTAACTTTCATAGTTTGTCAGGATATTTACCAGCTCGTCCACGACAGAATCAACATCAAGTTTCGTGGTGTTAATCGTAATATCAGCACTCTTCTCATAGAGCGGCTTTCTGAATCGCAATAATGTGCGAATACGCGACTTTTTGTCCTCTATACTAAGAAGAGGCCTTATTGTTTCAGTACCTTCAACCCGGGCTAGAAGCGCTCGAGAGGATACGGCCAGATAAACTATCACTGATCCTTTACTCAGTCTATCTATATTTATCTGATTTAGAATGATTCCACCACCACACGCAATTATCAGGTCTCTGCCACTTGAGATATTTTTAGTAACTTCAATCTCAAACTCGCGGAAAGCTATCTCACCATTCTGCGAAAAGATTTCATTGATCGGCTTCCCTGCCTCGCGTTCTATCATAGTATCCAGTTCTATAAATTTGCGGTTTAATCTTTTTGCCAGAGCCCTGGCAACAGTTGTTTTCCCTGCCCCCATAAAACCAATAAAAGCGACGTTAGTCTTCATAATTATTGAGTACACGAGTCAATTCATTTTTCATTAATTCAAATGGTGCATTTAACCCGGTCCACATTTTAAAAGCTATGGCCCCCTGCCACAGCAACATGTCAAGTCCTCCTATTACCTGTGCCCCAATCTTTTTCGCATCTTTTATCAATTGTGTTTCAATTGGATGATAAATAGTATCGAAAACAACCATTGAAGAATGAAGCAAACCAGCAGCCGCCACACTTTTTCCAATAGTCTCACCCATTCCTACGCTCGTGGCATTTACTATAATATCAGCCTCATATAAAGGTTTATCCAGGGTTCCTTCAGATATATTAAAGCTCTTAACCCTTTGTGATGACACAATAGAGACTATATTTGCTAGCTTTCGTGCTTTATCAATTGTTCTGTTAACGATGACTATTTCACATTTTTGCTCTGCTAAGGCAAAACAGATCGCCCGAGAAACACCACCTGCCCCAAATACGACCACTTTTTTACCTCTCGGGTCAACACCATTATCGAGCAAGGCTCTAGTAAACCCAGCAGCATCAGTATTATATCCAGTCAATTTTCCTTCATTATTTACTATAGTATTAACGGCCCCTATCTTCATTGCCAGTGGATCCAGTCGGTCAATTAGAGGAATAATTGTGAGCTTATGTGGCATAGTCACGTTAAATCCATGTATTTTCATAGCTCGTATACCTTTTATAGCTGCGCTCAATTCAGTATTATTTACCTGGAAAGGTAGATATATACAATTCAGTCCCATCTCTCTAAATGCAGTGTTATGTAATAACGGCGATAAAGTATGTGTAACAGGATTCCCGATTATCCCATATATTCTGGTCGTTCCTGAAATCATTTTAGACTGTTCGATATCCCAGTTCATAGATTCTTCTTAATTCCGCAACAGTTATCTGTCCAGGCGCAGATTCTTTTCCGTGTTCAATCGAGGCATAGATGAAATCTCCACCAACTAAAGGACAAAACACTCTGCTAACAAACCCCAAATTACCCATAGCAAAGGAGATAACCCTTTTATTAGCAAACTCTGAGATAAGCTGCATTACGGTTAAATTGTCCTTAAAGTTTTTTGCGGTTACGACAACTTTACAAATATCGGCACCAGAATCTAACTGCTTATTTACGATATGTTTCATTTCATCAAGTGCTAACATATGACTTGGATGATGAAATGAAATCAGGCATTTTGCCTTCATCTTAACTAATTTAACAATTTCCTCTAAATTTGGAGTATCAAGTTCGACATCTACGATAGAAGCCCCCAGTTCAAGAGCACTTAGAAGTTCCTTTGTCCTCTCCGTCTCAGTACCCAACCAGCTTCCCCCTTCACTCACACAGCGATTACATGCCACCCATGGCTTCTTAAGAAAAACGGCAACCTCTCTCCAGTTACCTCCAATCAAATCAATGCGAATTTCGAACAATTCCACCTGGTCTTCTATATTTCTTATAGCATTCAGATCAGACGAAATAATGGATGCACAGATTCTAGGTCTACTCATCATAGTTAAATAAAACCTCCTCCACAAGAGTTAAAGGTACTACGTCGCTCATAATCGCTTCTCCTATTGAATTGAGCAATATAAATCTTATTTTACCAGCTAAAACCTTTTTATCATGTTTCATAATCTCGATTAATTGAGCAATATCAATTTTAGGTGCCTTAGTAACTAATCCAGCTTTCTCAATAACATCTTTCATTCGATACAATTCATTATTACTAAGCATTCCCATTTTGTTAGAAATTCTCCCAGCTGCCATCATGCCAATAGCAACCGCCTCCCCATGTTTTAGTTTGAATTCTGATAGCGTTTCAATAGCATGTCCTACAGTATGACCATAGTTCAATATATTCCGCAGATCTAAATCTTTCTCATCTTGTTCAATGATTTTTGCCTTGATATTTACTGCCCGAAACACAAGTTCCTCAAGTACGTTATTATCATTAAATGCTTTTATCCTATCAAGGTTATCTTCTATGTAGTCAAATAGGTCTTTATCCCAAATAACAGCATGTTTAATTATTTCAGCCATTCCACTAACGAGCTCTCTGACAGGTAAGGTACGCAAGGTTACGATATCTGAAACCACCAGTTTTGGCTGATAGAAAGTCCCAATCTTATTCTTGAACTGGTTATAATTAACCGCCACTTTGCCCCCGATACTACTATCAATCTGCGCCAGTAAAGTAGTTGGTATCTGTATAAAAGGAACCCCCCTTAAATATGTAGCGGCAACAAATCCAGTTAAATCGCCAATGATGCCACCACCAAGAGATAGTATTGGTGTACTTCTCTCGGTATGGCAGTTACTCAATTCACCATATAATTTACTTGCATTTTGTAATGACTTTTGTTCCTCGCCTTCAGGTAGCTCTAATAAAACCACCTCAAATCCATAATTGGTAAGACTCTGCTTGAGCAAATTACCATATAATCGTTTGACCAATGGATTAGTTACCACCACCACTCTATCCCCATTAATGATCTGCCTTAGCTGGTATCCAATCTGCTCTAACAAATCCGGGCCTATATATATGTGATAACTTTCATTCGTGAGATTAACGTCAACTATTTTCATCATACCCATCCGCAACCATATGGTGTATTTTCTTGCAAGCGTCGATAATCACTTTTAACTCATCAGGGGTAACCATCTGTTTACCATCGACCAGTGCCTCTCCAGGATTATAATGCGTCTCTATCATTAAACCGTTAGCTCCGGCTGCTGCTGCACTACAGCTCATGCTGTAAATAAGGTCTCGCCTACCAGTCGCATGGCTGGGATCGACAAATACTGGTAGATAAGATTCCTTCTGCATTACTGGGACCGCAGCAAGGTCCAGCATATACCTTGTAAAACTTTTACCCTTACCTACCGGAACTATTCCCCTTTCGCATAAGATTATATCTTTGTTCCCTTCAGCAGCAATATACTCACTGAATGATAATAACTCTTCTATACTCGCACCGAAATGTCTCTTTAGAAAAATCGGTTTTCCCTTCTGTGCGGCTAGAACAAGTAAATCCTGATCATACATGTTTCTAGCCCCAATCTGGAGTATATCAACATATTGAGCCACCAAATCAACTTGCGATTCTCCTCTAATCTCAGTAATCACTGGCAACCCATATTCTTTCCCTGCTTCAGATAACCATCCCAACGATTCCTCAGCTTCATTTTTACCTGTAGCTCCCAATCCCTGAAAAGAATGCACGGAACTTCTCGGCTTGAAGATACCTCCCCTTAAAATATGTGCGCCGGCATTTTTAACTCCTTCAGCAATTCTGTATATTTGATCCCTACTCTCTATTGCGCAAGGACCAGCAATAAACACTATCTCTTCTCCACCAATTTCAACATTTCCAACCTTTATAACATTAAATTGATGAGAAGAAGTAAATACTTTTGTATACTCTCTACTGATCAATTTATAAGGGATTTCAACCATCGTAGCTTCTTTCACCCCATCAAGAACTGCAAGTCGGTCAAATTGCAGTTTCCTTTCATCTCCTACCGGACCAATCACCGTCAAATATTCGCCTCTTGAAACATCAGCCCTCAAACCACAATTTTCAATTTCTCTCACGACATTGCATATCTGTTCTTCAGTAGCACCGGGTTTCATTATTATCATGGTATTCCTCCTAGATTATTTAAATAATATCCAAGTATCTTTAACTTGTAGCCTTATAATAAAAAACCTCCCAATTGGGAGGTATATCTGTGTAATTACTGAAATTTACTGATTTAGCGTCTCAACAATGTTTCCTCCCAAGCGTATCTCTACGCATACTATATGTATAGCTCTTATAAAAATAAACCTGCCACATACTTTCCAATTTATTCATGATATTTTTCGTTCGTTGCAAATTCTAACACAAAATCAAAATCTGTCAATCCATTTTGGTGGAGGTGTTGAAACTCCATGATAATGTCCTCTAGAAAACTCGATAGAAATGTCCTCTTTC
>CAZZHQ010000075.1:0-11832 GCA_964654015.1 uncultured Dehalococcoidales bacterium | reverse complement strand
CCATAAATAAAGCAGCGGTAAGAGCAATCAATATTGCAACCCATGGTAATAGAACGGATATCCTGCCAATAGAATATGCACTGCCACCAACAGATACAATAGGGTAATACCTTACCGGGTAGGATTTACCCACCAGGGCTACTATCGAGTTTGCCGTATTCTTTTCTCTTGCCGGTGTCCATGCGCCCGGATCATAGAAAGAGCCTTCTGCTTCCTGGAATCCCAGGATATAGGCAACCGGGTTTACCGTACCAGGTGTCCAGTGTGAACTCTCCGGATTCTGCATAGCGCTTTTCATGGCCGAAACGGCCCAGTTAGTGGACCCCAAATTGGGAGCTCCATATGCTATAAAACCACCCGATATATTCTGCTCGCTGCTTAGATAACTAAAACCGTCACTGATAGTAACTGAACCGGGGTTCTCACCAGCCGCCATGAGCGCCATAATAGCGGCAGCGCTGTCGTCAACATCACTACCGTCGTACCATGGATTACCGGCAGTACCCCAGCACCATCCACCGTCTTCTGCCTGGTTATTTTTTATAAATGTTTTTGTAGTGGTCACTAGCGATGAACTGGCTGGCTCTCTGGCGGCTATAATAGCTATTAAGCCCCAGAAATCATCGTTAAGCAAGTCCTCAGCACCAAATCCGTCAGTAAACTGGATGCCATTATGCAGTCCCTTTAACATGGAAAGATAATCTCCACCCGGCGCATAGGTTGGATCCCCTGTACCGAAAGCTGAAGGATTCTCCCCGGCAGCAATGATAGCCAGCACTACCCTGCCATAAGCGGTACCAAGATTAAACTCACCCGATAGCAAAGAAGCATTATTTCTCAGGTAATCAACTACGGAAACCCCTCCCACCTGCCATCTCTCAGGGTGCTCACCCGCGGCGGATATTGCCATAATCGCCCATGCTGAATCACTGTAGCTGCCGATGCTGCCATCTGCTGCCTGTATTCCCCGCAGGTAGTCCAGTGCACTATCAATCTCAACATCATCCGGTCGCAGAGGATACTCTGAATAGGCTACCGCAGGTGTAGCAAAAGCCATCATCATGATACTAACTAATAATACGGTGAATAGAACAGCCAGTTTTCTTTTATACACTTTAATAAACCCCTCTTATTTATTAAAAACTACACGTATTTCGCAAACAATTTAAAACAATACGATACGCGTAATCAATCAGGCTTTATTTTAATCATTATTAGTTGATTTTGCAATACCAAACATAAATATTATCAAGATAAAAGAGAAGGCTAATGTCAGGATAAGAGCTATTTTCTCTGTCGGATTGAGAGCCACACTGTTTTTCCCGTTTTCTTCTCCAGAAGTACCAGATTCTGCGGGAAGAATCTCTACCGAAAAAACAAAGTCTCTTGTTTGCCTGATGCTTGCTGCCCCCGATTGTCCCAGCCACGTCGCCTCCGCAGTGATTTCCACTTCGCCTGTGTCACCCGCTTTTGCTGATTCAGTTACCTGTATTGTGACGCACACAACTTTTGCCATGGCATAACCACGGTCCGCCACAGCAACGCATTCCAATCCATCGGTTAACCCTGTTATTTTTTCAGACTGCAAAACCGACGGCTCGACACAGAGATTTTCGATGAGTGAGAGGCTGCCATTAGCGGTATCAATTACCGTTTCCCGTGCCGGAGGCTGTACCTGCACCTCCCAGTTTGATGGAGACCTGCTTACTTCAAGTTTAATATGTGTGGCACGGTTGCCATCTACGTTATAAAAGTAAATCAAGCCGGTGCCATAACCGCCAGCTTCAATTTCTATATGTTTATCCGGTTGAATGCTTGCCAGATTATATATCGCTTCCTGCTGAGACATAACCGGCCCCGCCTGCCATAGCGTCAGAAATAATATCGTTACTACAGCAAAAAGACTAAAACGCTTCATATTCCCCACCATGCGCTTGTTCCGTAGATGCCCAAATCATTACTGGGGGTTAAGAACCGTAACAAAGTCTCACCGGCGCTCATTGCTTCACCGCATGGTAATAAAACTCAGTTTCATACATCGCCGGTTCCTGTCCAAAAGGAATGCTGACCCAATGCCAGATGTCCACGGATTGTTCCTGAGTAGCAATAGAAGTTACCACAGTCACATAGTCAGCGGTCATGTTACTGGCGGAACCAGGTTGATTGCTATCGCTCCAGCTGGCATTACCCAGCGGAATAAAATAGCCCGTTCCATCAATAAAATCACCGCTGCCCTTGATTTGAATATTGCAATCCACGCTGGTCTCGGCAGCAATAACCAGTGTAATCGCTCCCTGGCTCGAGTTCTGTGCCATTTCAGGATTATTCGTACTGCCCCTGACAAGGTCCCCAAAGTTAATTCCGGCATTAGAATGGTCTATCACACTGAAAGATATTAGTTCAGGAGCCGCGTCATAGCCGATACTAACCTTATTCAATACAGGAGTTTTGCCCTGTTGGCTGGTACTTAAGAATGCTTTGTATTTGATATATCGACCGCCATCATGCCCGCTCCAGATATCGGTGTTGCTGGTCTCGTAGAATGAGCCTTCAGTTCCATCCGGTCCCAGGAAATCCCAGGTAGTATTGTTGCTATTGGAGGCTATTTGAAATTTTATCCCCGTCCCGGAAAACGATGTTGCGCTCCACTGAATCGTAGTAAAATTGGCGGCGTATCCAACGTCGTAGGCAGGAGAAACAAAGATGCCTGACTCATAATAGGGAAGCACGGGATAATACGTTTCACCGTTACCCAGGTAATCGTACCAGTATTTTTTCTCGCTGCCTGCACCTATCTTGCCAGGAAAACCACTGGATGGGTCACCGTCGCCACCATATCCCCTATCAGTATCATGGTTTTGCGATTCGTTACAGTTTTCAAAGAAAACCTTGATATATCCGCCTGTTCCACCACCACCGCCACCACCGTCTGCACCCCCATTATTTCCACCATCTCCTGCCGCTACACTCAAAGCTCCATTGGCTATTAATATCGTTTTGCCTTTGATTAGTATGGTACCTCCACTGCCACCACCACCTCCTCCACATCCATTAGCACTACCATCGGCGCCATCCATTCCATTAGCAGTGATGGTGCCTTCAATCACTATACTGGTTTCACCAGTCATGGATATGCTCTCAAGCGCTATTGCTCCTCCACCATTTCCTCCTGCTCCGCCGTTATTACTGCCACCGTCACCAGCTCCTGCCCCACCACCCGAGCCTACGTAAAAGCTATCACTTCCGCCAATACAGTTCTCTCCATAGTTATAACCTCCCGCACCACCTGTGGCATTTACACTGGTTCCATAGGAGCCGGCTCCCCCATATTTGCAGTATCCCGCGCCACCACCACCACCACCATAATTATTCCAGTTCACAGCACCCGAGCCACCACCCACTCCAAAACCGTCGTTGCCAGTTCCATTACTTCCGGCACCGCCGGAATACCCTGCTCCATCGGCATTAATCGTCGAACCACTCTCCACTTCTATACAATTCGCGTGTACTGTGAGCATCTCACCCGGGCTTACGTTTAATGTGCTCCCGTTAATAATCCTGAATTCATTATAAAAATACTCACCGCCTAGGGTGTCGACAGCGCCATCCAGTGTGTAGTTATTGCTTATTGTGCCTCCCCTATCCAGTCGAACATCACCGGTATCACCGGAAATACTGACCTGTGTCATCTCTCCCGCATTAAAATCTTCCGACCTGGTCTGGGTCCACCGGTTAAATGCAGTCCCGCCGGAGACATGCACCTGCAGACTGTCATCACTGGGAATATAGTATGAAGCTCCATCCCTTCGTTTACTGGCCGTAATGCTGTAGCTCCCCTCCTCCTCCAGGTAAATCCCGACTTGACCGCTATCATCAGTAACAAAGCTCTCGCCGTCAACCTCAATAATTGCTTCCGGAAGTAGATTCCAATTTCCAGTACCACTCCAGCCATATTCCTGGTAATATTCCACTGTCGCGGTAAACTCCTCCCCAACCTGCACTGTACTTTCGCTCAGGGTAATCCTTAATGGATGGCAGCTTCCCGTAGCACCCCAGAACCATAGTACCTGCTCATGTGGCAGACTGAGAGGTGTAGAGTTATATCCCAATAGAAACATGTCCGCGGCATAATTGGAGGCATAAACGTCATCCGGATTCCATACCCGATAGCTCCAACCAACAGCACCTGAATTTGTATGCCCGTCTATACCCCCTACGTACATGCCCACTCCGGGAAACCAGTTATCGCTCACTTCACAGGAGAAAGAACCCTGTTGACCGGCTTCTGCCAGTGCAGCAAGGACGCTGGTAGCTCCTATTAATCCGTCTGCCACACCCCTATCATAGCGTTTCCCTATACTGCTTCCTGCGACACATTCGGCAATATAACGATCGTCGCCTCCCACATTTTCCACGAAAAAATGCCAGGTATTTCCACTGGTGGTAGTGACATTGCTGGCCGCAGGAACAATGATATCACCCGACCATATAAGCTGGTACTCGCCAGTCTCGGCAAAGGTAGCTTCATCAGCAGGTCCCATAACCCTGAACTGGAGATGAACATCGTCATTGGCCATAACCGGCAAACCGGGTGCAAAATAAATGACAGGATAGCAAATCAGTATTATGCAGAATAACAGTAAGGTGGCTCTTTTATTACCAGGGCAGAATTTTAACATCGTACCGCAGTTATACTCTCTCTATTTATAATTCTTGGTGCCAAATAATACAACTGCATTTTATTATAATCAATTATACTTGATATTTATTTTTAATGCCTTATTGCCATGTATAGATAATGTCACCATTAAACACAATACATTGACAGGTACGGTAGCCAAGGTGATATCATCCAGAAGTGGCCTCCACTTCTATTCTCTATACAGCCAGGTTGAGGATTAAATATGCAGCAGTCAGGGCAAAGTAATTTAGAACAAATTCCCGGGGTGGGCAAGAAGATTTCCAGGGTATTGCGGGAATTAGGATTCTACTCAGTCAAAGACCTGAAAGGGCAGGACCCTGAGGAACTTTACCTCAGGCTCTGCTCACAAAGAGGCATGCCGGTTGATCGCTGTGTGCTGTATGTATTCCGCTGTGCCGTATACTATGCGTCAAATGAGAGCCACGACCCCAATCTGTTGAAATGGTGGAACTGGAAGGACTGCTAGCCAGTGTCTATTCAGCTATTAACGGATATAAATAATGACTGAGCCGGAGAAAAAAATTAAAGTCCTTTATGTTTGTCCATGGGCTCACTGGAACGGTCACCAGCCTGATTTTTCAAAAAGAGAAAGCCTGGCATTATTTGAACAAGGTGCGGAGATTAATATATGCACTTTCCGAGGCATTCTTGACCAGGAAGAACCCCAAATAATACCCCATAAGTCAGTAGTTTCAAGCTGGATCGGATTCCCGCTTGGCGTTCTCGCCTATTTACTGCATCTCATACCTAAAGGAGATTACCTTGCAGGTCTCCTGGAGCAATTTGCAACATTATGCTTGGCGGTGAAGCTGAGAAAGACTTTGAAATATGACGTGATATACCTGCGGGATGGCGACCCTTTTATCTTTATCCCATTTATCCTGGGACTCTTTTTTAAGCATTATAACTGGACAATCGCCCTGGTGGGACAAAAAGCGATATATGACCCTGACTCTTTGCTTAGTTCCTTATTTTCCAGGTTAATTAACGCTCCTTTCTGGAAACCAATCTTTCTTAAAAATTTTTCTAACAACCGATTTGCCTTCACTTGCGAAAACGAGTGCATTAAGAAAATTTTTGAGACGAAATTTCTGGACGGCATATTAGCAGGGAAAGTAAATGTAGTTCCCCTGGGTATAAAAAAGACCAGCGCCCAGATGCCTCAAAAGAGAGCAAGGAAGTACCTGGGTTTACCTGAAGACAGGAGTATTTTTCTCCATTTCGGAATCCTCCATCCGGCTAAGGACGTAAAGACAATTATAGCCGCAATTGAAAAACTGCCCGATGTACTCCTGGTTCATGCAGGGAAAATAGGGACTGGCACTGACCTGGCACGTTTGGTGAATGACCGTGGTCTGCAGGATAAAGTTATTATCAAAGACTGTTATATTCCAGAAACGGAAAAACAATACTATTTCGCTGCCGCCGACGCTATAATCCTTGCCTATACGAAGGACTTCTTAGCAACAGGAAGTATGCTCTGGCAAGCAGCAAGGTTCAGCTTACCAGCTATCTCCAGCGACAACGCCGACCTTGGAGAAATGGTCCGAAAATATGGAATGGGATTGGTTTTTCATGCTGAAGATGTCGCTTCTCTCAACCGTACGCTACTCAATTTCCTGGACTCCAGTCATAGCCAGAGGGAAGCCATGTCAAATAACTGCAAACACTTTTGCGATGAGTTTTCTTTTGACAACTGGTCACTCAGATGCATGAAGATTTTTACGGACTTATGTGGGCAGACAGGCAAAAAGAACTGAGACAAACTAATAATAAAGAAGGTGATAGCATGAATAATGCAGGTGTATTTATCAGAAATGTTTCCCTGATTGATGGTGTTAAAAAAGACTCCACGGATAATGTATCTATACTCATAGAGGGCGATAAAATACAGAAAATCGGCAAGGATATCTCTTCACCAGAAGGGGCGCAAATAATATACGG
Source organism: uncultured Dehalococcoidales bacterium (assembly GCA_964654015.1). Taxonomy (GTDB): domain Bacteria; phylum Chloroflexota; class Dehalococcoidia; order GIF9; family AB-539-J10; genus JAUUZT01. The sequence continues at coordinate 5,186 of CAZZHQ010000075.1, read as the reverse complement.
TGAAGGGAAAACGGTATTGCCCGGTCTGATAGATTGCCACATCCATATTGTACTTGATGGTGCTCCTGACCATAGCGTTAGAGGACTAAAAGACCCTCTTTCCATGAAGACTATCAAGGCTGTTGAACACATCAGCAGGTATCTGCCGGCGGGATTCACGACGATATGCGACGAAGGCTCGCCGGAGTACCTGGGCGTTTCACTTAGAAATGCCATTGAAGCCGGCATCATTGAAGGTCCGAGGGTTGTTGCCTCCGGTAGAATGCTTTCCATCACCGGTGGACACGGCCAGTTCTTTCCTCTCGGGTACATGCAGAGGACACAATGGCTGAAATAGTAAATGGGCCTGAAAACCTGAGAGAGGCAGTAAGAAGACAATTAACAGCCGGTGTCGACGTCATTAAATTCTGCTCCACCGGTGGGGTACTCGACCCTGTAAGCAAACCATGGGACCAGGAGTACTCCAGCGAAGAGATGGATATGATAATCAAAGAAGCCAACAGGTTGAAAAAGAGAACCTCGACGCATGCCCAGGGGGCGGCAGGGGTGAAAGCGGCAGTGAAAGCCGGCGTCAATTCTATTGAACACGGCTCTTTGATGGATGACGAATGCATTGCTCTGATGAAGGAAAAAGGCACTTTTCTTGTTCCTACCCTGGCACCCGGCTACCGTATTATCGAATACGGGGTTAAAGGAGGAATACCAGAGGTCTCAGTAGCCAAAGCCAATGCCTCCTATGATACTCACATCCAGAGTTTCAAGAAAGCTCTGAAAGCTGGCGTAAAAATATCTATGGGAACAGACTGCGGCACACCTTTTAATCATCATGGAACAAATGCATTCGAACTGGAACTGATGGTAAGGTACGGAATGACCGAAATGGCGGCAATCATGGCAAGCACCCGGGTAGCCGCCGAGAACCTGCAACTGGCAGATAAGCTTGGAACGATAGAAGAAGGCAAGTTAGCCGACATCATTATCCTCGATGGAAATCCGCTGGAGGATATAAAGCTGCTACAGGACAAGGACAGGATTAAGATGGTAATGAAGGCTGGCAAAATCAAGGTAACGAGGAATATGACTGGGTTACAAATATAATCATAATTCCACTCATACACCCCAATGTCTGTTCAATGGTGCTATAGCACATTTAACTATATTATTAGCTTTTCGCTTGATAGTTCCCGGATAGTTCTCGTATTATGATGTTTGTCATTTCAAGATGTAGATACATAAAAATATTAGCTATATTTTAGAAGGAGGTGACCTGCGAAATGGGAATTTTTAAATACATGAATGAGAGGGTAAAAAAGTTCAGCTTTTTTGATATAAAATTATTTCAAGTTACTGGAATATTTGCAGTCCTTGTTTTGGTCAAACTAATACCTGTAATAATGGACATAAATATATGGTGGTTTGTAGGCTTATTGGTGATCTGCTCAATAAAAACGGTTCATGTTCTTTTCATTAAAAAATAGTGGCCTGCCTCCCAAAACTCAGCCTGGCAGTATTGTTAGAATGGGACTACCTTAACTGTTTTGTCACTAACTGAATAAGTTGTATAACTACCAGGGCAGGTTACAGTCACCGGAGCAGGTCACAATTTAGCGTTTTGTGTATTGATGTAACAAAACAAGCTAATGTTACATCTGCCCTATACTTTGTGCCACAAGGTCGGACACCTTGTCGGTGACTGTTACTGGGCTCTCAGCAACCTCGGCCTCATTCTTCCGGTGAGATTATTTCAACAGCCAGGATTTACTTCGGGCTGTAGGTAACGCTCACCGTCCTGGACACCGTGTCCTTCCAATTGCCCGGTTTACCTCTGGATGCAATAACTTTAAAGGTGTTCTCGCCTTCAGCAAGTTCAAGCTTGATCGAATAGTACCCCTTCTTTGACAATGACACTGTAGTGTCATCGACCCACACCGTAGCCTTAGAATCAGACACGAAGCCTCTGACTTCAACCTGAGACGTATTAATAGTTGACCCCTCCGTCGGGCCTATAATGCTCACAGTTAAAGGCTTGGCGCAACCTACCATTGGTAAAGCCAGCAATGAAATAATAAGTAGAGTACAAATTAACTTAGCTAGTTTATTCATTTATCACCTTTCCCTTTCCGTCGTGTGTTTTTAACTTTTCACTCTCAATTCATCTGGACTTTTTGGTTATTTCATCAAAGGAACCACCTCCTTACCTGTATCATCTTGCATGCTATAAATCATCAGCTGGCTGCTACGGAGTACCTTCCCGGCGATACACCTCTTTTGCTGACCAGGGCTACAATAGTACCTCGTTGTTTTCGAAACGAGGCAATGCGCCTAAAAAGAATGCTAGCAGAATAGAGTTAAACGATGGTTGAACACGAGTTAAAAGATGGTTAAAAATGAGTGATTGTCGGAAGAACCTAATGGTAGGCGGATTATACAAGGCTACATGAGTTCAGTGAGTAGTTGTTTATTAAGAACTTGGTCGAGAATCTTGATATGTCGAGTTTACCTTGCCTTGAGTTCGCCAACCCCCGGCATATAGATGTACCTGAGAGGCAGGCGCATCGTGACCGTCGTCCCCAACCCAACCTGACTCTGTATGTCGAGTTGACCGCCATGGAGGTCGATGACTTGCTTGACGATAGCCAACCCCAGTCCTGCCCCGCCACTACCGTACCTACGATTGGTATCAGCTTTGTAGAACGGCTCCGTAATGTGAGCTAAGTGTTCCTGCGGTATGCCCTGTCCGGTGTCCGACACCTTGACGGCTGCCTATTCCCCTTCGTCAATCAGCGATAGCTCAACGTCTCCCCTTTTCGGGGTGAACTTTACGGCGTTATCGACAACGTTGAGAACCATCTGCTTGAGCAGGTCGTGGTCCCCCAAGGTGACCACGATGTCGGGGATGGAAACCTTAAGGTCCAGGTTATGAGTCAGCGTCTGCATCTCCCTAACCACCTCGTTTAGCAATTCTCGCAGGTCAATTTCTTCGGGAGTAAATGTCGGGTTTGACTCTAGCTGTCCGCTCAGCAGCAGGTTATTGGTCATTCGCGTCAATCTGCGCACTTCCGTGGACATTCTCTGGAGACTCTGACTGGTTTCTTGGTGAGCCGATGGTTGCATGATCATAACGTCTATTTGCCCTTGAAGCACCGTAAGCGGAGTCCTGAGATTATGAGAGACACTGGCAATGAATACTTCTCTGGCTTTGAATGCCGTATCAAGTCGCTGCAGCATGGTGTTCAGGGTATTCGTCAGTTCCTGAAGCTCTGGGGAGTTAGTTTCTTCGGGAATTTTGGTAGCAAGATTCTTACTACCGATTTCCCGTACATGGCTCAGGATTCTGTCAAGCGGCCGGAACCCTTGCCGAAGAAGGAAGAAACCCACCACGATTGCTAAGGCACTGCCGGCAATGCCTACAGCTAGAGTGTATAGCCAAAGCTGATTTTGAGCAGTCGTCACCTGGGCAAGGGTATCGCCTGTCTGGATCAGCAGGACGGTATTTTGGGTTGCAGGGTCATACAGGGGGATGGTGTATAGCCGTAGGGTCTCGTTCCCCCTATTTTTGATGGTCTTGAATCGGCCTTCCGGCTCCTGCGGCAGAAGCAATTGGTCATCCATGAGCGAGACAATGGGGTCGGGAATGTCACCAAATGTAGCGAGGATATTGCCCTGAGGGTCAGCTACGCGTAAAACAGCAGGTATATACGGCAGTTGCTGTTCGGCAAGCCAATCAATCAAAGGATCATAAGCTTCGGGGTTGAGCTTGGGGCCGAGCATGATAGCATCAGCTACGATGTACGTCCGCTCTTCGAGTCGTTGATCGACATTTGTACGCAAGCCTTCTACCATGACCTGTTGTGCTATAAATACTAAGCCCAAGATAATAACTAAAATAACTAAGGAATACCATAGGAAAATCCGCAGACGCAGGCTTAACTTCATGGAATATCCTTAAACATGTAGCCAAAGCCACGCACCGAATGTATCAGGTCCACTTCTCCCTCAGCGTTAAGTTTTCGCCTGAGGAAGTTGATATACACCTTGACCGGGTCTGTCTCTCCTTCAAATTGATAGCCCCATACACACTGGATGATGAAGTCACGACGTAAGGGCTTGCCTGCATACTGCGCCAGCAGCTTCAGTAGATCAAACTCGCGGGTCGTCAGTTCTACGAGACGGTTACCCCGCCGTACCTGCCTCTTTTCAATATCAATCTCGATGTCTTCTATTTGTATGATGCCTTCTGTACAACGAGAGCGTCGGCGCAGCACTGCTCTAATACGAGCAAGCAGCTCTTCGAACGCGAAGGGCTTTGGTAGGTAGTCGTCGGCACCTGCCTCAAGACCACGCACCCGCTCTCCAACTACGCCTCGAGCAGTAAGTATGACGATTCCCATATCGCTCCTGGCGCGGAGCTGCCGGCACACATCAATGCCATCAATGTCAGGCAGCATCAAGTCAAGAACCATGAGGTCAAGGTTACCAGACTGTGCCATTTCTATCCCCTTGTACCCGGTGTCAGCCACAATAACCTCAAATCCACTCTGAAGCAGCCCCCGCTTCACAAAATCGGCGACATTCGGATCGTCCTCAATAACTAAGATCTTGGTCACATTTACCCCTCACTGATAGGCTTGATATTCGTGTTCGGCACCATCCTTCTAGCACTAATTATACACTCGCCGCTACCTGTTTGGTAGCGAAGTTCCTGTGGAAATCCGCTGGAGGATATAAAGCTGCTACAGGACAAGGACAGGATTAAGATGGTAATGAAGGCTGGCAAAATCAAGGTGACGAGGAAATAATCTTAATACCAATCCGGGCATATTATTTGGTTTCATTTTATGCTAATCTTCTGGAAAAGACGAAGAGAGGAGGGGAATAGGTAGAACCAACTGTAACTTTGCTTCATAAATATGGAATATACTGAGGAGAGGAGGAAAATATTATGCCGATAGAAAAAGAAAAACTGATTGATATGCTCAAGACGATGATTCGGATTAGGCGCTTTGAGGAAAGGGTCGTGGAGAAATTTGAGGCAGGTGAAATCCCTGGTTTTTTCCACTCATACATCGGCGAAGAGGCAGTAGCTACTGGTGCTTGCGCCAATCTAAGAGCCGACGATTATATCACAAGCACTCATCGTGGACATGGGCACCTGATTGCTAAGGGTGGAAAGACGGACCGGATGA
>CAZZHQ010000074.1:0-11843 GCA_964654015.1 uncultured Dehalococcoidales bacterium | reverse complement strand
TCCGCCGTCAGATAGTCATCCAGCGCCGGCTCCTGAAAGACCAGGCCGATTGATCTCCGTACTTGGTCGCGCTCTTTAACTACATTAAAACCATTGACTATTGCCTCCCCTGCGGTAGGTGCGAGTAGCGTGCATAGCATGTTAATAGTGGTTGTTTTACCGGCGCCATTGGGGCCCAGGAAACCGAATATCTCACCCTCCTGAACTCCAAAAGAAACACCCTTCACCGCCTCTAACTTACCAAACCTTTTCACAAGATTTCTTGATTTGATTACTTCCATTTCTTTCCCCTTCTTCTTTTAGCGACTTAGTCAGCGCCTCAAGCTCAATCGGCAAGCATATAAAAATATATGAATATGTGTTATTTAATACCCTCGTCTGAATTCCTATCCATTTTAAGCATTTCTTCAAAACGAGTAAGCATTCCGGTAGCCGTGGTGATGAATTCCGAAACAGCTTCAGCCTTGGTAAGCATGAGCCCACCATGGCCTCGGCTACCAAATACAAGCAGCTTGGTAGCCGGCGTCATTTCAAAATCCCTGCGTGCTTCAGCCGGTATAACCACCTGACCTCGCTCGCCAACTGTTGTTGCCCCATAAAATTTAGGCGCGTCGTGCTTGAAGAAGCCTCTTTCCATTTCAGTTACCCTCCCTGAAGGATACGAATAGTGTATTATATCATGCTTTTCATACTTAATCAAGCAGGTCCGCATCTTCTACCAGTTCGTTTAGGGGGAACTCTTTATGTTGGCATCTAACCAGTGGCAATGAAGCTGAGCTAATTATGTGGCTTCACTAGAAGGCGAGACCTCCGAGGAGTGGGGACAAAAGTGGGCCATTGTGGTCTCGAACCACAGACCTCAGTCTTATTAGTATTGATATTCATGTCTTCCATTTTTCACCCCTTTAATTTTCGTTAATCCTATTGATTATAACACTAACAGCCTAACGTGATAATAGGCAACAGAGAATATACGTATAAACTGTGATTTGAGAAAATAACCTATTGTCAAATGAAATCCGGTAAGGTAAACTATCCAGCAGTCGGAATTACCGAGGCTAACTAATGAACTTGCTTTCTTCCGTAGCATGAGATTTAGTTTTCGATTGAAACCGGCAAGTGGTCTGAATTGGCCGGATTGTTATAACGATAGAATGAAGGTCAATATTGGAGCAAATACAATTGGTAAAAGTTATTATTGACTCTAGCCCAGCTCATTGGCCAATTCCTGTCACACCACGACCTCTCCGAGAATGGGCAGGCCTATTACCAAAACATCCGGACTGAACTGGAGTGGTTTGCCTGAACGAATAGCTTGGATAAAATGTTCAGGTAGCGAAGGTGTATGACTTAGCTTTGGTGATATAAATGGGAATAAGACAGCAAGTATTAAGCCTTCTTTTGGATTATCCTGACGCGAGCTATACGAAGATAGGGAGCATTGTCCACTGCTCAAAGCAGAGAGTTCACCAGATTGCGAAGAGCGCTGGGTTAACAAGGAAGAGAAAGCCTCCTCATTATCGGAGTGATGTAACTGTAGACAAAGTGCTTGAGCTTTATCATCGTGATTTATTAATAAAAGAAATAGCTCCAATCTTGGGCTGTTGTACGAGCACTGTTACCAAGCGATTAAGAGAAGCAGGGATTAGTGCCGGCGAGTGTTTTTCGAGGAGCATGAAGATCGACTGGCGGGGGAGACTACACCGCCGTGATGACATAACAGTTGAGAGGGTTCTTAGTCTCTACCATGATGAGTTGCTAATTGGAGAGATTGCACAAACTCTGGGTTGTAATCCAATTACTGTTCGACACCGGTTAAGAGAAGCAGGGATTAGTCCAGGCGAGTGTCTTTCAAGAGGTGCAGTAATCAAATGGAAGCGAAGGAAACAAAAAGTATAGAGGGTATGAAGACTTCGCATGGTATAGATTTTGTGACCTTTTCTATGTTGTCTTAGAGTGAAGCCTGGAATGATGGTAACCAACGGGAGTGACCTGCGGTAACTAATTCTGCTGGATCGCTGGCGCCACTTACCCACTATATCCTGTTTACCTCTTCCCTCCCTTGGTTCTTTATTAACCAAGAGTTTCTACTACCTGCAGTATATTTTATCATCTTGGCACTATCGTTATGGCACGTGTACCAAAACAAGTTAAGTATTAAGAGTATCTTTAGTATCAGGAAAGACAAACTGTTTCGATATATAGCGATTGGTCTGGGTATGGGTATCATGCTTGGGAAGCCAGTCCTCGTGGATTCCTCCCCTCTAGCTTTGCAATAATCAGGTCGCAAAGCTGATCCAGAGCTTCAGGAGAGAGGGAAGCTAGCCCCCCTTCCGGCTGTTTTGAGTTTTGGTTAACCACTGCTTCCCTCCTTTATCTTAATGTTGCTGCATTATGACACCAATTGACTGTGCCCGGTAAGTAGTCCGGGTAAAAAATTACCACCCATAGCTGTATTTCTCATCATCTTTAAAACCTTCATCCTGGATGCCAGGACCACAATAGGAATCTTTAAGAGGGTGTTCCTGTTTTATAGACTGCACTTTCTTACTCGTAAACAGAAAACCGCACCGGGTACCAGTAGGCCATTGGGAAAGGGATGACCGGAGTCCGATCCCAAGTCTCCCGGCTCCCAATCCCCTTAAATATCCCTTGAGACATCAGGGATACACTCCCTTTGAGTGTACCCCCTTTTATTGCCTGAAAATATTCAGAAAATGTTTAGAAGCCCCGCAAGGATATTAAGCTTATATTTCGCATCTTAGCTATATGATGAAACCAGAAAGTCAAAGTAAGGGGGCAAGCTAAGATGAAAAGTAAGAGAAGCAATAAGATGGCCATAGCTTTAAAGGCTTTAGTTGTGGTGGTATTACCGATTTTAGCATTCTCTATTGGTATCTTTGTCAGTCTGGTTACTTCTGAACAACCAGCCGCGGCAAGCACTAACACAGACTACAGTCTTGGAGTTAAATGCCAGGTAGTCGAAACCCACACAGTCCAGTATATTGACCGGCCTGTAACTGAGGTCAAATATATCGAGCGAATAGAAAATGTACCGGTTGAGCTGCGCAATTTCAGTGATCTTAATGGGCTAAAGCAGTGGCTGGAAGATAAGAGTAATGCTACTAGAGTCTATTTCCAATCGCCGGACACTACAGTAGATTGTGATGATTACGCATTAGAGCTGCAATATGAGGCGCTGGCGGATGGTTACATCATGTCCTTCCAGGTCATTGGAGAGAGCGAGTATAACGCACTTTTTACAAATCCGCTGCCACCCAGTCAGAGCCTCCATGCTGTTAACCTGGTCATAATTGATAACAGCGTTTACTACATAGAGCCACAAACTGAAGAGGTTGTCTTTGTTGCCTATCTTGATTAAGCGCAACGCCTCTTGATAATTCAGAAGGCACAATTCTTTACTTTATGCGAGCGCCCTCTAATATTCCTGCAATTAGGCTTAACCGGAAGAAGCGAAATAACTACCCGGTGTGATGCTCCGGCCCTCGGAACCAGTGACTACATGGGGAAACCGTTCAGCAGGTGAGTACTTCTACCCGCATACGGGCGAAAGTTAGACATAGCAAGCAGAGGTTGACATAACATATAAGGAAGGGTAGCCACATAACCTGCGATAAAGACTTGAGGACAGTCAACTGTACAATCGGTCAGGCATACTGTCATTAATTATACTATCAGCCAGAAGCTAACCGTTGTTACCTCAAGAGCAGGCGTAGTAGATAAAGAAGAACACTCAAAGAGGAAAGCCAGGAGCAAGCAGGGGACATAACCTTTTCGTTCTCCCTGACTACTTTAGCCTCTTTCGTTAAAATAATACCAGAGGAAGATAGCTAGAGCAGCCAGGACAGGCGCAATAAATACGGCAGCAGTTAGCAGTTGAGATTGTGTACCGGCAGCCGTCATCTTATCCCTGTACTGGAATAAAGCCAGACAACAAAAAATACCAGCAGCCAGGATGATAATCGAGCCAATCCAAGTTATTGGTTTCTTAGGCAATATACCTCTCCCAATGAAGATTCAATAGGCCTACCCGCCAAGGAACTTATAGCCTTTCCCATTCTCTTCCACGAATATAACCGTGTGCCCAACTTCTATCTCTATCATCTCCTTTAGTCTCTTCACGTTTACATCGAGATATTTGATATCAGTAGCTTGCTCTGCGCGCCCAATCTTCTGTAAGAGTTTCTTTATGGATACTACCTTATTCTCATTGGTCACCAGCTCATGGAGTATTTCATATTGGGTAGGGCTGATCTTAAGCACTTTATCACCAAGACTGACTTCCTGGCTGGTAAAATCCATTCTTAACTTTCCCCTAATGACAGGTTTTCCATTAGCTTCACCCGTTGCCCCAGAGGTATGACTGCGGCGAAGTACAGCTCTTGCCCGGGCCAATAACTCACCAGGTGAAAAAGGCTTAACAATATAATCGTCGGCTCCTAATTCCAGTCCTCTGATTTTATCTGTCTCCTCTCCCATTACGGTGAGGATAACTACTGGTATATTACTGAAACTACGAATCTGGCGCAGTACTTGAAAGCCGTCCGTGTCAGGGAGTCCAAGGTCGAGTATAATGATGTCTGGGGACTCGGTCCTGGCCAGTTCAATTCCTTTTCCGCCGTACATAGTGGAGATTAATTTGGTCTCGGACCACCTGAGCCCAAATACAGCAGCAACAGATTCTACGATCTCACTATCGTCCTCAATTAGCAGAACTTTCAGTTGCTCTTCCATTACCGGGCCAGATCCTCCTCGTAGCTGTCCTTGAGCTATATTGTAGCATGTTAAGTACAAAGTGCAAGCTCTTTCCAATTATATCAAACGAGCGTTCACTTATGGAAATGCCCTCACTGTGTCAACTAGTCAGTTTTCTCCCGAAAGCGAAGCTATCTCTATATTGCGCAGCACTTCCGGACACTATTCATAATTTTGCTGTTCCCTGACCGCTATATCACATTTTAGTGGTATCCTACATATTGGTACTGGATATTACTGTTACTCAATAGATTTATCAAGGGTAGAAATAGAAGGGAAGCATGTAATATTTTATTGAATAGAGCAACAGCGGTCAAAGCTAGTTGGTGAGTTGATATATTTACTTATATTGATGATTAAAGCGCCTAGTGTTACAATTGGGTAAGGATTGATTTAGATATGACGCTACGTAATAAAGTTCTACTAATGATAGGCATCACAATAGTCTGCCTGGTGTCATTCGTGTATGTCGCTTCACGATTTACATTGCTCAAAGACCTCGAGGTAATCGAAGAAAATGAGGCTAATAAGAATGTAGAACGAGTCCTCAGTGCTTTCCATTATACTATCTCGGATCTGGAGACCCAGACATTGGACTGGTCGTCGTGGGACGACACTTATGCATTCATTGAGACCGGTGACGAGGAGTATGTACAATCGAATCTTGTTATTGGGACCTTTCTCTCCCTGCGGCTTAACTTAATGTTATTTATCAATTCCTCCGGCCAGACTGTTTTCAGTAAAGCTGTTGACCTGAATACTGAAACGGAAATACCGATATCGCCAGGCGTGGAGAGATACCTTTCTGACAACCTTCCGCTCCTGGAGCAATCAGGAACGGAGGGCAGTAGATCAGGGATTATCCTTCTAGAGGAAGGCCCGATGATTATTGCCTCACAGCCTATTCTGACAAGTCAGGATATGGGGCCAGCCCGCGGCACAGTCATTTTCGGTCGCTACCTTGATTCTATAGAAATGGATTGCTTGGCCCAACTAACGCTTCTTAATATATCTATCCGCCCCCTTCGTGATATACATATATACCCTGATTTCACCGAAGCCTTAGAACCATTGTTGGCAGGGAAACATGTTTTCATACAACAACTTAGCCAACAGTATATCGCTTCATACACACTGATAGAAGATATCTATGGAGATCCTGCCCTCGTAATGCGGATAGATACGCCAAGAGATATCTACCAACAAGGCCAGACTAATATTGCTTCTTATACATTGGTGGTTTTAGTAATTAGTGTTTTCTGTGCAGGTGTATTCTTCCTAATACTGCAGAGGAATGTCTTCGGCCGATTAACTAGACTAATAAAGGGCGTCGAAGGTATTGCTAAGATTCAAAAACTATCAACGCGTCTACCAATGGAGGGATCGGATGAACTGGCAACTGTTACCGGGACAATTAATGGTATGCTAGCGGCATTGGAAGAATCTGCATCGGAGCTGCAAAAACGATACGAACAAGAAAAGGGGTTGAGGCAGGAAGTTGAAACCGAGATGAGGCGAAGAGTTGAATTTACGAGAGCACTGGTTCACGAGCTAAAGACCCCGGTTACTCCAGTGCTGGCTGCAAGCGAGTTGCTGCTCGAAGAAAGCCAAGGAAAAAACATTTTGAACTTGGCACAGATTATTCATCGGGGTGGACTAAATCTGAATAGGAGGATCGATGAACTTCTTGACCTGGCAAGGAGTGAGATAGGTACACTGGAGCTGAACCGTATACCAATGGATGTCAAACAAAAAATGAAAGATATAGTAAACGATGCGATGCCATTAGCTCGGGATAAGGAACAACATCTAACCTTAGAATTGTCTCGTTCTCTGCCCACAATAAGTGTTGACGCAGACCGTTTCACACAAGTCGTACAAAATATCCTGAACAACGCTTTAAAATTTACCCCCGATGGAGGTACAATCACGGTGAGGGGTAGAGTAGATGAGGCCAATGTGGTCATAGAGGTCCAGGACACAGGTCATGGTTTAACCAAAGAGCAGCAGGATCGGCTGTTCGATCCTTATCACCGATTGCCAGGAGACAGGGAGCGTTTCAGTGGGCTAGGATTAGGGTTAGCTCTTTCTAAAAGATTTGTAGAACTTCACGGTGGTAAAATATGGGTGAAAAGCAGAAGGGGCCATGGTAGTACATTCGGCTTTTCTATACCCATAGAATCCGAACAAGAGATTACCGAAGAATCTGGAGCAGGCTGAAACGATGAAAGTTTTGATTATTGAAGACGATCGGGAAATTGTAGACGTTATTGGCCTTGCCTTTAAAATACGCTGGCCTGAGGTTATGTTTATCTCGACTCCTCTAGGTGAGAAGGGAGTGGAGATGGTGGAAAGTGAAAATCCTGACGTTGTCATCCTGGACATAGGGCTTCCTGACATTAACGGCTTCGATGCTTTACGGCAGATTCGCCTTTTCTCGGAGGTTCCGATTCTCATCCTGACTGTGAGGGCGGAAGAGTCTGATATTGTCAAAGGACTGGAATTGGGAGCCGACGATTATATGATAAAACCTTTCCGGCAGCTCGAGCTTCTATCGCGCATCCAGGCTCTAACTCGTAGAAGCAGTCCAGCCTCTAGTCAAAGCTCCTTAGTTTGTGGGCAATTGCGTCTACTCCCTGATACCAGGCAACTATTCAAAGGCGAAACGGAGACAAACTTAACGCCAACTGAAGCTTCTATCCTCCAGCACCTTATGAAGAATAAGGGGCAAGTGATAACACACTCCAACCTTGCTGAAGCGGTTTGGGGCGAGAATTATCCAGATTATGTAGCTAGCCTTAGAGTTTATATCCGGCGCCTGAGACAAAAAATTGAAGATGATCCTGACCAGCCGCATATTCTCCGAACCAGACCTGGCACAGGATACTCCTTAGTAGAAGACTGACTTCATTTAAAATGGTTCCGAGCCAGGCCATAGCTGCATAAGTTCCTGAGTAACTGAAGCTACTACTGCTAAAAATAAGCCACATGCGATAGGGATAACAGTCCTCTGCAATAAACCGATAGCATTTTCTTTTTCAGTTCTGTTCTCTTTTAGCCCAATTTTTTCCTTATTAACCCCACCCCTTAATCACTTTCTCTTAGTGTTATGGATTAGGAGTGAGAGTCGCAAGTAAACGGAAATATACAAGAACCTTGGCTATGAGAAGGTGATCTTGCAAATATCACCGAGTAGCACGACCCCATCTCATTGCTCAATTACTGAAACTGTAATGATTTTGTAACCCCACTGTAATATTTTTTTAATATTTTGGGCTTGGCTTTTACAAATTTTTCATTGCACCCATGTATGCTTACTTATGAAACGATGACTAAAGTCATAATTTCGAAAAGAAAAAGAAGAGAAAATGAAGGTAGGTGTTGAATAAGTGTCTAAGACAATAAAAGTCGCCAGTTGGTTTTTAACCTCCGCGTTGATTCTGTCTGTCGCTGGTTTAGCCTTTTTGTTTTTTTCACCGAGCTACAATATGTACATAGTTAGAAGTGAGAGTATGAAACCGGCTGTCAACATGGGTGATTTAATTATCACCGGGCCTGTGGGTGGTTTTATTAACGGAGAGATAGAACCGGGAACAATCGTAACCTACCAGAAAAGTAATGAACTAATAACCCACCGGGTACAGTCAATTGACGGCACCACACTGGTAACAAAGGGAGACGCTGTCGAGGACCCTGACCCATGGTCGGTACAAATATCCAGCGTCACAGGCATGTACCTGTTCAAGATTCCCTATGTGGGGTACTTAACCAGCTTTATTCAAACCAAACTCGGCTGGTTCCTGGCGATTATTATTCCGGCAGCATTACTTATTGCCTGGCTGGCTAAAGATATAGTCAAGGAAGCATTTAGCCGTGCTTAACATCAACGATTAGAAAAGGGAGGTGGTTATTTTAAAAATAGAACGTAATACACAAGGAAAATGGAACCAGAACAAATAATTAAGAAAGGAGAAAACAGACAGATGAAAAAGATACTTGGTTTAACCGTAGCCGCTTTACTGGTCATGGGACTGGTCGGCGGCGGCACCTGGGCCTACTTCAGCGATACCGAGACCTCAACTGGTAATACTCTTACCGCTGGAACGCTGGACCTGACACCTGATGAGGGCACTATATATGTGATGTCATACGATGCCAGTGATGGTATGGCTCCCGGCTGGATCTCGGGAGGTGCCGATAGTTGGACGCTGACAAACAGTGGAACCGTCGATGGCGATCTAACGATCACTATTGGAGCCATTGCTAACGCCGACGAAACCGATGAAGAGCCCGAGAGCGATGACGCAGGCAACACACCTGGCGGTGACCTTGGTGCTAATCTAGACGTGGAATTCTGGGTTGATTTAGATGGTAGTACTACCAGTGACGCGACTGTATGGGCAGATGCTGGTGCCATGAATGGCTACATGGATATCGGTGAAGGTGAGGTTATATATAGCGGGGTTCTTGATAGCATGCCCGCTACTTTCCCCACCAGCGGTAAGATAGACCTAAATAATGGTGCTTCAATTAACGTCTACTTTGATGCCTCTATTGACACACTCGTCGGTAACCGCATTATGAGCGATTCGTGCACCTTTGATATCACCTTTAACCTGAACCAGACACCATAAGAAGTACGAGAAGAGAACAGTACATTGAGACTGGAGTAAAGGGGGCTGAGGAGTAGAAAAGGTCTCAGCCCCCGGCAGACCGGGAAAATCTGAAGTAAAGGAGGGTGCCGATGAAGAAGATACTGGGCTTAGCCATAGCTCTTGTTTTATTTATGGGCATGGCTGGCATCGGCACCTGGGCCTACTTCAGCGACGTTGAAACCTCTACCGGCAACACACTTGCTGCCGGAACCCTGGACTTGAAAACGGGTGATTACGATGGAGTAACGAAAACCCTAGAAGCCACCAATATGGCACCGGGCGATACAGTAGGCCCGGAAACTATAACCCTGAAAAATTCCGGCAGTGTCGCGGGGGCAACCCTGGACCTGGCGTTTTCTTATATTGAGAGCGACGGCAGCCCTAACCCGAACAATGAGGGTGCCGATGCTACGGCGGCTATGATTGAGGTAACCACGCTGAACTACGGTAACCCCAGCGTAAGCATACTGGGCAGTGTTGCCGATATTAATACCAACGGCTACAAGGATATCTACGACCTGAAGAACGATGACCTGTCTGGTCAGAGCGGTATAGATGCCTCAAGCACCAAGGACTTTGAAATCGCCGTTCAGCTCAGACCCAAGACGGGTAACAGCTTTCAGGCTGACGGCATTACCGTAACCATGACCTTTACCCTGAACCAGTGAGAGATTTGAGATGAAGAAAATAGCTGAATATCTGGGTCTGGCGATAGTAATACTGCTGATGATAGTAGCGGTATTTATCTATGTGGGGCCGCATATCGGCTGGCGGGTGGACGCTGTCCTCTCCGGCAGCATGGAGCCCGAGGTAGTAACTGGCTCGCTGGTGGTAACCCAGGCTGTGGATGTGGAGGAAATAGGGGTGGGAGACATCATTACTTTTCGTTCCAACACAGCCGATGAGAAAATGGTAACCCATCGTGTTATCGGCATCGGGCAGAGCTCTTCCCTCTACTTTGAGACCCAGGGGGATGCCAATGAAGACCCGGACCCGTTCACCGTACCCGCCCGGAACCTGGTGGGGAAGGTCATTCTTCATGTTCCTTACTGGGGCTACTTTACCGAGTTTATCAAAACTCCATTCGGCTTTCTCCTCGCCGTGGTTATACCCGGCTCAATAATCATTGCCTTATATATCATTACTTTATGGCGCACGATTGCCAGAAATATGCAGCGGGAACCGCAGAGGGTGGTTAACTGATGAGAGCACGGAAGTGGCTGATTATCCTGCTGGTTATCGTCACCACGATGGCCCTGGCAACCTATACCGGGGTGACCAACAGCTTCTTCGTTGACGATGAGGCGAGTACCGATGACGCCCTGGGTATCCAGTGGGGTCTAATAACGCTGGCTGATGGCTTCGAGGGTGCACCCTGGGACGCCAACTGGGATGAAAACGGGGTAACCACCTGGACTCAGGATTCAACGGCCCCTCATGGTGGTATCTACAATGCCTATTGTGATAAGAACAATCCCGGTTATCTCACCTCGGATGAGATAGACGCCTCCTCGGCATCAACCAATATTGCCGTGTCCTTCTGGTTCAAGGCAAAGGGTCTGGATACGGGTGATTTTCTGGTCCAGATATACAACGGCACCACCTACGGCACCTGGCATGACTTATCGGCTTATTCCTCTTATATTGACGGTAGCTGGTGCCAATTCAGTGAGGTGATAACTGACCCTCAGTACTTCATCGCTGGCTTCAGCCTGAGGTTTAACACTTCGGCAGTGGCCGGTGCCGAAGATGCCAATGTAGATGATGTAATGATTGTTACTGATAGTATACCGCCGGCGGCGCCGACTAACCTGACCGCTACCGCGGGTGAAAAAGAGGTCAGCCTGGACTGGGACGATAACCTCGAGCCCGATGTGGCCAGCTATAACATCTACCGCAGCACCACCCCCGGCGGTCCCTATGTTACCCTGGTAGATAATAGTACCATCAGTGAGTATACCGATACTGGGCTGACCAACGATGTTACCTATTATTATGTGGTTACCGCCGTGGATACGGGCACCAACGAGAGTGGCAACTCTAACGAAGCCAGCGCCATGCCGATCGATATGGCCCCGGCACCACCGACTAACCTTTCAGCGCTAGCGGGCGAGCGGCAGGTAACTCTTGACTGGGATGACAACGGCGAGAGCGACCTGGCCGGATATAACATCTACCGCAGCACCACCAGCGGCTCCGGCTATGCCTATATCACCAGCAGCGGGATGACCAGCGCGTATACCGATACCGAGCTCACCGGCGGCATCACTTACTACTACGTGGTAACGGCCTACGACGGGAATCCCTACGAGAGCGGATTCTCAGACGAGGCCTACGCCACGCCCGATGACCTGGCCCCGGCGGCGCCGACTAACCTGTCAGCGCTAGCGGGCGAGCGGCAGGTAACTCTTG
>CAZZHQ010000073.1:0-11859 GCA_964654015.1 uncultured Dehalococcoidales bacterium | reverse complement strand
GTGTTTGTTTAGTATTTAGAACTTAGGATTTAGTGTTTAGTGTTCCTACCCCCCTATGTCTCTGACAGTAAGAGAGCGGAGCTTTGAGTAGTCGCATACACTCATACAGTTATAGCTACGAGTGGTTCGGAGAATATCCTCACTTCTGGTTCCTCGGGAATTGGGTCTCCATGCTCGATGAGGCTTGCGATAGTCATTTCAATTACCTCTCTTATATTCTTCAGGGCTTCAGCACTGGTATTTCCCCAGGTGGCTCCGCCTTTTTCTTCAAGGGCTGGACAATAAGCAAACCAGCGATCTTCATCGGGCTCCAGCACTATCTTAAAAACATAAGTCTTCATATCGCCTCTGTAAATTATATCACAAGTAATTCTGGTGGCGCCTATTCGAATTCTATTGCCGCACTTTTGCTTAATTCTTCAACGGTTTCCAGGTAAGCCTGAATAGCATCTTTTATGTTCTCTAATGCTTCTCTTTCTGTTTCTCCCTGTGACCAGCAACCAGGTAATCCGGGACAGCAAATAGAATAGCCCTCATCAGTTTTTTTCACATTGACTTTATATCTCATAACAGACCTCGCTGCTTATATTATGCCTAAAATAGCGCAGTCATACAAATGCAGTCATTGAAATTATCTATACATACCCATCGTTATCATACCTGCTATCCTTTATGTCATTCCTGCGAAAGCAGGAATCCACCACCGGAATGAGTACATTGTCTTGGCTCATTTTAACCGGATAGCATATAATTGATTTGTAAAAAGGAGGAGAGATGTCAATAAATCCAGAGCTTAAGGAAATAAAGCATCCATATGTAGTTATTACCCCAGGGGTTAAAGGGGGAAGCCCTATAATAATGGGAACACGCACCAAGGTTATGGATATTGCTATTCGCTATGAATTTGGAGGAATGACACCAGACCAGATAATTGAACAATTTTCTCACCTGAGCCTTGCTCAAATACATGATGCTCTTTCTTATTACTATGAGCATAAATCTGAATTGGATGGAACATATAAAAAGGAACAGAGGCTTGTTAATGAACTGCGAAAGCAGTACCCATCCAAACTACGCGCCAAGCTTGAAGCATGAAAATCTACTGTGATGAGAATATTGAGTCAGCAAATGTGGATGGACTTAGAAGGAGAGGGATAGAGGTGATATCAGTACGAGACACTGGTGATTTAGGTAAAAGTGACGAATACCATCTCAATCGTGCCTTCGAATTAGAAGCAGTTATCCTCACTCATGATGTTGATTTCCTTAAGATGGCTCATCAATTGCGTCATGAAGGAGAAGGCCACAAAGGGATTCTATATGCTCATCCTCTGGATTTGTCTCTGGGAGAATGTATTCGCAGGGTGGAGCTTGTAACACAGGTTCTTACTGAGGAAGAACTGGAAAATACTATTGAGTTCCTTTAATAATCAGTATCTAATAACTGAAAACCTGAAATCTAGCTAGCAGGAATCCACCCGGTGGTGGAACGGCGTGAAGGCAGTAAGTTTCGGATTTAAAGTTTCGTGCTTTGTGTTTGTTTAGTATTTAGAACTTAGGATTTAGTGTTTTGTCTTCCTGCCCGGCTTTGTCATTCTTGAGCGTAGCGAAGAATCTTATCGAATTGAAATCTATCTAGTGGGAAGATCCTTCGGTCGTTATCACTCCCTCGAGGATGACAGAAAAGGGTTGTCATTCTGAGCCGAAGGCGAAGAATCTCAAATGTTTTATAGGATAAGTAGCTACATGTGTAATGAGCGCAAACTGACATGCACATCACGGGTGAAAAACTGGCGTTATTGAGGACTACCGTAGCCGGTTGGTTGATTGAACCTGAAAACGGGCTTAATATATGATACAGAGCAGGAGAGAGATTATTCGAACACTACTCTATATTATCTCGTATGTAAGGATATCCACTGGATTACCCACAGGAAACTGTGGACAGTCCAGGTGCGTAGGGTATTCCCCCGTATAGTTTTCAGTGATGTTACCTGTAATTCTGTTGAGATCATCCTCTTCGATGCTGATGCTTCCAGTGGCATAGACGTCTCCATCTATTTCGGACTTGGCTTGATTGAGCTCAATGGTGAGATTACCTGTCACGTAGATATTACCTTGGATCGTAGCGCTCTGGTTGGCTATAATGGTGATATTGCCAACGGCGTATATATCTCCGTTGACCCTGGACTCCTTATTGACCCCTCCATTCAGAGTGATGGTATTATCGCCTGTTATGTAAATATCCGATTCAACAAGTGAGTCATTCCCGATGGTAATATTACCCCCAACACAAACAATATCACCCCAGATGTTGGTATTATTATCAAGTATTAAATTACCTTCTACGGATACATTGCCGCTAACACTAGAATGAGGATCTAGGTCCATGTCTCCAGATACAATTACATTACCTATAATAATAGCAAAATTATCAGTATCAACATTGCCGTCGACGTAGACATCACCGTAATAGGTATCTTTTTTTGGTTCCCATTCTCCATAGATTATGTGGATTGCCCATATTGTTGATAATGCGGTTACATCTCCGTCAGCGCTTGTAGCTGTTGAGGTAACTGTGAAATAGTTATCGCCCAGGACAGGCAGCTTATTTATACTTATGCTCACACTGCAATCATTTATAATATTAGGGGGGTATCGTAGCCATCCTGACTCATCATCACCCGTCCAGACTCCATCACTTTCCCTGCTAAAAACCAGCCAGTGTAATCCCTCTTCTATTCCTGAGTCCGCGGAGTAGAATAAGAGCGAATCCGTTTCCATTATCTGCTGGTGCTTCAGGCTAGTGGCGGTGTAGTTGAGGGTAGGAGCAAGGACGATGCCGCCGAGAGCCAGCACGACTAGGACAAGTATTAAAACCTGCCCATTCTGTTTCTGGTTTATTTCTCTTATTGCCCGCTTCAGTCTATTCAGCATTGCCACTCCTGCAACGAGCTTAACATAACAGTCGGTTTCTGTAAAATAATAATTCTATTAATAGTAGTATATTAGTACTAAACTACGTTAGAAAATAGTACTGTTTGAGTCTATTAAGTCCATCTGATGTGCTTTCAAGGATATAAGTGATTATATGCAACTCACTGTCATCATAGTCTTCACGTGTCAATACTAAGAATATTGGGTCATCTTGAGTGTAATTGGTGGTAACATTATGAGCCATCATGGCATCACGGCTGATCCAGTGGACGGCGTTTCGTACCTGGTTTATGGAGGTATTACTCTCGTTGCTCATGGAGGGGATGGAAATCAGGTTGCCTGCGGTCATGGCGGTGGCGGCGCCAATAGCACTCGCTATGGCGAGGGCTATTATCAACTCTATCAGGGTGAAGCCTTTCTGTTTTCTGTGTGGTTTAGCTAGCATTGAATTTTCCTTCTTCTAAAACCCCGGGATTGCTTTGCAAGATTGTCCTGAGCGAGATTCTTCGGTCGATTCTCTCCCTCAGAATGACAAAACAAAGCTAACTCTCCCTCAGAATGACAAAAAGGGAAAGGCTTGTAACCGACAAAATAAATGGTCATCGGTTTACCTTGTAGTCCTCTAATGTAAATATCTCATTGTTTTGAAACTTAATAGTGATTGTTATTTTCTGGATGCCCATATCATCAGCAGGATTCCCCGTTTCTGGATCAATGGGAGGAGCAGCGACTGAGATAGTATAGCCAGGATAATCTGAGGAAGGTTCATCTGGTTGCTCATATGAGGGAGAAGCACCTTCCTCATAAGGAAGACTCTTCACATATTCCATCTTGCCTTGCGCCAGGGCGAGGGCTGTCGAGCCCTCATCGCTGATAACGACGGCATTCAGTGACGTGGACAGCCCGTTTAGAAAAGCAGCGGCTACCAGTCCAAGAATGGCAAGTGCAATAATCACCTCTACCAAACCTACTCCCTTGGAATTGCTGCCCAGGAAAGATGATACTCTCGTTAGCACTCTCTTTTTCATTTACTCTAAAGTAATCTATGGGTACTCCCTGCTATTATATCGACCCGAATATAGAGTACATGCTGGAAATTAAGGCAACGGCGACAAATCCGACTACCCCTCCGATGAATACTGTCATAGTGGGCGTAATCATAGAAATCATCGTCTTTGTTTTGTCATCTGCCTCTGTCTCGTAACTTTCTGCCACCGTGGTAAGTGTAAGGTCCAGGTTTCCTGTTTCCTCGCCAACAGCGGTCATTTGAACCATCAGGGGAAGGAATAGCGAGTTCTGTGACATTGGACGAGACAGGCCCGCCCCTGCAATCATGCTTTGCTGAACAGCAGTCAGTGCATTTTCCATTGCCTTATTATTGGTCCCCTGCACAATCAATGTCATTATTTCGTGCAGCGGCAGGCCACTGCCGTATAACAGCGACATGCTTCTGCAACAACGGGAGAGCTCATTTAGCAGGTTTATTCTACCCAGTACAGGCATGACGAGTGATATTTTCCCCCATCTGAGTTTGCCATCGGGAGTTCTCGTATAGAGAAATCCCGCCACTGGAATAGCTGCTATTATTCCCATTGTCACCAAGCCATATTTCTGGAACCAGTCTGTGAAACCGATGAGCATCCTGGTAGCCAGGGGCAGTTCAACATCAAATGCCTTGTATAATCCTGTGAACGAAGGCAAGACGAAAATTGCCAGTATAGCGATAACTCCGAAAGCCACGACAAGTAGTACAACGGGGTAAATCAGGGCATTCTTGATGCCCTTCTCCGTTGAAGTAACCCTTTCCATGTAAGTGGCAGCTCGTCTCAGCACCGTTTCCAGGCTGCCGGTTTTTTCGCCTACAGCGACCAGCCTGGAATAGACTTTGGAAAATGCTGCAGGGTGCCTTGCCATGGCTTCAGCCAGCGGCATACCACCACGCACGTCTGAAGTTACAATAGCAAGTATATGCTTCAATGCACGGTTGGTTGATTGAGCCTGTAGCAGTTCCAGAGAGGTAATCGCGTCGGTGCCTGCGTCCAGCAATAGTGCCAGTTGTCTGGTGAACATAATTATCTCCGTTGCTTTTACTCGCTGAAACTGGGCACTGAGCTTCGAGGAATCAAAGAAGGGCGTATACTCCTTAAGTTTGAGTATGCGATAGCCGTTATCTGTCAACGAACTGGAGGCAGCTTCTTCACCCTCGGCGCTTATCTTGCCTTTAATAATCCGATTATCTTCGGTATAGGCTACGTATGAATATTCCATTTTATCAGCTACTCAATAAAGTACGCATTACGCAGCACCTCGGAAGGAGTAGTTACTCCAGCTTTAACCTTTTCCATACCATCTTTAATCATGGGTATCATTCCGTCTGCGAGCGCCTGCTGCCGTACTTCGTTGGTGCCGGCCCCTTTCAGTATTTTCGTTCTTATTGTATCGCTTATAGGTAATATCTCAAAAAGACCTGTTCTGCCCTGGTATCCTGAATAAGAACACAATTCACATCCTTTACCATAGAGGAATTTGCTTTGCGCTTTGCCAGTTTCCTGCGCATAGGCCATTTGCTCCGGTAAAGGGACCTCTTTATAATCACAGCAGTTACTGCAGATACGGCGTACCATCCGTTGGGCTACGATACCGATAACTCCAGAGGAAACCAGGAAGGGTTCTATACCCAGGTCGAGGAGACGGAAAATAACGCCAATAGTGTCATTTGCATGAATCGACGAGAGCACCAGGTGTCCGGTTAATGCTGATTGGACCGCTATCCTTGCTGTCTCAGCATCCCTTATTTCCCCTACCAGTATGATGTCAGGGTCGAGACGCAGGATAGAGCGTAACCCACTGGCAAAGGTTAGCCCTGCCTTGGTGTTGATTTGAATTTGATTTATGCCCCCGAAGCGGAATTCCACTGGGTCTTCAATGGTGATGATATTGCGTGCTACCCTGTCCAACTGGTTTACTGAGGCATATAGAGTGGTTGTCTTGCCTGAACCCGTAGGGCCACTTATTAAAATCATGCCGAATGGCACCTTGAGCATGGATTGATATTTGGCCAGAGAGTTGGGGAGGAATCCCAGGCTTGCCATGTCTATAATGCCAAGTGATTTATCCAGCAGGCGCATCACTGTCATCTCGCCGTGTACGGTAGGCGTGGTCGCCACGCGAATATCTATTGGACGTCCCTTCGTATCGATAGAAAACTGCCCGTCCTGTGGGCGAATGTGATCAGCGATATTCATGTCGGCCAATATCTTTATTCTTGAAGTCAATGGCAGGTGTATTTTGGATGGCAAAGACATGACATCTTGAAGCGCACCATCAACGCGATAGCGAACTCTCAACTTATCCTCCTCTGGTTCGAGGTGAATGTCGGAGGCTCTGGCCTTGGCTGCCTCATCTATGATGAGTCGCAGGGCACTGGCTACAGGTGTATCTCTGGCAGCCTCAAGTAAGGCTTGTTCATCCAGTGCAAAGTCTGGACTGTCCTCCCCTGAAAAACGGGATAGCTGTGCCTCTATCTCACCAAAACCCCGATAGTTGAAATCAATTGATTCCCTGATTTCTTTCTCATTGGCAAGTATAGGGCTTATTCTCTTTCGGCTCTGTGCAGCCAGGGCTTCCAGGGCGAAGATATCCGCAGGGTTTGCCATTGCTACTTGCAGGGCATTGTTTTTAATAGCCAGCGGGACTGCAATAAATCTCCTTGCCATGGTTTCAGGAATCAGTTGCAGGGCTTCAGGCGGAGTTCTACGCACGACGCCTTGTGATGGGGTTTTTCTTTCTGACATTGAGCTTAATAACTCTTCAACTGTGTCCTGGAGATCAGTTGTTCCATGTCCTCTGGCACTGTCTGGTTTATTCCTTTCTTTGAAGGGCGTCTCTATGATATTTATTCTCTGCTGTTCAGCAAGCTGCCTGGCCTCAGGCAGCAGAGTTCCCGAAACAAGCAGGGCTTTCTCCTGCACTCCGGTGTCATAGGTTTTGGCGTCGAATAAGGATATCTGGTTCAGGGTTACCTTATCACCCGCTATTATATCCATGCCCAGTCTGTAAGCTATCAGACCGTTATCAAAGAAACCAAGGATATCAAAAGTGTACTCTACTCCTGACTTTCCGATGGCTCTGCCATCTTCTTCTACTACATAACCAAGTTCTTTTAATGATTTCAACACGTCGGGCTTCGTTTTCCAGTTTAACTGTTTCGTTTCTTTTACCTGGGGAGTTATGGGTGAAGCAAGAAATGTCTCCAGACTTTGATTGTCGAACACCTTTATTCGTTGCCCTGCGGCGAAGCGAGACGCTATTACCTCGAGTCCTGGAACTGCCAGGATGATTTTGTATCTGATGCCGCTGTCATATGATTTGTCGTCAAAGGCAAAAACCTTGCTCAGACCTATCTCTTCGTTGCCTTCACCTAGGATAATATCTATGGCGATGACGTGATTGATGAAGCCATTTTTAGTACGAGCCATGACAGCAAAGGTATGGGTGGCGCCTGATTTGCCTTTGACAATGGCTTCCTCTTCAATGTCATATCCCTGGCTGTTAAGCCGTTGGATAAACTGGCTCTTGAGTTGTTTTATTTGCACGTCTTCTATTTGCTGTACCATATTAAATATCTGACCAACTAAACATACGTAGTTAAATGTTAACATAATAGACTATGTTGTCAAATATGACCTTCGTCCAGCGACGCCTTTCCTGCCTGAGAGATTGACAAGACGCTTGAAATAACTGACAATTGCTACAATGACGAGAGTTGTATATAAAATATTGTCGATATGTGTAGCCGTTGCTGTGTTGCTGTCTCTCTCTCTCATAAGTACCGGTAACGAAATGGCCTCGGCTCGACCCGATATGCTGAAGTGGTCCGTAGTGGATACTCCCAGTGCTAAAGGTAAGGTTGTTCTCAGTCCGAGCGAAATTAGCGTCTTTGTAACTAGTACTGACTTCAAAACATTTTATGTCCTGGATATTCCTACGTGGCACGATGATGATGCGGATGCTGCCGTCGACCCTGGCGAGATTGGCAGGGTCTTCAAGACAACCAACGCCGGCATTAGCTGGAATGATGAGTTAACGGAGACACTTCAGGATGATGGAGCTGAATTACCTGCCTGGGATATTGCGGTGGCTCCTGGCAATCCGGATTTACTGGTTGTAGTTACTGACAACAGGCAGGAGGTTTATATTTCTGAGTGTGGTGGGGAAGTCGAGGAGGGTTTTGAAGACGCCTGGGTTTCTACGCAGATTTCAAATGCTCCGGGGTGGAAACCAAATTTGCTCATCTCAGATATCACTATCTCTCCTGAGTATGGTGACGGTAACCGTGATATCGCCATTGGAACACGTAGTCCTGATGGCTCCACCGATGGAGATGTTTGGGTGTTGAAGTCAATGGTATTTGGAGGATGGAAGGCACAGGGTCTAGATATGGATGTAAGCTCTGTTCGTTTCTCCCCCAATTATGCCTCTGAAAGGGCTATACTGGCGATTGCCAGCGATGGTGATAATACCTATCTTTGTACCGGTATCAGGTATATTGAGGAAAATGAGACTGATTGGGAGGTAACTGAGCCAGCTAAAGTAGAGATAAGTGCTGGTAATGACCTTTCACCCGGGGAAAACGAAATAATTAGCTCTGACCTGGCACTGCCCTCCAATTACTATTATGTAGAGGAGGAACCAGAAAGACGCGTCGTGTTTGCTGCCTATAGCTCGGAAACTGATTTTGATGACGCCTATCGTATAGAGGATACTGAGGTTAGCAGACTGGAAGTTAACAAAGGGGATAAAGTTTCTATTGCATCTATTGCCTACAGGGGCACCTGTAGTAGCGGGAAGCTGCTGGTTGGGGAGATGTTGGCAAATCAGGCTTCTGCCGAAGCTTTAACTTACCTCTGTTATGATACTGACCCTGACAGCTCTCTTCCGGAGTGGCAGAAACCTGATAAACCACCTACTGGTGGTGTAGTCTCTGGCAGTGCTAATGCTCAGGTTGCCTGGGGGGAAAATAGCCATCAGGCTTATTGTGGAACCGGCAGTAATTATGTGATAAGCGCTGCTGATTGGGCTGGTATGACTTTTGGCCCCTGGCGGGGTGAAATTTACGATGAAAGCGCCTTTTCTGTTAGCGAGGATGATTGTGAGACATGGAATCAGCTTGCGCTTATAGATACCGAGATTAAAAACCTTAGCGATTACCTCCTGTCTTCTGATATGGAAACCCTTTACCTTGCTTCTGTGAGTAACGGGTTTGATAGCTTGTGGCGGAGTCAGAGCAACTCTCTTGGAGATATATGGCAGCGAGTGTTGTGTTTCGATGCGGAATCAGATGACATAATTTTAAGGACTGCTGATGAGGAAGCTAAAGAGAAGGATTTGATATTTCTGGCTGTAAAGGGAAGCGATAATGCCAGGTATTCTGATGATGACTGGCAAAACTGGAAATCAATTCGCGATTGTCCTGATATCACTGATATGGCTGTGGTAGATGATGAGTTACTGTATATTTTGGATGATAACCTGGTTAATAAAGGTGTTTGGGACCCGAGGAAATATGGTGGTGATTGGGTATGGGAAAGGGACTTAGAAACAGAGCTGATGCAGGGTTTTAGCATTTCTGCCAGCGGAAAGGACTATGTTTTCGTCGGAGCTGATGGAGGTGATGGAGAGCTTGCCTATTCCACCAACGGGGGAGACAGTTTTGAGCTTACTGATGGGATACCGGAACCGGGCAGAATGGTGCTTATTCCTGATGAGGATTTTAACAAAAACAAATTTGTTTACGTTGCCAGTGACGATAGTTCAAGTGGTATTTATCGCTGGGCAATTAATGCGGGGACGGAGTGGGAAGAGTTAAATCCGCCAAACATGGGGTTTTCTGGACTAGCTCAGCTCAGTGGCGCTCTTTATGGGTCTCCTGCCGGGGGAGTAGATAGAACACTGATTCCCCATGAAGAATCTGTTGATGAGGATGATTGGGACAGCCTTACCGTGGATTTGGCGGCAGGAGTTAGCTTCAGAAGTGGTACTCTAAAGGCGATTTTAGGTAACCAGGTTATAGATTTATGGGCGATTGATGGGCGTACTTACTACAATGGAACATTGAACTCCAATGAGGCCGCTTACAATCCTGATGTAGGGAGGCTGTGGGTCTATTCTGATATCTTTGTTCTGAGGGCTCCCTGGCCAACTTCACCTGCCATTGGCGAGTTGTTACCATGCGACCCATGCAACTGCCAGGCTGAAATATTTTGTTTTAACTGGAGAGAGCTACCGCAGACTCTGGAATATGACCTGTGGGTAGCATTGGATGAGGACTTTAATTTCAGGATAATTGAAGCAAATAATATAAAACCTGATGATGCCTGTAATCCTGCCTGGTGTTTGCCTGAGGAACCGTTTTCCCTTAATTGTGGTGATACTTACTACTGGAAAGTAAGGGGGAGTGCAAGCTGTGAAGGCGAGTATGTTCATAGCCGCTGGTCTCCTCCAATACGTTTCACGGTAATGACTGGCTCAGACAAGGAAGGAATGCAGATTGCACCGCTTCTGATAACGCCGGAAAGCGGTGCCGATGGTGTGCTGAAGACTCCCGCATTTTCCTGGACTGGTTTTCCGCATACGGAGAGATATGAATTTATCCTGGCCAGTGACGCTGACTTGAAGCAAATAGTGGTCCGGGATGAAGTTCCTACCTCTGCTTATAAATATGACGGCGAGCTTGACTGGGGAGCAACATATTATTGGCAGGTGAAGGCCATTGCGCCGGTACCCAGCGAGTCCAGTAATATTGGAGCCTTTACCGTGGAGTCTCAGCCCCCCCGGCAACAGGTTCTACCAATAATGCCTCAAATGGTAGTTCCAGCAGCGGCAGCAGCAACAACGCCATTGTGGGTATGGCTGGTTATTGCTGTGTTGGCTTCATTAGTTGTAGTCATCATCGTTTTAACAATGGTCAGAAGATAAGCATTTTATTCTCCTTACCCGTCTGGTAATTATCTCTATAATCTTTTTTAATGATGTCCTAATGCATGCTGTTTCCCTCTATGTTCAACATATTAACGCAAAATTTACGATGTAAATTAGCTTTGCTATTGACAAAATAATTCGTATGTATGGTAATATGGTAACAGTACAATGGTAATAGAAGGCGAAAGGTGAGAGTAAGTAGACGTCGGTCCAATATAGAAATAATAGCTGACATGCTAAGGGTGGGAGAGAATGGTGCGGGGAAAACTGAGATAATGTACAGCGCTAATATGAGCTACACTCAGATACAGAAATATCTTGGTTATCTATTAACGCATGAATTTATTGACAAGATAGAGGTAGGTAATCCTATTGTCACCTACCAGGTAACCGAGAAAGGATTAGGGCTGCTCAGGAAAATAGAAGGCATAATGGCGGCACTTGATTTCGAGGATATTAATGGATTATAAAGACCTGTCGCTGCGAAAAGGTTATAATAATAGGGATTCGGAAAGAACATCAGGATTGCTGTATACACGGCGAAACAGTGCGTGACTCAGAACGTCTGGTAAAGTAAGGAGAGTTTTATGACTGATAGAAGGATGTTGATAGTGGAAGCTGATTTGGTGAAAAAAATAGATGAAAATCGTGGCGATTTGGGTTTTTCCGAATTCATTAACTTTCTTATGGACAACCAGATTAAGGAAAAGAGTATGAGTCACAATGGTGTCAGCAGGGAAGAATTTCGCCAGTTCCAGGAAGGAACTAAAGAGTTGCTGCGTCGTTTCTTGGAGTTCTTTCTCAGTTATGGACTGGAACTCGGTCGGCAAACGGGCGATGATGAATTTCAGGAGCTTAGCGAGAAACTGCGGACTCTTGGCAGCTCAGTCAAAACTAAAAACAGTTAGAAAATTTGTTATTTCCACACATTTTCTCCTCAAC
>CAZZHQ010000072.1:0-12358 GCA_964654015.1 uncultured Dehalococcoidales bacterium | reverse complement strand
ACCCAATCTTAATATCACCCCTATCCTGTCCTAACAATGGGGTCCACCTCAGACACCTTATTACAGTTAGAGCATAATTTCGTAAAGTTGCCTACGATATTTTAGTAATGGTTGTTGATATGTATTGTCAATATGTCGAAAAGATTTGTGATGTGATTAGTTCTATAAAGCCAAGAGAGGGATTGTTTTTTGCGTATCCTTCTGAGCCGGAAACTAGCAGTGATGCAATAAGAAAGGCTATTGGGCTAGTAAAGTCGGATAAGACTATGAAATTTCCCGCTACAGGTTGGGAAGAACTATCGATTGAAGGAAACATAATATTCTGTGAAATATGTAAAGCAATTAGAAATGTAAGTTGCGCTGTAATCAATACAACATATATTAACTTTAATGTATTATTTGAATACGGTTTTGCCATTGGCTCGAAGAAAGCTATTTGGCCATTAGTAGAGAGTGGAATTTCAAGGGATGAATTATTTTCAGCGAATGTCAAGGGCATGACTACGATTGGACATTCGGAATTTACAGATGGGAATTCGATTTATAAGAAGATTACAAAGAAAAAGCCTTGGAGTAGGGCTTCTCAGTTTGAAGTTCCAGAGGCATTAGGCAAAAAACCTAATAGGGAAACAAGAGGTATTTTGTATGTGAAAAGCCTGCATAATAACGAGGCGAGCCTGAGAATAACGGAGTCATTATCACCTCTGCCTATTGAAGTAATTACTGATGACCCGAACGAAGTGTCTTTTCGCCATGTACCATGGTATCTAAACCAAATCAGTAAATCTTATGCCGTTATTATACATTTGGGAAGTGAGAGAATGTTAAATGCTAAAGCTCACTGGGCCAAGTGTGCACTTGTAGCTGGGATGTCATTAGCCTTGGGAAGAAGGTTATTACTACTTGGTGAAGATATAAAATTTGAGCCAATTGATTATAGAGACCTTATTAGGAACTATAAGAATGCAAGCGAAGCAGAAAATATTGTAGTAAAGTTCTTGGAGGCCATACAAAAAGAAATTAGTTTATATGGGGAATACGTAAAGTATGATGTGAAATTACCAGGCACACCGAAGGATAGTGTGCTGGGAATTGTTGAATTAGGTGATTATGTTGCAGAGAATGAAGTACATAAGCTAAATGAATATTTTGTTGAAACACCTGAATTCAGAAGTGCGCTCGAACCAAAATTTAAAATATTCGTGGGTAGAAAAGGTTCAGGCAAGACAGCGAATTTTTATATGATATGCAACTCACTAGAGGCGGAAAGGCGAAATGTTATTTGTAAGATAAAACCTAAAGAATATGAATTGAATGAACTTTTACAATTCGTAAAGAATGAACTTGGTCCCGCCGAAAACGGGTATCTACTTGAGAGCTTATGGAAATATATGCTGTATGCAGAAGCTTTAAAAAGCGTTCATGATAGAAATATTGAAAAGGCGGTAGGAGCTTGGACACCTTCAGAAAAGACCATTGAAAATTATTTTGAAGGTAGCTCAATAAATGCAAGTGAGTCTTTCACTAGCAGACTGGTGAAAGTAGTAAGGGATGTGTATACAGTATACTCACAAAGCAATGATATTAAGATAGCAGTTTCAGAAATATTGCATGTAAACGAGATTCAAAAGATGCATGAAATGCTTTGTGCGTATGTGGTAGATAGATGTGCTAGGTTTACAATCGTAATTGACGGACTTGATGCCAATTGGCGTTTGGGCGAAGACCACAGGATTATGGCAGATATAATACTGGCTTTGATTGGTGCTGCGAGAGATTTATGGAGAGACTGTATTAGGGATGTGCATAGGTACGGGAAAGAGAGCTCAATAGTTATATTTGTCAGGAGTGACGTATTCAGAATAGCATTAGAAAGAGCAAGAGACCCGGATAAGGTACAATACGAGTTAATATATTGGCCAAACCCAGAGTCACTAATGAATGTAGTCGTTAGAAGATTGATAGTTAGCTTGGGTTGGGAAGAAAAAGAGACTTTTAATTGGAGTGACCTTCTTGATGCTGGATTTTCCTATGAAGATATGTACAGGACGGTGTCAAATAATATTATACTTAGACCTCGTGACTATATATACTATTTTCAACGGGTACTGTACTATACACGACTTAGAGGAACCAAATATCTGACTAAAAGAGATTTTGATAGCGCATTAAAGGAATATTCTGACTACGTTGTCTTGTCTCTTTCAGGAGAATCACAGCCATTCATACCGAGTACTGTAGATTTGCTGCTTGAATTTGACAGAGGAAAAGCTGTTCTTACAATGGAAGAGCTTATTGACGTATTTAAGAAGGCAGATATCGGAGAAAGTAATTTCCGCAAGGTGGTTGAATACCTTGTTGAGGTAAACTTCCTAGGATACGGAATCGATGATTATAACTTCCGCTTTCCAGTAGCACCTCAAGATGAGACAATAATATTAAAGAGGTTTTTAAGGCATACAAAGAGAAATAAGGGCATAAGTCATTATAAAATTCACAATGCATTTCACAGAGCATTAAATATTCAATAAAGCGGTCAAGAACAACTGAAAGTAAGGCAAAGCCTTTATCCCTGACGGATGGTGTAATGGTAGATAATGCTAAGCGGGGGAGCTAGTTACAGCTCCCGTTACTAGTATACAGAGCGGTAGCGGTAAGTAAGGTGGGGGCTGGAATTTAACATGCTATGCGTATAAATATCAACTATCGGGGCATAGGTAATACTAGTAGTATCTATCACTTGTTTGCATTCCCATAAGTGATTAGAGTAGCCAGTAGAGAAATCCCCTTCTTCACTACTGCCTTCCCTTCAAACTGAAGCTGGATTATTGCTAATAAACTGTATGAAACAGGGTATTATAATATGGTATTCCACGAACAAAAATGGTTTTGACTGATAAACAAGGAAGTACTGATTTGTAGCTAAAATGGCTCATTAGGACGATTAGTAGCAAATTTCGAGAGCGGCACTGCCAGTCGGTCATCTTTTCCAGGCTAGACTTTTGGTTATAGCACAGCTAAATAGTGTGTGGTTCGATACACTGCATGCAATCAGCAACGCTGTTTTGCTTGGATTCTTTGGCATGAAAACTATTGCCATACTGGAGCGCTACAAGAAGCATTTCAATTGGGTTTATTCTTCATCGTATGACACCAGCAAGGTTTGACGTAGTTGACCTGCCCTTCCAAAATCCAGTTCAGCAGTAATATCTAACAGGGAAACCTGAATTCTTCTGTTATTTCTGTTACGGTATCCATCATGCCTCCAGGTTCTAAGCAATAAAAAAGGCTCAAGCCTCTTGATTTGAACCGCTAGTGCGTAGAAAGCCCTCAGTTATCCAAGTTCTCGTACCACTTAGAGGATAAGCTTCCAATGCTGCAGGGATATGTCTTCCCTGAATTTCTTAAGACAACTCTTTAGTCGTTTGAAGCAGTCCACTGAAAGTGCATTCTTTAGATCCATACTCCCGGATAAAGTGCCTGCAAATATCTCTGCTGCAGGTATTTCAAAAATCTCAGGCAATTGAATATAGGTATCACGTGGGAAGCACTCTCCCCGATTTGAAGGTATAAAAAGGGCTTTCTTTTGCTGGTCGCAACCTTCCTGACAACCCATGTAACGTCTTGATTGTGACGTAGTCTTTAAAAGAAGGCAGGGCGAGGTAATGTCTGCCACATACATAACAACGAATAGCTTATCTTTTACAGAACCATCTTCAAATTGATAATTTTTATAAAGTAGGACTTGCCCTGGTTGTGACACATGTTGCATATAAATTATTTGGTTGGCTTGAGGTTAAAATTTCGTACGACGTCAAAATGCTCCTTTAGCGATTCTATTGCATCATCAGAGGAGATTTCTGATTTATCGTCTATTGCAAGTATGTAATCTATTATCTTATTCTTGCCACTACTACTTACCGTAATTGCCCATGGTTGTTCTGGTAGGTGAGAAACCTCTGTCATATCTTTACCTCGAGCCTCTTTGTAAATATAGGCCGACTTTTCAAGGAGTCCAATTTCCCTCGGAGTAAAGACAGATAAATCAGCCTCCGTTATTGCACGGATTTCAATTTCCTTATAATTTAGATTAAAATCATCTGTTTTTTGTATCAGGGCCAATTTACCTATGAAGTCTTCCGGGATTTCACCGTCCTTTATCTCTAGCCAAAAATCTCTTGGCACTGGACCACGATCAAATGAGTAATAATCA
The DNA here is from genome assembly GCA_964654015.1 of uncultured Dehalococcoidales bacterium. Taxonomy (GTDB): domain Bacteria; phylum Chloroflexota; class Dehalococcoidia; order GIF9; family AB-539-J10; genus JAUUZT01. The sequence goes on along the minus strand of CAZZHQ010000072.1, from coordinate 8,145 downwards.
AGGCCAATCGAGGGAAACCCCGTCATTTTGAAGTGGTCAAAGTCGAAGTAATAGAGTAACTTTGAAATCTTGGTCAGATTTACATGTCTTGTATTCTTGGCAAAATACAAGACAGCGTTAAGTAGCTTTTCTCGATAGATATTCATCCCACTCACCAATTATAATCCCCTAATCCACACATCTATTATTTTTTATCATTGTTTATATATTATCATAGTTTGTCAATAGCAGTGTAAAATAGTATCTTCCAATACAAGAAGCGTTTGTTTATTCTTTCCTCCCTTCGATTACTTAATGGTTATATTGCTAATAATACTCAGTGTGTTATAGTAGTTTTATGAAACTAGTCATAGCAGTTTCCTTCTCTTGTTCATGTACTGGTAATGTCTCTATGGCTGATATTGTTTCTCTTAATAAGGAAACTGTTCTCACCGTAACCACCTCTAGCTTACTCACTACTAAGATGACTTCCAAAATGAAAAGTTCATTATGAATCTTTCTGAACAGGAAAAGAAAAAAATAATCGAGCTGCTTGAAGCAGGAAAGACGCTTCCGGCTGTTTATAAATCAAAGCTCTTTGACCGCGATGATACGGAGTTTATTGAAGCGACAAAGGATTACCGGCTGGTTTACAAAGGTAAAGCTCGGAAAGAAGATATTATCGCTCAAACACCTGCCGCTCCTTTCCAGAAGATACGCTCCTTCAATTCAAATAACTCGTTTGAGGATGGCTGGCGGAACATGCTCATTTTTGGCGACAACTTGTTGGCGCTTAAAACCCTGTATGAAGACCAGCGGGGTGAGAACAGATACAAAACCAAAAACAAAATAAAACTGATATACATTGATCCGCCTTTTGCCACAAAACAAGACTTTATGAAAGACCGAGAAAAAGCCTATCGGGATAAAATCATTGGTGCGCAGTTTATCGAGTTTTTAAGAAAACGGCTTATTTTGATGCGGGAGATATTGGCGGATGATGGTTCTATTTATGTGCATCTTGACTGGAAGAAAGGGCATTACATTAAAGCGATTATGGATGAGGTGTTTGGAGAGCACAATTTTCTAAATGATATTGTGTGGCAGTCAACAACAGCGGCAAAGTTTCAAACTGAAGGCTTTCCAAGAACATTTTCAAATGTGTTTATATATAGAAAAAGCACTACGCATTATTTTAATAAGCAATATACTGCATTTAGTAAACGATATATTAATACATTTTATAAATATGTTGATGGCGGATCTAGAAGAAGATACAGAATATCTGATTTTACACAGACGGGAGAAGGCCCAGCAAGGTATTTTGGTGAAAAAGGAAGTATCACTCCACCTCAAGGTAAACATTGGATATGGTCTCAAAATGGAATAAATGAAGGTATTGAAAAAGGAGTTATCATTTTTTCTTCTACAGGTTGGCCTGGGTTAAAGAGATATCTAGATGAAAGAGAAGGGAATCCTGTAAGAGATATTTGGAATGATCTGAATGATATTGGGCCACAGTCATCGGAAAGGTTTGCTTATCCCACTCAAAAACCAGAACAATTATTAGAGCGAATTATCCAAGCATCAGCCACCGAAAATACCATCGTGCTAGATGCATTCGCTGGCTCTGGAACTACACTGGCAGTTGCGGAGAAACTGAATCATCGTTGGATTGGCATGGATTGTGGAAAACTTGCCATCTACACTATTCAAAAAAGAATGCTCAATCTGACCACACAAATTGGCTCGCTTAATAAAGATGAACGCAGGGATTATGAGCGTGTGGCTGATTTTGAGGAGCATTCTAAGGCGAACTCAAGAGGACTCTTCTTTATATATGAAAAAGCCCGCAGGGGTGATTTTATTATTACTGATTCATTTCTTAGTAATCTGAGTGAATTCATATCTGCTAACCTTTCCGGAAACAAAAAAGAGGAATTTTCCCTTGTTTGCCCGGAAGAAAAGTTAAGGCTGCGCAAATTAAAGCCTGTTGAAGATGCAGAAAGCAAAGCCGGTGAAAAGATAATTGAAGTTGGCAGGGTACGGTTTCTCATCTCCTCTGTTCAGCCTAAAGAGAAATCTGAAAAGGAAAAACCGTTAAAATCAAAAGAATTTACGCTTTTTAATGCCGGTGTGTATGATGCAAAAGCAATACTTGAGTTAAATTGGGAACAGTATAAACCTTTTGTGGCACAATTGTTCGGTGTGAGGTCAGACAGACACAAGATACATGGATTTGAGGCGGATGGTTATATCGGCGTGCATTCAGCATTTATCTGGGATTATCCAGATCAGAAAAACCTTTTACTCGACCGTGAATATATAAAGACATTGCATACGGTTTTGGGCGGTAGGGCCGGCGGCAGGTTTTACGTTATCGCGCCTATTTCATCAATGGGGTTTATGGAAGATGAGATTGAGCTTGATAATACGACCTATGTTCTTCTGAAAGTTCCTTTGTCTGTTCTTAAAGCATTGATTGAAAAAGGTGATCCGGGCAGTATTAAACAACCGGTCAGTGAGACGGATGTCAATGAGGTAATAGACGCGGTGGGTTTTGATTTTATATCCCAGCCTGAAGTAAAAGTGTCCTTTCGTCGCAGAAAACCATTGGTTAGCAATTTGTTTAATATTGAAATGAAAGATTATTCCATTGAAATAGCAAGTTTTAAGTCAAACACGCTTGTTTATGATCCGGAAGATTTTGAAAATTTTGAAACGCTTTCAATGGTTCTTGTGGATACGGATTACAAGGATGATTATTTCAATCTTGATAATGTTTTCTGGGCAGGTGATATTGTAAGTGAAGATCACAGCAAAGCGGTTGTGCGGATACCGGAAGATGAGTTTACCGGTAAAAAGATGATGGTAATATTTATTGACAAATACGGCAACGAATTAAAGGTTGTTAAGACAAAAAAGAACTTCAAATGAGCATAGAATATAAAAACGACGATTTTATTCTGCAGATTGATGACTATTCATCAAAAACGCTCTCCATAGTCAATAAATATGACGCTTTTCTTGACGCTCTGACAACTGTTGATTTTGGACATGTCCGAGAGGCTGTAAGAAAATCGATTCATTTTTTTGTTACGGATAAAATCATTAATACGGAGCAGGCTGCAGTATATACCTACAATAAAAGTGAAAAACTTCAGAACAAGTACCATAATTTGTCAGAATACCTCGACCATGTACGCATAAAAGACAAAAAGTCCTACAGCATTGACCTTGCAACAGGAACAGGCAAAAGCTGGGTGATTTACGGGGTCGCCCAAATCATGCTGGCCGAAGGGCTTGTGGACAAGGTGCTTGTTCTGTGTCCTTCACTGACAATTGAAGAGGAACTTAAGAAAAAGTTTGAACGGTTCAGTGGCGATGCTGTTTTAACAAAGATTCTTGAAGAGCTTGAAGCGGATTATCCGTCGCCTGCGATTAAGAGTGCTAACGACCCAATTCTCAATGGTGATATCTGCGTGGAAAATATTCATGCTGCCTATCAAAGAACCGGTTCATCTATTGAAGACAGTTTTAAAGGCAAGGGGGAACGAACGCTGGTTATAAGCGATGAGGCTCATCATATCTACAGTGAGGCAGATGCTGCCGTGAAAAAATGGTTTGGTTTTCTCACAAATGAGGAATACGGTTTTCAGTATCTGCTCGGATTGTCAGGCACGCCTTATATTGGTGATGAGTATTTTAATGATGTCATTTACAGATACAGCATTAAGCAGGCAATGGACGACGGTATTGTCAAAAAGATAGATTATAAAGTCGAGGAGGAATCGACAAAAGACAAGGGGTTTGATGAAACCTATCAGAATCATCTTGATAATCAGCAAAAATATGCAGGCAAACTTAAACCTATCACTATTATTATTACCGATAAAATAGTTACTTGTATTAAAGTTTGGAATGACCTTGTTAAATATATTTCAGATAAAGAATCTATTTCCTATGAACAGGCTGTAAAAAAAGTTATCTGGGTGACATCGGGCATTCCTTCAAACAAGAATGAGAAAACTGTTGTTGAATCTATACTTGAGCAGCCTGAAAAAACACGTAAGGAAAATCTATCTTTATTAAAAAATGTTGATGACCCTGATAACCCAGTTGAATGGATTGTATCCGTAAGCATGCTTACTGAAGGCTGGGATGTTAAAAATGTTTTTCAGATTGTGCCTCATGAACAAAGGGCTTTTAATTCAAAATTGTTAATATCGCAGGTTTTGGGACGGGGACTCCGCATTCCTGAGGGATTATCGGATTCGGTTTTTGTCAAAATTAATAATCACGAAAAATGGACATCAAATATTATTAATCTATACAACGAAGTTCTCGAGATTGAAAACCGTCTTAGCTGGGGTTACGATGAAAATAAATCTGACATCGTATTCCCTTTGTACAACCTGGAATATTCTTCTGTGCAGGACACGACCGAAAGCAAGGAAAAGCCTGCCAAAGAGCCGGATAAAGTGAAATTTTCTCCTCAAAGCAGGGAATGGGAGGAGACGAGTTTGTATTCTGAAAGCGGTTCATTTCGTTTTACAGTTGAACTAAAAGATACAGTTCCTATTGAACAAGCAGCGAGAGAAATAAAGCTATTCTTAAAGGATAAAGATATTTCTCTGTCCGCCAAGTGGTCTATATCAAAAATACAAGATTTTATTATTAAGAATCTTGATAAAGCTGGATATGATTCAACTTTTATTAGCAGAGAAAACCTGTCCAAAGCTAAACAGGCGTTTGGCCCGATGTTGAGAGAACTTGGTAGAGAGACACCGAGGATGAAAATGCAGCCTGATGATTTATTGAAAATTCAAATTGATGATAATGAACATGGACTGATTCCTCAATTTTTCAATGAAAGCTCATTAAAAAGCAACGGGTATTTGTTTTATTGTAATGACTCCCCTGATTCCTTGCCTAAAGAGCAGCAAACCCTGCTGTATAGTTTTTTAAAAGATAAAGAGAGATATGGGGAAATAAAGGATGACAGAGAAAAATATGGTGGTAGTGAAAGCGAAATCAGGTTTCTTAAGGATAACTTGATTGAGATAGACAGAGACAAATTTAAAACCCCCCTAAATCTTTTTTATGTATCGTATGAGCCTGAACGCAAATTCACCCGCTCCCTTTTCAATAATATCACTCTATTTGATTCGGTTATCAAATCACCAGACAAGGGGTTTTACTGGTTTCCATATTCCTACAAACCAGAGGAAAAAGCCAGTACACATGTCAAGCGTGAAAATTTCAATCCTGACTTTTTCCTTAAAATGCAATCAAGGAACGAAATACTTGTTGTAGAAATGAAAGAAGATGGGGACCTGAAGAAAAAAAACAAGGCAAAATATAGGGATGGTAGAGAACACTTCAAGTCATTGAATCAGAAATTAAAGGAAAGCGATATAAACTGGATTTATTATTTTTTCTTTTTATCACCAGAAGACATCACCTATTTTTTTCAGGCCATTAGAGATCGCCGTTACAAAAATTGGAAGTCATCATTGATGCAGGAATTGGAATAAATATTTCAATAGAGGTGATGGATATGGGCAAAGAAACATGTTGCAATTACCTTGAAGGGGACAAGTGTAACATTCTGGATAGGAGATGCATGCGGCTTTCACTCCATGACTTTACTTGTGATATGCGTGGTCACTATATAAATCTAAGTAGCTTTGATGATAATCCCCCACATCACTCGGCTGAAGTGCGTAAAGGAATGTTAAATGGCTTTCTTGGGAATTGGCGCCGTCACGCAGAAAATCCTAGGCCAGGTAAGAAAGACATGACTGCACGGCCGATGGAATCAGTATTGCGGGCTTATCTTATCTCGGAATTAGGAAGCCTTGGTGTAAAGGTGTACCCTACTGGTAAGAAGCTAATAGTTTGGGATAAAGTTCACATAATCGCGGACGCTCTTACAGAACAAGATAGTAGCCGCCCACAAAGCATCTTCTCATTTAAAACATGGATAGGAGCTGAACAACTAAGAGAGACTTTTGGTTATGCTTATTTTTCTAAGACTTGGCTAGGCCAGCGAAATGTGCGTGTATACATGGTCGGTCTTAATGAATTCAACAAAGGGCTCGACCCGCTGATAAAAGCATGTAAACCTTATATTGACGGTGTGTATTCACTATGTGGCTATCGCTACTTTGATGAACTGGTAGAAGAACTTGTAGCCTTGTATTCTGCACGGGCTTTCTGATAAATCATTACCTTGCTCTATGTCAAGTTCGAATGTCTTCGGCCCCGAATGGATAGTGCTTGACAATAGTTATTGGGTTGCGTAAATTGTCGTCACTAAGCTAAGTCAAACAAGGAGGGCTGCAACGTGATGTTGAAGGATAAGAAAGCCATTGTCACCGGCGGCGGCAGGGGCCTGGGTAAGGCCATCGCCTTAAGGCTAGCCAGAGAGGGCGCCGATGTGTCGGTTTGGGGAAGGACTAAAGAGCCTATTGAGCAGACTGCCAGAGAGATAAGTGAGATGGGCAGAGAGGGCATCGCCATTTGTACCGATGTCTCCAAAAGCACCCAGGTGAATGAGGCAGTTGAACAGCTCCTTGAAAAATGGGGCAGGACAGACATCCTGGTAAACAACGCCGCACTTCTGCCACAGATGGCACTAGCAGTCGACTCCTCAAAGGTCAATCCATTTCTGGACATGACAGATGAAAGATGGGCGCAGGAGATTAATGTAGACCTTACCGGAGTTTTCTACTGCATGCGGGCGGTCACCAAAGCTATGATGGAACAGCGCTCGGGGAGGATTATCAACATTGGTTCACTGGCCGCGATAAACGGTGGCTACTTCTCTACGCCTTCCTACTCGGCCTCAAAAGCCGGTATCATGGGTATGACCATGCTGGCAGCACGCTGGCTAGGTAAATTCGGTATTACCGTCAATGTAATCAACCCCGGACCCATAAAGACCGAGGGAGCACAATTTGGAGAGGCGCAGTTGAAAGCGTTAAGCAGTACCATTCCCTTCCGCCATGACGGGATAGAAACAGAAATACTGGGCAAGCCGGAGGATATTGCCAACACTGTGCTCTATTTTGCCTCAGACCTGGCGCCATACGTCACCGGAACCCGCCTCAACGTCATCGGCGGACAGCATATGGGATAGACTGGTAAGCCTGCGCTATGGGTTCAGGGAGAACAGCTTAATCTTCATTAACTGATTAGTAAGCAGCCCGTCTGCCCCGATTGGTTCTCGGTATCATATTTAATACAACTCTCCCGGGTCCCTCTTAGAAGGTACATCTATTTTAGCTTGTCGGCTTTCTCTAAAGATTGCATTATTACGGGATTTGCTCTAGGGTCCTCGCCTTCATAAAAGCTACTTGATGGATAGCCAAGCTCAAGCTTTATGGTATTTTGTTCCAGTGACATAGGTTTCCATATCGTAACGCCGTCAAAAGACATTGAAGAGATAGGCGTCCAGAAAGCTCCCCAATATATAGGTGCCTTATCGACACAAACCAAAAACGACTTTCCTATGACTGGTACCTCTAGCTGAGAAATACGCTCAAAGGCTTCATCAGAAAGTTTTATCTCATGAATTTGAGCATTATAGGCGACAATATCGTCGATAGATATGATGGGTTGGTCTGCGATGTCGATGTGGCTTAATATCTCCATTTTCTCCGGGGGAATATCTTCCCTGGTCAAATATATGGCAAAACCTTCACCCTTTCATAAGTGTACCCTCGAATGTGGTGCTGTGGTCATTAACATTGAGAGCGTAAGTTGTACCAAAAGCAAAGTCACTGCCAAGGTTAATGTCTTTTTCAAAATAGGTATATATTGCGGGACAAAATACTCCCCTGGGATGCTGGGTGGTCACCTTGATATTGACAAGGCTGCCTTCCCGAGCTATCTCGATATCGTTAAAGGTGGTACAACCATCCCGGAGTCCGCCTTTGATATACACACCTATCTGTGGGGGATTTGATTTCAATAAACTTACCTTTACTTCGTGTATTGGCGCTAAGTTTATTTCCACATCAATACACTGTTTAATCATGTCCCATTGCCCATCCATAATAGCTGTGCTTACCTGTCCAGATTGAACTGTAATTTCTGTCGTGTGCCGTGTAATTACCTCAGCCAGTGCTTGCCCGCTCCGGTTACCATAACCAGCCTGAT
>CAZZHQ010000071.1:0-12411 GCA_964654015.1 uncultured Dehalococcoidales bacterium | reverse complement strand
TCGTGATCGTCTTCAGGCGTGGTGCGGCAAAAATACGCTTGTCACTCCTTGAACCGTTCCCATTATTGTCCTGACCGGTGTTTCGCGACGACTTACGCTTCCCCAGTTCCATCCTATCCATCGGCGAGAATTTCCTGTGCTGCACTGTCACCTGCGAAGCGACGAGAGTAACGTAATGCCTGACCATCTCTAGGGTGCTGTGCCCCAGAATCTGCTGGAGAGAAAAAACATCCCCGCCATTGATGAGATAGTTTGTTGCGAAGGTATGGCGGCACAGGTGAGCATGGAGTCGCTTGACGCCTAATCTCTCGGCCAGCCTGCGGAAAAGAAGCTTCACTCCGTTGAGTGTGAGTGGCTTCCCTTCTATCGTCAGGAACACATTGTCAACCGTCAGGTGCGACGGCTCTGGCCTGAAGTGGTAGACGTATCGCTGAAGGATTTTCTGGACACTGCTGCCGACCGGGACTATTCTTTCCTTGCCACCTTTCCCCATAACCTTGAGGTATCCGTTCTCCAGATCGGCATCACCGATAGTGAGGTTGACTAACTCGGAGCATCTCAGCCCGGTGTCCAGCAGAGTCATCACTAGAGCTCGGTTCCGGACTCCTACCTCAGTCTTCGTGTCGAGGCACGACAGCACTTTCTGGATCTCTTCCTCTGTGAGCACCACGACAAGTTTCTTCGGAGCCTTCGGAACTCTCAGATTCGCCAGTTCGTTCTCTTCCGTGTATCCTTCCCGATGCAGCCAGGAGTAGAAGGCCCGCAGGCTTCTGACGTAGCCCTGAATGGTGTAAGGAGAAAGATTCTCGTCGCGGGTTCTGATGGTGTCGCTGTCGTCCCACTTTCGCTTCTGCTGGAGATAGAGGATGAACTCCCGTGCTTCCTCGATGCCTGCGTCGGCAAGGTTGACCAGGCTGCCTCCGTTCTGGAGGAAACGGGCGAACTTCGTGAGGCAGTCAGTGTACCAGGAGACGGTCCTCGGGGACTTGCCCTCGCTCCTGTTGTAGACCTCGTAGTGTCTGATCAGTTGTTCAAGAGGAATGCTTCGTTTATCCAACTCTTCCCACCGCTGATTTCTTCGTCTTCTTGTCTGTTGTCCTACTATCATTTTGGGCTCCTTCCTCACCGGCGACCACAATCCGTGACCCGGGCGTGAGCCGCCTGTGATGTTGCTGTGAGCCCTCTGTGATATTCCGACTCAGACGAATCAGGGTATCAGAGTCAGCGCTGGAAAATAGAAAAACCGCCTTTTTCAGCGGTTTCAGATTCAGAATCGGTTTCTGGTAGGCCGTACAGGTCTCGAACCTGTGACACCCTGATTAAAAGTCAGGTTATCAGTCGATTTTAGTTCCTCTGGATATGTTACGCTCTAATTTTACTATTTGTAACACCTGCCTTCCTAGACCCCTCAGTGATTTGTGTTATTGACAATCACGAAAACAACGGCTAAACTCAAATACAAATAGAATGAATTTAGAGGGGGGGGCAAGTCCTCTTTAGGCTCTTTGCTGGTAGTTTTAGGTCGCCTGACTCTTAATCAGCAGGTTACAGGTTCGATTCCTGTGCGGCTCACTTTGAGGCTAAATGAGTATCGATGAGGTAAACCTCTCTACTAGCCCGTAGGCAAACTTGGATTCCTCACAGGTATATACTTTATTCCATGCCCATTAAACTAAACTGCTCGTTCACCATATTCTGCAGATGGGCGATGTCATCAGGCTTCATTCTGCGGAATCTTGCCTGGGCTCCTAGGTACTCTGAGACGGGGAGCCTTTTCTTGGGAATATGCGTGAATCTGACCTTGCCCTCACTGTATTCGAGGAGGTGCCACATGCCACTCTTAACAGCCAAGCGCCCGATTTCAATTGTCTTTTTGGTGGGAAAGCCCCAGCCTGGAGGGCAAGGTACCTGCACATGTAGAAAGCTTGGACCGTTGGTTCTAGCCGCTTTGAGCACCTTCTCGTAGTAGTCCAGCGGGTAAGAGACCGAAGCCGTGGCAGCATAGGGGATTTTGTGGGCTACAGCAATGTTGAACAGATTCTTCTTACTCAAGTTAACTTCTTGCATAGCATGAGGGAAGGGGTCAGTAGTTGTTACTGCTCCTGCTGGAGTAGTTGAGCTTGACTGGACGCTGGTGTTCATATAGGCTTCGTTATCCACGCAAAGATAGATAAACTTCACGCCGCTGACAATAGCCTGAGAGACGGCAGCCATGCCAATATCAGCTGTTGCCCCGTCCCCGGCGATTCCCAGCACGTTGATGTCTTTAATGCCTCTAAATTTAAAACCGGCACTGGCACCTTGCAGTATGGCAGCAGTGGAGGCAAAAGGACTGACGAACATTGGTACTCGAAATGGTATCTGTGGTAAGAAGCAATTCACCGCAGCCATGCAACCCGGAGGCACGATAGTGATAGTGCGTTTACCCAGCGCTTTCAGTGCCAAGCGGACTGCCAAGATACTCGCACAGCCGGCACAGCTCAGTGACCCAGTGATAAATTCTTCTTTAGCGACATCTTTAATTTTCATTTGTCTTCGTCCATAAACTGAAATATTATGCGGTGCTCGGTAGCATCCATGACCTTAATTGCCCCTTGAACCACTTTTTGAATATCCTGAATAGTCACATCAGCACCGCCCAATCCAGCAATGTAGTTTGTAATTGTCGGGGAATGGTCTAGACCATAAAGGGCGCCGCGGACCTCAGTGCAGAGAGCACCTTCATTGCCATAAGACAGGTCTCGGTCAATAACCACCACACTCTTAGCCGAACTCAGGTAATCACTGATAAGCTGGTTGGGAAATGGTCTGAAAGACCTTATCTTCAGTACCCCAGTTTTAATCCCATTTGGTCGCAGCATGTCAGCGGTATCACGGGCTACCCCGGCAAAACTACCCATAATCACTATCACGCAATCGGCATCCTCACATTTATAGGCATCCACCAGTCCACCATAGTCCCTGCCGAATATGTCTTCAAACTCCTTGTCCACCTCCTGAATAACCTCTTTTGCCGCCTGAATTGCCTGGTGTTGCTGGAAGCGCCAAGCCATGTACTGCCTGCCAGAAGCGCCAGCAGCCAGAGTCATGGGCTCATCAGGGTCCAGAAGCGCAGAGGTTTGAAAAGGAGGTAAAAACCTGTCCACATTATTCTGGTCAGGTATTTCCACTAATTCCTCGGCATGGGAGACGTGAAAGCCATCAAGACATAACATTACCGGAGTAAAGACATTTGGGTTCTCGGCTATCTTAAACGCCTGTATTGTCGTGTCTAGAGCTTCCTGAGCGGTTTCAACATAGAGTTGGATACAGCCTGTATCCCGCTGCTGAATTGCGTCCTGATGCTCACCCCAGATGCTCCAGGGTGGACTCATTGAACGGTTAACGTTTGCCAACACCAGGGGATAACGCCCCCCACTGGCATAAGCCAGTATCTCAGACATGTAGGCTAAACCTTGGGATGAGGTAGCCGTAAATGGCCGAACTCCCACCATGCAGGCTCCCAGACAAGCGGACAGAGCTGAGTGCTCTGACTCGACTCTTATATATTCAGAGTTAAGTTCACCAGTGCTTACGAAAGTAGCTAACTTTTCGACGATAGGGGTCTGGGGAGTGATTGGATAAACGGCAATGACGCCCACTCTGGCAAGTTTCACTGCTGCAGCAACGGCACTATTGCCAGTTATAAACTTTTTCTCACTCATTTTACCTGAACCTTACTTAAGAACTTACTGCTGCTCCATTGGCTGTAACTTAATTATTTTCAAGGGACATTCATAAACACAGATACCACAGCTTTTACAAAGGTCGTTGTTGACAATCGGCTTGTTATCCTCCTCACTAATGGAGATGGCTCCATCTGGGCAATACAGCCAGCATAAGAGACAGGAACTGCAGCGGCTCTTATCAATTACGGGTTTAGTGTCTGAATAGCTACCCACATTGATTGGTATGTCCCCGGCTGGCCACTGTGGGCCAGGATATCGGCTTTCCTTTTCCTGCAGTGTATTTGACATTACTATCTCCTGACCATCTTAAAGCCAGCTTCACTAGCCTCCATATTTCTCGTGCTAATCTCTGGTCCCATCACATCAGCGATGGCTTTTTTCACTGAATCTATACTCACAAGGTCTGTCACAGCGGCAACCACGCCCACCATTACAGTACTAGTAATAGGCCTCTTCAACACCTCCAAGGCTATGGCATCGGCATCCACTATGGTAAGATGTGGCCAGTCGGATAGGCTAAGTTCAGCGGCTGGCTTTTTAGAATTGACAATAATATGGCAGGGTTTCTCTTGCCTACAGCCAGCCACAGCTATTGAGGTGAGTGAGTCATCAAGAATAACAATATAATCAGGGTCAGCCACAAGGTCGCGCCGACGTATCGGGGTATCTGATACCCGGTTAAGAGCTACCAGAGGTGCCCCACGACGCTGAACGCCAAAAGTGGGAATCGACATAGCGTATTTCCCTTCGTATACACTTAAAGCTGTACCCAGTATTGACGAAGCCACCACAACACCTTGTCCGCCCCGACCATGCCATAAGATTTCCCACATCTGGTGCCCGTTCCTCCTAGGGTAATTTTTGTGGCTTTCTTACCCTGTACTGAAAACCATATACTCTGTAGATTTAAAAACCCATTTATATTAAGACCAAGGTAAAACTCTAAAGGTTAGAGCAGGACTCAATCTTCTGTCTATAAAATAAGTGCTTACTGACAAAATTACTCGTCTTTAATTCACTCAAGCCCACTCTTTTATTGAATCTGTTCTTTAATAGTCTACTTTAGATAGTCCCTTAAGGCCGAGGGTTTCTCTAGCCTCGTTGGGTGTAGCTGTCTCCAGGCTTAACGCCCGAGCTATACTCACTATCTTTTCTACCTGTTCAGCATTACTCTTGGCCATAACTCCTTTAGCAATATAGAGGCTATCCTCTAGACCAACTCGGACATTACCACCCATAATCAAGGACATGGTACACATTGGCATCTGAGCCCGACCAGCGGCGCAAACTGACCAAACAAAGTCGCCGATTACTTCACGAGCAGTAGTATAAAGGAATACCAGATTGCTTGGTGACGGCTGGATGGACCCTAGAATACCCAGGACAAATTGAAGATAAACAGGTTTATTAATATGACCCTCCTGAATCATGTGAGCCAGATTGTAAATCATGCCGGTATCATATATCTCTATTTCTGGCTTTGTCCCATTCTCAGCAAAGGTTTTCAAATACTGTTCCAGTGACTTAAATGTATTGGGAAAGATAAGGTCTTTTGTCATCTCCAAATATTCCGGTTCCCAATCATACTTAAAGGTATCTACTATTTCCATACCCCGCGATATATTAAAATTTATTGACCCAAAATTACATGAGGCAAGCTCGGGTTTGAGAGAAGGTACCGGCCGGAGTCGCTCTTCAACAGTCATGCCTAGACCGCCTCCTGTGGTTATGCAAACGACCACATTACACCTGCTTTTAATACTGGTAACTATTTCCCTCATTACTCCCACGTCAGAGACCGGTTTTCCTGTTTCTGGATTACGGGAGTGAATATGGACGACTGCAGCCCCAGCCTCATAGGCTCGCACTGCCTCATCGGCAATCTGTTTCGGTGTAGTAGGCAGGTAAGGGCTCATGCTTGGGGTATGTATACCACCTGTGATTGCTGCTGTTACTATTACTTTAGCCATAATAAGCCTTCTTCAGCAATACTTGATATTCTATAATATCCCATATCGTTCGGGTAGTGTTCGGATCTCCTCAATGGTATCTATTGCTATCTTCTCAAAATCCGAATAGAATGGTTGCCAACCCCATTCCTCTCTTGCTCGGCTATCATCAAATACGTCTACACATACAGAGCGGTAAAAATCCATTACCTTGGGGTCAGGCTTGTAGCTAATCTGGGCTTCAGGTATGTATCTCTTCACTACCTGCTCCAGTTCCCCAGCCGTTCGGCTTGGCGTTACACCAGCAACATTGTAGTTTATGGTCTTAATTTGTTCCTTTGCCGCCTGATACAGTATATCCACTGACCTAGCAGCATCTTTAAAATATATAACTGGAACCTTTGTGTCCGCAGTAACAAAACACTCGAAAGGCTTACCCAGAGCTGGATATTCAATCATCCAAGCATTCCATTGTGCCACTCCAGGAGTCCTAACGCCCGGGCCAACCACCGAAGCGTAACGTACTGTTCGAAAATCCAGCCCAAACCTGTTACGGTAGAACATCCCCAGAACCTCACAGTACAGCTTGCCGCAACCATACATTGTGGTTGGTCGCTGAATTGTCTCATCCGTAACTACAGAAGGGCATGCCAGTCCGTATGTGGTTAGGCTACTGGTAAATATTACCTTGCTTACGCCGAAAAGTCTGGCAGCCTCCAATACATTCATTGTCCCTACAACATTCACTTGGAAAGAAGCCCAAGGATTTGCATTAGAGGGCACACTCAATATCGAGCCCAGATGGTATATGCCCTCAATCTTATTATCTTTGACGACATTGAACACTTCAGCAGAGTAAGCCAGATTTCCCGGAACTACCTTTACTTTATCTTGAATATCGCTAATACGAGCATAATTTGGGCTAATGTCGAACAGGATAACATCTTCACCTCGGTCGACGAGAGTCCGTGCTAATTCTGCACCAATTAAGCCAGTCCCTCCGGTAATAAGAATCGCCATTCATATACCTCCTCTTAACGACACGGCACATCAGGCTACTGGAAACAGTTGCTTCGATTAAAAAATCACTTCAGTTCCAACAATGCGTGCTAGGGTTTGGGAATCCTCAGGTCTTCTGCACCCTGCTTTGATAATTTTAATTCGGGATTGGTCTCACCAATCAATTCGATGATATTCTTAACTGAGCGAATCTTCTCTCTCCCCGATTGAGCCAGTCCTTCTTCCGGAGTGCCCCAGGGCATATACATGCCCAATCCTGGTCCCGGTTCCATCTTGAAATAACAGGGAGAAGCAACTCTGGCTATTTCAGGGGTTTCATAGATGCGATTAAACCCGCCCATAGAAGCCCAGAGCTGAATGTGAACGTCAAAGGGAATGCTCGTCACACTTCTTATCGCCGCCAACATAGGAAGGGTGAGGTCAGCTACAGGGTTACAGGTTCCTGCTCCCAGTGATTCTACTAGTTTAACGCCGGGAGGGTTAGCATGACCAGCGAATATCGAAACCTTAAAAGTTACATCCTCTGGCAAGTCACCATTCTGCTTCATTGCATTGACAAGGGAAAGAAGTCCTTCGTCCCAGACCAAGAACCCTCTGAAGCCCAGGTCGATACATCTCTCAATGTCCATTAAACAGTGTTTGATGGAATCCATTCCCCTTAGTCTAAGCCCGGAAATAGCGCCCTCAGGAGTAGCAACCTGCCGACCAATGTCCCAGGTCGGTCTTGGCCCTGGAGTTATGATGACTTCCACTTGGGCATCATGAGCTACTCTAGCAAATTCTCTCAGCTCATCTCGGGTAAGAAGGGTTGCCCCCCGCACTACAGAAACGGCCCGGTGAAAAGGAACCCCTTGCTTCTGAGCTTCATCAATCGTTGCTTCCAGCACCTTTACCGTTTCCATTCCTGAAATCTCAACTCTGTAATTAGCTCCATCAGGGAAAGTTTTTGGTGATGTTGGTAACTCGTAGAGATCCCCCTTGGGCATCCCCAGCCTTTCTATGGCTTTAGCAATCTTCTCCATCATTAATTTTCCTTTCTATTGAATTGAGTCCTGCAGTTTTTCCGCTTCCCCTTCAATCATCTTATAGTAATGTTCTTCTGCAGGAAATTTTCCTTCTCTAACTTCACTTACATAGTCCTGGATAGCTTTCACCGACTCTTCCGCCATATGAGCGTATCTTTTAACAAATTTAGGGTGGAAAGCCTCCCAGAGACCCAATACGTCGCTGACAATAAGCAACTGCCCATCACAATAGGGGCCAGCACCAATACCGTATACCGGTATTTCAAGGTCTTCTGTAATGATCTTACCCACTTCAGGGGTTACTGCCTCTATGAGTAAAAACGCCACCCCCGCCTCCTGAACGGCTCTAGCATCCTTAATTAACTCAAGTGCGCTTTCAGCTGTGCGTCCCTGAGCCTTGTAACCGCCGAACTGGCCAGTACTTTGCGGGGTTAAACCAATATGGCCACAGACAACCATTCCGGCATCAACAATTGCCCTTATCATTTTACTAACGCGGCGTCCCCCTTCTAGCTTGATGGCATCAACTCCCGCTTCTTTATAAAACCTGCCAGCGTTCCTAACAGCTTCTTCAGGCGTTGTCTGATAAGACAAAAAGGGCATGTCACCTATCACAAAAGTGTTGGGGGCACCACGACGGACAGCCTCCGTATGGACGATGCACTGGTCCATGGTAACGGGTATGGTACCGGTTGAGTAGCCATAAACGCAGTTACCCATGGAATCGCCCACCAAAATCATGTCTATATCAGCTCGTTCCTCAAACTGGGCGGTAGGATAATCATAAGCAGTCAGCCAGGTAATCTTTTCGCCCTCTTTTTTCATCCTCTGAAAATCTAATATGCCTTTCTTCTTCTTCTCCATTTAAATCCTCTCCACTTACTTTTAAAAACTTTTGAATATTAAGTTAGGTAACCACAGCGCAAGATTAGGGAATAGCATAACCAGTATCAAGCCAGTTCCTTGAAGTCCGACGAAGGGTATAACAGCACGCCAGACATCGGTCATAAGTATGTCTTTTGGAACTAACCCCTTCATATAGAAGGTGGCAAAGCCGTAAGGAGGGGTCAAGACAGCCATCTGCATATTCATAATAAACAGGATGCCAAACCACAGTGGGTCGAAGCCCAGGGCTAAGATTACCGGTGCATAGATTGGGGTGGCAATCATGATAATAGCGTAATCATCCATAAATGTCCCCAGGACGAACAGGCTGAGTTGCATTGCTATCAGAACAGCCCAGGGATTTACTCCCACGATTAGCCCATCTAGCAGGTGTATGCCTCCCATAGCCATGAAGAAACTATTAAAGCAGTTGATACCAACCATAATCCACATAATCATGCCGGTGAGTAGCATGGTGCGGTAACACGCCTCTTTGAGCATCCTAAAGCTAAACTTACGGTAAATAAGCGAACATATAAATGCTCCAAAGGCACCTACCCCAGAGGCTTCGGTAGGGGTAGCCAAACCAAGAAAAATCGAGCCCAGAACACCTATTATCAGAAGGATGGGCAGGATGGAGCCCCTCAGGGATACAAATTTCTCCTTCCAATCTACCCTTTCTTCAGGCGGTAATGCTGGACCCATCTTTGGATTTCTTAAGCACCTTATACCTATGTAGGAACAGTATAAAGTAGAGAGTATGATTCCGGGTATTAATCCTCCAGCAAACATCTTACCTACTGATTGTTTGGCATAGAGGGAATAGAGTATCATCGGTATACTGGGGGGGATGAGTGTACCCAGCACCCCTCCACTCATGATAGACCCCATCACCATGCGTTTATCGTATTTACGCTTGAACATCTCCGGCATAGCTACAATTCCCATAGTAACGATGCCGGCTCCCATTATCCCAACCATAGCTGCTATCAGGGTGCATATTAGCACCGTCCCCATCGCCAGCCCCCCCCTTATAGGACCCATCCATTTGTACATCGTATCATACATTGCGTTGGCGACACCTGAGCGTTCCAGTATCATCCCCATTAGAATGAAGAGGGGGATAGCCACTAGCATAAAGGATGTCATCGCGTACAGGGCACCGTGAGCTACTATAGAAAGAGAAAATGGTCCCCATAACAAGAGGGCATATACCAGAGCCACACTACCCAGGGTAAAACCAATGGGCAGCCCGGTGACAAAAACTACCAGGACAGTTCCAACCAGAATTAAAACAACGTGTTCAATACTCATGGTAACTCCTTCCTACAAGCGAGAAAGAAGTCACGAATAAACTTAGCTAATCCCGCAAGTAATATAAGAAAGGTTGATACCGGGATTGCTATTTTGAGGGGGTAGAAAGGAGGGCCCCAAGGAGTTTGTGTTGTTTGCTTCATTACCACTGAATAGTATGCCATTTCCCATCCCTGCCATAGTAGCAAAGCACAGAAATAGAAGAAGAGTGGTGCCGTAATGAGGTCTAGAATGGCTTTGGCTCGGGGAGATAAGCGCCCGTAAAGTGCGTCCATCTTGACATGCTCGCTGCGCAAGAGAGCCCAGGCGCCAGCCATCATACCGATAGTCCCATATATGAATAAACTTGTTTCGTGAGCAAAAAGGGTAGGGCTATTGAACCCATATCTCACTATGACCTCATATATGAGTAACAAACACATGGGAATAAGAAGGAAACTTACTACCTTTCCAGACCACTCACTTATGGCGTCAGTAATCTGGCAGAAAACTAACAACACCTTCTTCAAGGTAACCCTCCTTACCTAATTAGAATATTTCCAGAGTTAGTGTTTAGTCAAAATAGCCCAAGTCTGTCATGAATTGCTGGAGTATTGTGACCATCTTGGCACATGTAGCGTCCTGGGTAGCAAGGTCATCTAATACCTCCATTGATACCAGCCTCAGTGCCAAGGCATCCTCAGCGGATAGATAGGTTTTTTCAGCTCCTTGCGCTTGTATCTCAACCCAGGCTTTCAAATTCTCATCTATGCCGGCTAGTACTGATTCCTTACTATGCTCCCAAGCGGCTACCTTGAGGATATATTGCAGGTCTTCAGGCAGGCTATTCCAAACGTCCATGTTCACTAAGTAGTTACAATTACTATACTCCGCCAGACGTGGTACCATATGGTACTTCGCAAACTCGTGCATCTTAAGGTCACGTGTATCACTTACGTCACCAAACACTGATGCGTCAATAGTGCCTGTTGCCATTGCCAAATATTGTTCACCCCAAGGTATGTAAGTTGCTTTAGCTCCCAACGCGTCCAAAAGGGTTGACTGTGGAGGTACAGCCCTTACCTTCAAATCTTTAATATCCTCGAGCTTGGTAATTGGCTCCCTCGAAACCAGGTAGTAGCCCCCGTAACAAACACTGGGGCCTAAATAGTACAAACCTAAAGGAGCGTAAACCTCGTCCCGTAGAATGTCAGCCCATCCCCTTTTCCAAAACAGGGTTTCGACTTCCATTGTATCTGATAAGCCACCACATACACTTGCCTCGAGTTCACCGGCAGCCACCGTACCCTTATAATATGATGGCCACGGCATACCAATCTGGAGCATCCCTGTACGCAATGCTTCAAATACCTCTCCAGGTGCTGCTACTTCCCCGGAGCCAAAAAACTCTATGTGAATTCGGCCTCCAGACATGTTATTGACATTCTCACAGAACATGGGATAGAGATAGTCCCCCCAGAAAGTTCCCCTGGTAGTCCAGCTTGAGAATTTAAACTCAAACACTTCTTCTTCTGGAGGCGGTGTTGGAGTTGGAGTTGGAGTTGGTGTTGGAGTTGGTGTTGGAGTTGGTGTTGGTGCTGGCGCAGCGCAGGACATTACTGCCATTATCAATACCAAGCAGATGCTACCAACCAACATTAGCAAATTTCTCTTTTTCACAGTAGACTCCTTTCATAAGATTTTGTTCATAAGATTTTGCTTCGCTGAATATTAGCGATTATTTCATCTCTCACCTCCTTCAGTGGCTTCAGAGTTCTCCCTTTAAGCCATTTAAGACGAACTCAAATATGACATCTGCGATTTCCTTGGCGGATAACCTGCCTCTTGGACGGAACCAGACTCTACTTCGGACAATCATAGAAGGGATACAATAGCTGATTATCTTCGCATCTACCTTAGAGAAATCACCAGCCTTTATGCCTCTGTTTATGATTTTGTACAGAATCCTATCATAATCATCTCGGCGTGCAATAATTTCTTTCCGGTGAGCAGGTAACAAACTCCTTAGTTCTTCGTCAAATAACAATCGGGAAGCTCTCCTATAACCCAACGTCAGCTTCACATGATTGTTAATTAGCAACCGTAGCTGCTCAACCGAACTGGCAGTGTCATCGTCTTCTAAGTCTTTGATTGAAGAAACTAGCCACTCCGTTTCCTCCCGAAGTATCTCGTAGAGAATGGTTTCTTTACTGGCAAAGTAATTATATATATTACTTGGCTTACAACTACAGGCTTTGGCTAAATCCTTCATACTTGAGGTCTGATACCCTTGTTGAGAAAAGAGTATCCTTGCCTTAGCCAGTATCCCAGCCTTCCGGAGTTTGTGACGGCTTTTCATTTTATTCTAGCTCCGAACTAAAAAGTGAATGGTCAATCAGTAACCATTTTACAACAAAAATTTTTTTGTCAATGTACTTGTTCATTACATTACCTTATTCAAACGCCCATTAATTTCCTGGCAACTTCTACCGCAGCACCGGCATTCTCACC
>CAZZHQ010000070.1:0-12454 GCA_964654015.1 uncultured Dehalococcoidales bacterium | reverse complement strand
ACCCAGGCATTACCTGTATGAGCTCAGCAGAGGACATTTCTAATGAGTTTTGACAGCTATTATACATTTATTTGACACAAGCTGTCAGGAAATCTAAACTTTGCCTGTATGCGGATGGAGCTGAGTTGTTATGATATGTCCAACCTGTAAGAGCGATATGATAGTTGTTGAGCACGATAATATCGAGCTCGACTACTGTACTGAATGTAGCGGGGTATGGTTCGACGCCGGCGAAATGAACCTCCTGTTTCAAAGCATAGATATTGACGGCGGTGGCTATTTAATTAAAGACATGCTTAACACACCGGAGACAGAATCCTCTGAGAAGAAGAGGAAGTGTCCGATATGTGGCTCCAAAATGAAGAAGATTTCTACAGGCAAGCAAGGCGGGATACTGGTTGACGTCTGTACACAGGGGGACGGATTGTGGTTCGATGGAGGAGAGCTTACTCAATTGCTAAAGCAATTATCAGCGAAGGAAGATGAGGGCTCAGAATCTCAACGACAGGTTATAGCCTTCCTGGGAGATGTATTTAAGGCACAGCAATAATCCTGTATAAAGCTAATACAAATAACAATAATAATCATATAGACAAATATAGTCATGAATCATGGAGGTGTTTCTATGACAGCAGTATATATACTAATTGGATTGGTAATAATCATTGCATTTTTGGTCTTTGGCATTTATAACAGTCTGGTAAGATTACGAAACCAGTCAAAAAATGCCTGGGCACAGATAGATGTGCAACTTAAAAGGCGTCACGACCTGATTCCTAACCTGGTAGAAACAGCCAAGGGTTACATGAAACATGAACGTGAAACCCTTGAGGCGGTGACCAATGCCCGTAACCTGGCACAGCAGGCATCATCTTCAGGGGCAGCGGCTCGAGGTAAAGCAGAAGGAGAGCTAAGCTCTGTCCTGTCACGTTTGCTTGCCGTGTCCGAAAACTACCCTGACCTGAAAGCCAACCAGAACTTCCTGGCATTACAGGAGGAGCTAAGCTCGACGGAGAACAAGGTAGGCTTTTCACGCCAATTCTACAATGACGCAATCCTGCGATTAAATAATAAAATTCAAATGTTTCCATCAAACATAATAGCCAGCATAACCGGCTTCAAGGCAGGTGAATTCTTTGAGGTTACAGTAGCCGCAGAGAGAGAGGCTCCAAAAGTTAATTTCAGCTAAGCAGAAATGATATAAGACTATGTGGGAACAGATTAGGGCAAACCAGAGAAGGTCAGTAATACTTGTTATAGGAATGGGCTTACTTTTGCTCTCTATAGGCTACGTTCTGGGACTGTATTTCCTGGAAAGCCCCATTGCAGGACTGGTAATCGCCCTGCTGATATGGGCAGTGATGAACATGGTTGCCCTATTCCAGGGAGACAACATCATACTATCTCTATCCAAAGCCAAGAAAATCAAACGTGATGAATCTCCCCGTCTGTTCAATATAGTTGAGGAGATGAAAATCGCCTCGGGGTTGGCGAGAATGCCAGACATTTACATCATCGATGACCCCGCTCCAAACGCTTTCGCCACCGGGCGTAATCCTGACAAAGCTGCAATAATTGTTACTTCAGGTCTTTTACAAAAACTCAATCGCGATGAACTTCAAGGGGTGATTGCTCACGAGATATCTCACATAAATAATCGAGACGTATTGCTTATGACTATGTGCAGTGTTTTACTGGGCACAATCGTTATCCTCTCATGGTACGCCTCTCGTATGTTATTGTTCGGTGGTATGACTGGAGGAAGAAGAAGGTCTTCATCCGGAGGCGGAGGCTCGGCCCAACTTATAATCATGGCTGTGGCCATCGCACTGATGATACTGGCACCAATCATGGCGCAACTTATATATTTTGCTGTCTCCAGGAAAAGAGAATACCTGGCAGACGCCAGTTCAGCCGTCTACACCCGTTATCCCGAGGGTCTGGCATCAGCGCTGGAGAAGATAGGTGGCTCTACTAGCCAGCTTAATTCCGCCAACAAGGCAACAGCGCCAATGTATATCATCAACCCCTTCCGAAAGAAAGGCAAGGCTGCCAGTAACCTCAGCAGCACACATCCTCCAATTTCAGAAAGGGTACGCATCCTGCGCTCGATGTCTGGAGGAGCCTCCTTCGCCGATTATAATAGTGCCTATCAGCAGATGAGCACGACAAAAAAAGGAGTCATTCCTGCTTCTGCCCTGGCGGTGGCTGGAGCCGTCAACATCCGTGCCGCTGAGCCACAGAGAGAGGGAGAAAAACAGGAAATGATCGAGCGAACCCGTGAGGTATCAGATCTTCTTTGGAAACAAAGCAACTACCGGACCATCCGCTGTGAATGCGAAACCAAGTTCAGACTACCTCCCAGATTTAAGGCAACAACTGTCAGGTGCCCGCACTGCGGCCTTATTAACCAGGTTAAATAACTTTCTTGACACTAATCAACAGGACAATCAGCCTCCAGTTCACTTTAAGGCAGATTTAAATAAGATTTATCAGTCCTGATAAATCGCTGATTCGAGGACACTCGTTAAATGATGGATACCTGCTGTTACGATCAATTAACACGGTCTTAAGTCCTGCTCCACGTCCACCAAGTATATCTATCTCATAATGGTCCCCTACATATATCGTTTCAGCGGCAATTGTACCTGACATTTTCAGTGCTTCAAGGAAAATGCCTGGCTCAGGTTTACTGATCCCTGCCTCTCCTGAGGTAAGCGTGAAATCGAGTAAGTGTCCCAGTTGCAATGCACGACATACTGGCTCGAGGCTATCATACATATTAGAAATCACCCCCAGAATGATACCCTTGCTCTTTAAAACATGTATAGCAGGTAAAACATCGTCATACAGGCTAAATGAAGAATCGCAAAACCACTGCCGTATCTTCTTTACAGTTCCAAGTAATGCAGCCCGCTCAGGTATACTACCCCCAGCCTCCTCCAATATTATTTGCATATACTGAATGAAATCACCTTCGTCGGACGATTCCGTCCACCTCAACGGTCTACCTTCAGGAACCTGTAGCTCAGCAGAGCGTATTCCTCGAACCATGGCCTTTTCAGATAGCTCGACACCCATGTCATGTATTGCCTTAAACCAGATTTCACCCCAGTCCGGCTCCATTCGCGCCAGCGTATCTACCCAATCGAATAATATAGCTCTTATTGTCACCGCTTTAATCCTGTCAAATGAAATGTGGCTTTAAAAAATCAGTATACTATCTCGGCTTGTTCTTAACAAGCACCTGCACTAGTAAATATCATTTGTGAGTATCCCAAGCGCAAGTCTTACATGACACAGCAAACCCCTATTTTAATTGACAATCAACCCTCTAAAAGATACAGTAATCTCTATAGTAACTGTCCCGGGATATTACCTATGTCACAGACAGCGAATAGAGATTACAAATTAAATGCCGGTCGACTGGTAATCGTTTCCAATCGATTGCCTTTATCGATGAATCAAGGTGCTGACGGGGAGTGGGAAGTTACGCCCAGTTCGGGAGGACTGGTCACCGCCCTAACACCAGTGTTGCGTGACAGGAATGGTATATGGCTTGGTTGGACTGGAGTGCTGGATGAAGACAACCTTGATGAACTACTGGCCAAAGGAAGCGAAGGAACAGGGTACTCACTCAGGCCAGTCACACTAACTGAAGAAGATATCAACCTGTATTACTTCGGATTCTCTAACGAGGTGATTTGGCCCCTGTTTCATGACCTTCAATCACGTTGTAATTTCAACCCCTCTTACTGGCAGTCATACCAGCAAGTAAACAGCAAATTTGCCGAGGCAATCCTTCGTAATAGCAACCAGGACGATTATGTCTGGGTACAAGATTATCATCTGATGCTTGTAGCGAAGTCGCTACAAGCCATGGGAGAGAAGCGAAACCTTGGTTTCTTTTCTCATATTCCCTTCCCATCACCCGACATCTTCAATAAATTACCGTGGCGGTTACAAATCCTGAGGGCATTGCTGGATTATGACATGATTGGTTTTCAAACAATGCGCGACCGAAATAACTTCATTCACTGTGCTGAGATGCTGATAAAGGGTCTCCAAGCTGACACCAGAAGACAGATAGCTACGATAAGCCTACAGGACCATGAGACCAAGGTTGGCGTATTCCCTATTAGTATAGACTTCCACGATTTCTCCACGGCAGCGGCTGAGACCACTGTCAGAAACAGGGCGGTTGAGCTTTCTAATGCCATTCCAAATTGTAAAATTATCCTGGGTGTAGACCGCCTCGATTACTCCAAAGGCATCCCTGAAAAACTGCGTGCCTTCGAATATACACTGAAGAGATACGAGAACCTTCATGGCAGGGTAACCTTGATTCAAATCGTAGTACCAAGCCGTGTTGATATACCGGAATATGTAAACTTGAAGGCTGAAATCGAGGGACTGGTAAGCAGAATCAACGGTATGTACGCTCAACCTGGTTGGACCCCAGTCACTTACATGTTTCGCAGTCTGGAGCGAGCCGAGTTACTTGCATACTACCGTGCAGCCCATATCGCACTGGTTACACCATTAAAGGACGGTATGAACCTTGTAGCCAAGGAATACTGCACCGCTAATACAAACAGCGAGGGAGTATTGATACTCAGTGAATTCGCAGGTGCTGCGGCGCAACTGCATAGAAATGCACTGATGGTAAATCCTTATGACACAGAAGGTGTGGCTAATGCTATCTATCATGCCTATCAAATGCCGGAAAAGGAACAGCAATTACGCATGAAAAGGCTTCGAAGTTCTATTGCCAGACGTGATATCTATTGGTGGGTGAATTTATTCTTGAGAACCTCAGATACAGGACCATCAGCCACCTCATAAAACTGCGCTTTAGCTAATCACCACAAGAAACATCCTGGCAGGATTCTCGCAGAGTTTGTTCTCAATATTGACAGCTTTGATACAGGATAATAATATTAAGACTGCACCAAACAGAGAGCCATTTATATCTCCAGGTAACCTCCTGGTATTAGCACCAGGTAGCATTACAAGGAGTATCTTTTAGAGAGGAGAAATGATGAAAGAATATATCAGGCTGGAAGTTAAAACACTTTCGGAATTTGCTACAGCAGTACTTTGTAAGTTAGGCGTACCCCGGGAGGACGCTGAGATAGTAACTCATGTATTGATAACATCAGACCAGATGGGTATCGGCTCTCATGGCTTGCAGAGGCTTAAAAGGTATACCAGTGGCTTGCAGATGGGGGTAATGAAACCCGTAGCCAATATAAAAACCCTGAAGGAGACTCCCAACACTCTGCTCATCTCAGGAGGAGATGGACTGGGACAGGTTATCGCTTACAAAACCATGAAACTTGTCATCGACAAGGCACTTAAGAACAATATCGCCTTTGCCGTGGTGCGTGATTCTAATCACTATGGCATGGCAGGATACTACCCCAGGATGGCAGTCAAACAAGATCTCATCGGTATCTCGGTGACAAATTCTACACCGCTCGTAGTGCCAACACATGGTACAAAAACCTTATTGGGAACAAACCCTATCTCAATTGCCGTTCCCGCGGGTAAAGAACAACCAGTGGTACTGGACATGGCAACTTCTACTGTCCCCAGTGGCAAGCTTGAGGTTTACAGACGTGAAGGAAAAACAATGCCAGGAAGTTGGGCGGTAGACGAATTTGGCAAATCCGTACAGGACATAGCAAAGGTACAGGCTAACTGGCGAGAGAAGAAAGGTGGTGGCCTGCTGCCTCTTGGAGGGATAAACGAGGAGGGTGGTGGTCATAAAGGTTTCGGTTTGTCATTCATGGTAGACATACTATCCGGAGTACTCTCCGGCAGCGAGTTCGGGCCAAACCTCTATTCCAAAAAAGACGCTCCTCCAAAGGTTTCGCATCTCTTTGGTGCTATACGAATAGATGCTTTTATTGCTCCTTCTCTTTTTAAAAGCATACTGGACAACTACATAAACACCCTAAGAAACTCTGACAAAGCAGAAGGGCAAGAACGTATTTATGTCCATGGTGAAAAAGAAGCAGAGTTATACAAGCAAAACCAGCATGAGATACTTCTTTACCATAAGGTAGTCGATGAACTCAGGGAGCTTGGAGAGCAGCTCCAGATACCGGCTCCTTTCTAAAATAGCCCATGTATCCAAGTAGCTGCTCAGGATCCGTTACTATTCACATAGGCATTGAGACATTCTGCAACTAGCCATGGCGGCCAACATCACCCATCTTCCCGTTAATAAACATTTCTATAAAGATTTGCCAATAGCCTTGGCAATTGCCGCGAGTTCCTCCATTAACCTGCCAAAATCTGATGGAGTGAGAGCCTGTGGCCCATCAACCAGCGCTTCTTTCGGGTTGTGGTGTACTTCAATCAGTAGCCCATCAGCGCCGGCAGCAATAGCTGCCTTTGCCACCGCGGGAACGAAGGCATAATTACCTGACGCATGGCTGGGGTCAACCAGCAACGGCAGATGACTAGTTTTCTTCACCACAGGCACAGAGGTAATATCCAGAGAGAAACGAATGCTATCTTCAAAAGTTCTGATACCTCTTTCGCACAACATCACCTGGTTATTTCCTTCAGCCAGTATATAATCAGCTGCCGTAAGCCATTCCTTTATAGTAGAGGACAATCCCCTCTTCAGCATAACAGGGCACCTGCTCTTTCCAACCTCGGTTAACAAAGCATAATTCTGCATATTACGTGCCCCCACCTGCAGGATATCAGCATAACTGGCTACAAGTTCCACATCATGAGGGTCCACTACCTCAGTAATTATCGGGATACTAAAGCGATCTCGAGCCATTTCCAGCAACTCCAGTCCTCTTTTTTCAAGTCCCTGAAAGGCGAAAGGTGAACTGCGAGGTTTATACGCCCCTCCACGAATTATAGAAGCTCCTGCTTTTTTCACTGCCTCGACCGTCTCCATGAGCTGGGCTTCGCTCTCCACGGCACATGGACCTGCCATAACAACAAAACGATTCCCCCCAATCTCCACTCCACCTACTGAGACAAGTGTGTCTTCCGGGTGAAACTCTCGTGAGGCGAGTTTATAAGGTTTCATTATCCGTGACACGCTTTCTACCCCGGGAAGCACGGCAAAGATTTCCGTAGGTAATTTGCCGGTGTTAGCCCCCAGTATCGCTACCACAGTCTTATCAGTCCCCAGGTTCAACTGAACGCTCATATCCAACGATTTTGCTCGCTGTATAACTTCATCAATCTCTTCCTGAGTACTGCCCTTCCTCATCTCAACTATCATATTATCCTCCGAGCCTATGTTATTTTCCCTATTAAGCCACCAACCATTATGTAAAGCTACATTCTACACTTATGACTGATAACTGGCAAAAAACATCACTGTAATATTGTACTGTCACACTCATGATAAATTGAGGGTAAATCAATCGCAGGCTTCGCCAGTACCGTATGTATGTGCTAACATCAATATTCAAGTTTCAATTATCGTAATATCAGGTTTGTAACCAAAAAGGGAACATAAAATATGTCTGGCAAAGATATCTGTACATGGTACAATAGCAGTTCAGGAGTGAAACGTGCCTGCGGTGCTGGCCTTATAGACATGAAATGGGTGCAGGATTATTGCTGGCGGGACGGTAAAGGCTGTATAAGAAAAAGGAAGTTTGAAGAGGAAGGATATGTTTCACCTGACTATATATTACCCGATGGGAACGTAAGCGAAGCAGTAAAGAAATACATAGAACAAAAAGGCAATCTATAAGGAGAATATATTATGTCTAGTTATACTTTCGATCATCTTCACCAGGTAACCCCAGATCCGGAGAAAGCGGCACAGTTTTATGTCGATATGTTTGGTGCCAAAGTACTAAACACACACACCACACCTGACGGCAGGATACTGATATCGATGGAACTTGGTGGAGCACCAGTCTCACTGATTGGTCCTACTACACAGGACCAGGAGTCCCCAGTTCCACCAAAATACTATGGGTTACACCACTTCGGCATCAAGACCGATGATATTAACACTGCTGTTACCGAGTTAAAAGCCAAGGGCGTTAAATTCATTCAGGAAATAGCTGAGCCTATTCCGGGCATCAGGATGACCTTCCTGCTGGGACCTGATAGTTTGCCCATTGAACTACTTCAGCGCAGCTAAGAGTTGCCACTATATAACGAAGCTTCATTCCTGCTTTCACAGGAATGAAGCAATCCGAAATGGATAAATAATAACTAAACCAGTTATATTCCTATGCCAGTTCCTTCACTATTAGTTCCAGAATATTAAGCGTCTCTTCTATGTCTGAGCTACTTACCATGCGGTTGGTAACGGCACGAAGCTTGCGACCACCATATGGCTTTGCCAGCACCCGACGAGCCTCCATTAACTTGGAAAACTCTCCAGGTGTCACTTTCGCTGGGGGTTCAAACAGAACAATATTAGTTTGCACTCTGTCAGGGTAGATAGTAATTCCAGGCAATTTCGACATTCCCATGGCCAGCCTTTTTGCATTGGCATGGTCATCCGCCAAGCGCTCAACCATCTTCTCAATAGCTATAATTCCCGCAGCGGCTACGATCCCTGCCTGTCTCATTCCACCACCAAGCATTTTTCTCCATTTACGAGCACTGTTTATAAACTCACGCCTGCCACATAAAAGTGAACCTACAGGAGCGCTGAGTCCTTTTGATAGACAGAAGCTAACTGAATCTACGGGTTCCACCAGCTTATTAACTGTAACCCCAAGGGCAACAGCGGCGTTAAAGATACGTGCTCCATCAAGGTGCACCTTCAAACCATTCTTCTGTGCTAGTTCAGAGACCTCCGCGGTATATGCGGCAGTAAGCACTCTGCCGCCACAACGGTTTTGCGTATTTTCTATAC
Organism: uncultured Dehalococcoidales bacterium; assembly: GCA_964654015.1. GTDB lineage: Bacteria > Chloroflexota > Dehalococcoidia > GIF9 > AB-539-J10 > JAUUZT01. The sequence continues at coordinate 3,591 of CAZZHQ010000070.1, read as the reverse complement.
AGAGAAGCGTACTATGTGGGAAATGGATATTATCCGGCCGTATTGTTTGCTTAATAATATCAAGGTCCAGCCTCCCATCTATCCCATTTGGTACGGTCCGCATTACAACTCCTCCCACCGCAGCCGCACCACCAACCTCTGCTGCAAGCATATGGGCTTCATCCCCTAGAATAATCTCATCTCCAGGGCGCGTATTAACCAGTACAGCCAAAAGATTACTCATGGTCCCACTTGGGGTAAATAGAGCTGCCTCCTTCCCCAGCAGGGCAGCAGATTTTTCTTCCAGTAGATTAATGGTAGGATCCTCCATATAGACATCATCACCTACCTCTGCCTCAAACATGGCACGCCGCATTTCATCAGTCGGCTGTGTTACCGTATCGCTCCTCAGGTCTATTAATTTCAAAAAAAACCTCCTTCGCTACATTCTCATTTGCATAACAAGACAGTTAGTTGATTTTCAACTATCTGTTTAACCATATTCCCTATAGCCATCAATAAACTACGAAACTTAAACAGGACTATAATAAAGAAGAAATATGCCCGCTGAACTCTTTAATGCACTTCTGGCCATTCCTCTATCTATACTCGTTAACTGATATCGCTTACTTATTTTCCCACGATTTTATAGGTTCGTATAAAGTCCGGAACTTAACAACCCGCCAGTCCCTGCCAACCCATTTCTGTTCTTGGTCAGCAGACATAGCCTTATTTTCCGGACTGGCACGCCACGCCTGGAAGGCTTCCGTATTCTTGAACTCACCAATAACCAAGTACTCCGCATGGTCACCTTCTTTAAGAGTTGCTTTCTTATACCGGGTAATCTTATCAATCCACTTGGATTTTAATCCCATAGGCGCATGAACATTATCGCTCCATTCATTGAACTCTTCTTCATATTCGGCTGGAACCGTAATTCCAACTATAAATATTGCTCCTTTTTCCGACATGTTATCCCTCCTTTTATATTTAGATCAATTCTCTGACTGGCTTCTTTGTCCAATTATAACCTTATAAGGCTATCCAGATATAGTGCAAAATCCCGTTTCCAGAGAATTAATTATCTCTTGATGTCAGATATTATGCCCTTTCTGAATTCCTTCCTATCCGAGCATAACTTAAATAAAAAAATTTACTATAAGAAAAGGCTATGATACGCAGTCCAGTGTCACCCTTGTGGTAAGCCAGCACAGATTCTATACAGTTGGAGGTCTTTATGTTAGAATACCTCCACGATAACTCTTTGGTAACAACATAGCGGCAGAAAGGGAAACCACTATTCAAGATAATAAAAAACCTAAACTCATTCTGAAGTTATTGCCACTTTTCATACTGGCACATTTTTCGCACCATTTGGTAATGGCACTTCTGGTACCATTGATGCCCCTGATACGCGAGGAATTCTCTCTCACATACGCACAGGCTGGCTGGCTTAGCTCGGCATTTTTACTGTCGTACGGTGTCAGCCAGTTACCCGGAGGGTGGCTAGCAGATCGTATCAGCCCACGCCTGTTGGTCACTATAGGCATCTCTGGTGTATCAGTGGCTGGACTTATGGCTGGGCTTGCACCAAACTACATCCTGCTAGCTTCAGCACTGGTTCTACTTGGGCTTCTTGGTGGCGGCTACCATCCCTCTTCAGCTCCATTAATTTCCGCGATAGTTGAGCCAGAAAAACGAGGGCGTGCTTTAGGACTACACCAGATAGGCGGTACCGCCAGCTATTTCCTGGCGCCGCTGATTGCAGTGAGTATTGCCTCTGTTTTTGGCTGGCGAAGTTCATTCATTGGCGTTGCTATCCCTGCTATTGCCCTGGGCTTTGTACTCTACGTTGTACTTGGGCGCATGGGAATAACCGGCGAGTACATGAAAACTAGTAAATCTAACAACAGTATAGCTGACACTGAACAGAAACCTGGTCACAAACGCCAACTGATCTCCTTTATGTCGCTAAGTATAATAAATAAAGCACTGATTGTTGGAGTAATATCATTCATCCCCTTATTTATTGTCGACCGCTTTGGTATTGGTGATGAAAAAGCGGGAGGATTGCTATTTATCGTATATCTCGGCGGTCTGTGGGCAGGGCCATTGGGTGGATATCTCTCCGATCGACTGGGAAAAGTGCGTGTAATACTGGCGGTCAGCCTGCTCAGTGGACCTATCATTTACCTGCTTAACCTGACGACATTTGGTTTTGGACTGTATGCCGTCATGGCTGGGATTGGGATGTGCATGTACATGGTGATGCCCACATCGGAATCATATATTATCGGTCACAGTCCAGAACGTCACCGTTCAACTATCCTTGGCATTTATTATTTTGGCAGTCGGGGAGGCCCTGGCGTGGTTACACCGATACTTGGGTATATGCTTGACAAGTTTAGCTTCAATTATACTTTCGCCATGGCCGGCTCTATTGTACTTGCAGTAACCCTTATTTGTTCCATCTTCCTGCGTGGAGCTAAAGACTAGCTTTTATTTTATATTGAGCCCAGCAATTTCCTCAGGTCTGAAAGCGCATAATGCCCAGCCCTGGTCTTCATTTGCGGATGTCTTCTCGAATGGATTTGTACTGTATGGAATACAGGATTCTCACATTCTATAGCGATGAATACTTCGTCGGTCAAGCTTCCCTCTGAGCTTTCCGTATACCCTTCAATGCCTATGCCAATATCAGCGGAAAAGGTGCGCCGCACCAGAGAAGCCAGTACTGTCGCTATTTTTCCATGGTCACCTTCCTCCAACAAAGCAGACTCGACTCCCAGGGCAACCTTCGACTCCTTTGAACCAGCCACTAAAGCTCCTCTAAAATAGCTTTCAGCGCGTGGCTCCCCAAATAGATCACGAGCCAATATCCCGCCACTGAATGAATCTGCAAAAGCCAGCGAAAGGTTTTTATTTATAAGCATATCGGCTGTAACGCTTTCCTGGGTATCCTCATCTACTCCCCATATATATTGGCCAAGAATCTTCCTGACATCAGCCTCCATCTTTAAAATCATGTCCTGCGCCATCTCAGATTTCGCTGCCTTGGCAGCGATACGTAAATAGACGCCATCAGGTTTAGCATAGGTTGCCAGGGTGGGATTAGCTGAGGTGACCAGGTGTGAAATCATCTCTTCTGCCTGTGACTCTCCCACGTCAAATGTTTTAAGTGTACGTGACAGTATCACAGTCTCCGTCTTAAGCTGCAACTTTGGAAGCACCTCGTTTTTCCACATGAAATGCATCTCTCCGGGAGGGCCAGGCATGGCAATTATGATATGTCCATCCTTTTCTACCCACCAACCCGGAGCTGTGCCCCTGGGGTTCTTGAGCACTTTTGACGAAGGAATTACGGTAGCCTGTTTAACATTGTTCTGGGTCATTTTCGCGCCACGTTTGGCAAAAAATTTAAACAGTTCCGCTTCCAATTCGGGGTCCACCACCGGTGTCTCGCCTACCAGACCTGCGATTGCCTCTCTGGTTAAATCATCCTGTGTAGGTCCAACACCACCAGTGCATATGATTATGTCAGACCGCTCCCATGCCCTTCTAAAAACTCCCGTCAACCTTTCATAATTGTCTCCTACCGCAGAGCTAAAATAC
>CAZZHQ010000069.1:0-12490 GCA_964654015.1 uncultured Dehalococcoidales bacterium | reverse complement strand
TCAGGGGGTCACTATCGGCTAAAAAGAAAAACCACCCTAATTTTAGGGTGGTTTTTCTTAGCTTTGCTTAGCTATGAATTAGCTTCAAATAAGTAGACCGTGCATGTCAATAGGTAGAACTAAAACCTTCTCCAAGACCTTTGCCTTAGTCTATTAAAGTCTGAGTCTCCTTTTAAATTATTGTGTATTCAATGAAGTTGACGTAAAATTACGTATAAGAATTACCCTTTTCAATAAGGCAGCGTTAGCCAGCAATTGTTTTCGGATCAGAAGGGGGGGGGAATAGGATTAAATCAAGGCCGGGAAAATGAAAAATCAATGATTCGTACAATAAAAATAAGAAAATTATGAATACCATTGTTAAGCCACTCTTGCCGGGGGCATCACTTCCAATCGGAGATAGCGAGAAGTTGTTCTCCAATAGCCATAGACTCCACCCTTTTCCAGCTCGTATGGCTCCCGAGATTGTCATTGAGGCAGTAAAATGTATCCATCCAGAGTCCACTGTACTTGACAGCATGTGCGGCTCAGGGACAGTCCTAAGAGAGGCAGTACGATTTGGCCACCATGCAATTGGCTTTGATGTTGACCCATTGGCAGTATTGATGTCTCGGGTTTCAATTCGTACTATCGATATCGATCTATTGAAGAAAAAGGCTGATGCAATAGCAAATCGTGCAAAATCATTGGACGGAGATACTCTCGATCTTCCTTGGATTGATCGCGACGATGAAACAAGCAAATTCGTGGAGTTTTGGTTTAATCATGAGCAAAGAAGAACTCTTCGAACTCTAGTATGGCAAGTCCTCCGCATCAGTGGCCCAATCGGAGATGCCCTAAGGTTAGCCATAAGTAAAATTATTATTACCAAAGAGCCTCACGCCTCGCTTGCTCGAGATACTTCTCATAGCCGTCCTCACCGAGTGAATTATGCTAGCACGTATGACATCGTCCAGGGATTCAGGAAAGCGGTATTAGATATAATCAAAAAGCTTTCTGAGGATGAATTGACTGGTACAGCAATTGTCAGAAGAGCAGATGCCCGTCGACTGCCAGCTTGGCTAACTGGACAAGTCGATTTAGTGGTGACTTCGCCGCCATATGGCAATGCTATCGATTACTTACGGGGACACAAGTTGGCTTTGGTTTGGCTAGGATACTCCATCCCACGAATCAAAGCTATAAAAGTTAAAAATATTGGCAGGCAGACCGAGCCTTTTTATCGGAAGCATTCATGTGTCCCCGAGCTTATTAATAAGCTCGGCCAGATTGGAGTTCTCCAGCCTAGCACACAACGTAGGCTTTTTCTGTTCGCCCACGATATGTATTTAGTAATGAAAGAGATTGACCGCATGCTGTCACCACATGGTCAGGCTTTACTGGTCGTGGCGAATTCTTTAATTGACGGTCAATCCCTTGACAATGCAAATATGATCGCTGCTGCTGGTGAATTAGTTGGTCTAACTGAAGTTGCCAGATACTCTCGAAATATCCCATCGGATCACCGTTACCTTCCTCCTCCTAAAGACGGTTGTAACTCAGCTCTTGGTAAAAGGATGAAAGAGGAAACCGTTTTGACCTTCGAGAAGGATCAATTGTAAAAAGGAGACGGAACTGTGAGGGATACAGAACGTGAGAAATATGTACGTCAGCTCCACAGTCGGCTACTTCAACAAGATCCAGTAGCACCGTCAGAATTCGCCGAAACTTTTCTGAACGAACTTGTGCGGCGACTTAGGGCTAAAGCTAGTTCTGGTTATGATGAAACTCTTCTATTAGATGCTGCTTCAGATGCTTTGCTTGATTACGTGAAGCATCCCTCCAAATTCGACCCTAGCAAGTCGGCTATACTCACCTACCTTACTATGGCGGCCTACGGCGATCTACTTAATATGATCGCTAAGCAACAGCGCAGACAACGCCGGGAAGTGCCTCTACAAGTTGTCGAAGAAACGCTAAGTGATGGGAATAATACAATAGAACTTGAGAATCGTGTACTTGACAGTATTACAGGAACAGAGAGAGATGAACTCCTACGCAGAGTTGCCGAGACATTCCCGGATGAGAGTGATCGTAAGCTATTAAATCTTATGATGGATGGTGAGCGAAAAACAGTCGAATACAGCAATATATTGGGTATTCAGACTTTAGCTCTTGATGAACAAAGGAAGATCGTGAAACAGCACAAGGATAGAATTACAAAACGTTTACAGCGTCTTGGAGGCAAAATCAATGGAAAGTAAAAGTAATTCATTTCTCCTGCAACACGCAGCGAGAAGGGCGGCTCAAGATCGCTTCTTTTTTTCAGATTCTCTAGTCGAGTTCCGCAATTTTCGCGGAATGGCAGAGGATCAACTAGCAGAGTTTCTCGGCTGTCGCCCTATCGTCCTATTAAAACTTGCCTTGTGTCGTCGCCCTGATCCTGAGTCTCCAAATTTCCGATCAGACATGGAACGTATATCATCTGTTTTTAAAATACGACCGGAGCGGTTAGTTCAACTTATTAGAGAAGTGGATACTATGAGGGCACTAACTAAAATTAGTCAGGCAGAACAAAGAGTGCCTGAAGGTCTCTTAGCGGCTGCTCGTGATGTAGATGAAGATGATTCTGACCACGGAGATATCGTCAACCCATCAGAAAATGAAGAGGAACCCGAATAACATGCGCCGCAAACAACGACAACTAATTGCTAGGGAATTTTGGTCATCTGCTGGAGGCCGGACACAATTCCCGTGCGAGCTAGAAGCACCTGTGCTCTGGGCACTCCCGGTAGCTATTCTTAAACTTCCGCGTTTGTCAATATTCGACGTGGAAACATGGCTTGCAATGAGGGGAATCCAATTCCGTTTTCAGACTTCAAACCGTCCCTTACATGGCAGTTTGCTAGCCTACCAAGGTCGAGGATGTATTCTCTTAAATGGAGCTGATAGCGATTCTGAACTGCGATATTCTTTGGCCCATGAAACAGCTCATTTTCTCATGAACTATCTACGTCCGCGGCGAAGAGCGGTGAATCTTCTCGGCTCAGCGATACTAGAAGTTTTCGACGGTTTTAGAATTCCAACTGTTCGTGAAAGGGTCCACGGTATTCTTGGTCGCATTCCAATTGGTTTTCACGTCCATTTTATGGGGAGTAACATTGGTAGCAAGCTAGATTCAAATGCCATTATGGAGCTTGAGGATAATGCCGATTTGTTAGCTCTCGAGATAATTGCTCCCGAGGAAGAGGTTCGGCGCAGTGTGGCTAGAGTATGGAACCGGGATCATAATTGCAGTCGATTGGAAGTAGCCTTAACACTTCTTGTCAAGCAATTCGGTCTACCTCGCAATGTTGCCGAGGGATATGCTCGTTATCTTTTCCCGCTGGAGCGTAATTCATCCGTGCGCGAATGGCTACGCCAACGGGAAAAATGATGTTGTCGAACTTTCGGTATTTGCCAGGAATAATGGTATATGGGGCATAGAGAATGACTATTTACTGGTAGGTTGAAAATCAGTGCTACAAAAAAGTTGGAATAGGATGAGAATATGGAAAACGATGAACTAATCACGACTTCCCAGTCATTAAACATGACAGAGCAACTGGAGACGATCCCTCCCGATGAGTACTCAAAAGCGTACGGGGAGGAATTGTCAAAAACACTCGACCTCGATACTTGGCACACAAATGACGATTTCGTAGGTTTTTACGCACAGTTAGAAGAGGAGATTAAAGAAGCAGTACAACGCGAAGATGAAATGCGCGGTCGTATTCGAAAAATAATATTTCCCCAATTAAAGAATCGGAATGGAGCCCCGTCAAATTCGGGTGTATACCAGAGTACCGCGGATCAAATTGAGAGAGTGCACCGCGGATATCTCTTTAATGGAAGTGTAGAGGCCTGTGATGGAAACAGCATTCCACATGACACACTCCCTTTAACAATAGTGCAGATAGGGGTATCACTTGTGTCTTACAACGGTAGTCAGGGTGCATGGGTGCACCGCCTTTTCAGAAGAGATCTTCGCGTGGGTGGTGGTGATCCAGTTGAGGATACTCTGAATCTCTTGGAGCGTCGCCAACATAGGACTGGATACGATCAGGAAAGTTCTAGAGACCGACTAACTAGCTTAGGTAGGCGAGGTATCATGGCATACGCTGAGCGAGCAGTTCTTTTAAAGCGATCTAATGCCCCATGGAGGATGGGGCACGGCAACCCCGCACCGTACGAACTATTAACTGGTTCAGGGATGGTGGAACTAGTTGATAAAGGTCTTGATATATTAAATGAACTTATTCTAAATCATGAACGGTTTGTATTTATACCAAGTGCTCCATCGGATCGAATGCTACTAACCATAGGTAATGCTCTTCGTCCCATGGAATACGCTATCGTTGAAACTCTTGAAGACAATCTCCGTCGGATAGCAGAGGGGCATTACCGTGGCCCCTGGTTGAAAGTGAAACCACGAATTGAACAGTTTGTCAAAGAAGCTGGACCAAAGATTGTGAAAGGCGTATTTCGAGCTACGCCTATAAGCCCAGTTACCGTATTCTATGCTCATGTAGACCATGCCCACGAAGCGGCTCACATCGCAATAGCCGACAGCAACCTTCAGGAACATAGAGGTTTCCCTATGCTTATCACATTAGCGGATACTATGTGTAGTACCATGTTTGGTACTGATTCATTGGTTCCTCAAGTGCAGGTAGCGTATGGGGAAGCCGGCGCACCTTTCCAATACCAGACTGAGCGCCAGACTCGTCGTTAGAGATCAGGAAAAGGGAGGACAATATGGAAGACAGTGAAACAACACAGGAATCTGAAGCAGAAGAAGTCACAACTGTTCCAAGTGCAGCATTGGATTCTATGACTCAAGAAATACAGGAAGCTGGTGGTGAATGGACAGGTAATGAAGAGGATGAAGGAGCCATAGGTTGGACAGCTTTTGATTCTCCATCAAGTGATGATGGCACCGTAACAGTCTTTTTGCCAAAGGACACAATTTTGGAACTCCCCCATCAATCTCTGGTCAGAGTAAAGAGTCGCTCAGACCACCGATCGTATTTAGGTGCTGTCGTACGAGGACCATTTGCCGAGCCTGATGGACTCCGTTCTGATGCACCCGTCGTTATCACGGCTACAGTCCGAGGTCGAGGTAATATTCTTATGTCGAACTACCACGGTCGTGTGCAGTTAGAACTTATTGGGGAAGAACTGGATAATGGTGGCATGGTACCCCCTCGTAGACGTCCATTACCCAACAGTCCCGTATTTCCTTTATCGCCCGAGGAAACCGCAGCAGTTTTTCGGACTGCGGGAGATATCCGTCTTGGTATTGCTGAAAGCCATGATGAAATTGAGGTTCGGGTGCCAACAACTAAATCTGTCCTACCACGTCACTTAGGAGTATTAGGAACTACTGGTAGCGGTAAATCTACAACTGTCTCCGGCATTGTTCACCAATTGCAGCAGGCCGGAGTAGCTTGCGTTTTCCTAGATACTGAAGGAGAATATACTTCAATTAATGAGGCTACAGATGACCCACAAATGGAGGAGGCTTTAGCCCGTAGGGGTCTAGCACCTAAGGGAGTAGATGGTACTACTATTTACTCCCTTGTGGGACGAGAAACAGCTAATCCCAAACACCCGCGTTCAAAATCTTTTCGCCTAGATTTCTCCGAACTATCACCGTACACTGTAAAGGAAATCCTCGACTTTACAGGACCTCAAGAGCAGCGTTTCCTCCAAGCATTCGATGTGTGCAAACTACTCTTACGGGATTTTGGGGTATACCCGGCGCGTAATAACCACACGGAAGAACAAGAAGCACTTGAGCTGGATGAGTTGGAAACGGGCTATCCTCGCATGACTTTATCCCATCTGATTGATATAGCCAGTATCTTCCACGATGTCGTTGCAAAGGTTCCTGATGAGCCTAACCCTTATAATACCGTATTCAAAGACAATATTGAACGAGTCAAACAGAGGGTTCAGACAGTTCGATCCGATAGTGAAATTAGTTGGCGAGCATTACTTGTTAAGCTATGGCGATTACATCGCTTCCGTATTTTTGATAATACTCAAGCTCCCAGTCTCCCGTATGCTGAGATGCTTAAGTCAGGGATGGTCTCAATAATTGACCTTAGCGATACTGATTCGCCTGAACTTCGGAACTTGGCCATCGCCCAACTCTTAAGGGGTGTACAACGCCAGCAAGAGGACGCCTACCAGGCTGCCATCGTAGCTGGTCGCCCACCCGTGCCAACGACCGTCTTTATAGAGGAAGCTCACGAATTCTTATCTGCACAGCGGATTAAAGATATGCCAGTTCTCTTTCAGCAAGTAGCACGTATCGCACGGCGTGGACGGAAACGATGGCTTGGTTTAGTCTTCGTCACACAACTCCCTCAGCATTTACCTGATGAGGTCATAGGTCTTATAAACAACTGGGTTCTTCATAAGATCGGTGATTCTAATGTGATTAACCGGCTTCGTCGCTCCATCGGAGGGATAGATGACAGCCTTTGGGGTCGGTTGCCGGCCTTGGCTCCAGGTCAGGCGGTAGTTTCCTTCACCAGTTTAACAAGGCCGCTTCTAGTGGCTATAGATCCTACGCCATGTAAGCTTCTAATGGTTGAATGAGCGGAGATTGACACATTAGCGACAAAATAACTTAGATCAATCGACCTTGGGAGAATGCCGAATTTGATAAAGCTATTGCCCACAATCGAGCTTGTCTGTTAAAAGAAAGAGATATATTAATTAAAAGGGGATATAGAAAACCGGATAGAATAATATTAGCTACTCGTTAGTATTGTTGAAAGAGATTTTCTGTTTGTGAAGAGAAATGTTTAGTCCGAGTTATTTCAGAGAATTGTACCAACCGAATTACTGTGAACGGCGGGTTTGGTTAAACGCAAACTGCCCAGAATTGGCAGTGAAAGATGTTGACTTTATTGAAATGGTGCAAGAAAAAGGATTAGATGTAGAAAGGGCACATGTTCAAACAATTGGCCCTACGCAAGAGCCGGAGTATGAAAAAGGAGATCTACCTTCAGGTTTTGAAGATACCTTAAGATTAATAAAATCTAAAACTCCTATAATATATCAGGGAGTATTGATTAGTAGCGATGGTCAATTTGGTGCTATACCAGACCTGATAATTTTTGATCAAAAAACAAATCAATACAAGATACAAGAGATCAAATTAGCTACGAATATTGGTAGTCATCCAGAGATAGCATTGGGTGTGGGACTCTCAAAATTTGTTGCGGAAGAAGTACTTGGATATCCCATTATCGCAGAAATCGTCACTGGCGATGGTAATATAATATCACCTTTCGATGTGCCTGATAAATCATATGTTGTATCAGTCGCAAAAAATATAATTGAATTAGAAGCACTAGATAATGAGCCTATTGAACCTGAAGGCTGGTCAAAATGCAAAGATTGTCAATACGGCGATTACTGTTACGGCAAAGCTTGGGAAAATCGAAGCATTTGCACAATATCAGGGATTGAAAAGGGTATGGTGGGGGCTTTATGGGAAAATGGAGTGGATAACTGGGATCAAATTATTGAACTTGATGATAAATTATTTGGAATTCAATTCCAGAGAGGCTCGCAGATACAAAAAATAGGCCCAACGAGAGGCGGCAAAATACTTCGACAAACGAAATGTTTGGTAGAGGGGAGTTTCGATAAGAAGGCAAACATCATTTTGCCTGCTGGATATCAAAAAGGTGACAGGCCGGTAGTTATATTTGACATCGAAAACACTGTGTTTGACGAAGTGGAATTTGATATTGATGTATATATGTGGGGGTTAATAACTATCCTTCCAGAAGGTACGAATGAGCAAAGCACGGTTATTGCTCCACCAGGTGATCGAGGAGACGCCGAAGGTTGGGTTCAATTCCTTGAAACAATGGATAGAATTTTTAAAAAGTATGGAGATATCCCAGTAATCCATTTCAGTTCCCATGAAGTAACAAAGATCAATAACTATATTGCTATGTACGGAGACAAAGACAATATTGGCGAAAGAGTCAAGAACAATATGTGGGACCTATATCGCTGCGTTTTGGATACGGTTATTTTACCTGTACCATCTTATGGATTAAAACAAATTGAAAAATTTGTTGGATTCAAAAGAAGTCAGGAAGAATATGGTGGTTCATGGTCTATAGTGAAATACAATGAGTACGTCGAAGCACCTGATACGGAAACAGCCGAAAATATATTAAATGAGATAAAGACATATAACGCTGAAGATCTATTAGCCACCTACGCAGTTTATGAATGGTTAGAAGAAAATATTTGTTAGTTACCCACTTACTACTTTCGCTTTCTCGAATAGACATTCAGCTTATTAAGAAGTTTTTTAGCATAGGTATGACCCATAAAGGATGGCACTTTTTAGTTAAAGTTAACGGTGTTATAGCAAAAAGCTAATCTTACTTTTCGGTATAAAAGGGGAAAGGCCCCTAAAGATACAATGTGACGGATTGTTGAACCAACAAAACCCACTGCTTGACACAACATGAAAACAGGATTATGATGCCCATACTTTCTGATTACCTAAACCGCCTTCCTATGTTCCGCGGTATTATGTAATAAGAGGTCGGTGTCCCTTAATGGAGAATCGAGTAGAGTATCACACTGTTATTCTCGCCGCTCTCCTGCATGATATAGGCAAGTTTCTACATAGGGGGAGAGCCCTGTCTTTTGACATTAAAGGCACACATCCAGAGGTGTCTGGGCAATTTATCAGTGCCTTTGCTGGTGTTTTTAACCCACTTACCGACATCGGCCTGTTAGAGGATCTGGTTATTCACCATCACCAAGTAACATTATAATAAGTACAATAACAACGACGTAAAATATAACGAGTAACTTCCAACTCGCGTACCCCGGTAAACTGCTTAAGGCCATATTTTTTCTGCCCAGTAAGTCTCATCTCTGTATTGCACCGTAGATTAATACCTTCCTAGCTCTTCTGGTTCCTGCAGAAATGACCCTCCCAGACTCCGTTATCCACGAGTTGTCTGCATATGCTGAGGGTTCCCTGGTCTTTGACGCAGATGTAGTGGTCACGGCACTTGTGACAGAACGCCTGTTTAAACACTTCCTCAGTCTGTTCCAAGACGCTTGCCATCTGCATTCTTGGTGCTACTGCGCCCTTTGCATTCTTTTCCTCAATAGAGATTGTAGCCATACATTCACCCTCCTCCAAAATCATTACGCCGTTACTAGAGGCTGATTTCTTTGGTCAGTAGCTTTTAACGTCGGTACCTGGTCAATATTTCGCACATTGTCTCATACCAATGCCTGTTATTTCCTTCCGTGTGAGCAAAGCAACTCTGGAAACTGGTGTTAAAGTACAATGTCTCGCTACTCCCGCCTTGCTGGTATTGGACAACAAATGGCACCGGCCCCCCTATTCCCAAAGCACGATCGATACTAGCTTCGAGCTGCTCACTGAATCGGAGACTGACATCGGTAATGCTGGCCAGTGGAATCTCCAGATTGAAGTCTTTATCTTCTTTTATATCATGCCCCATAAATATCAGCGTCTCACCCTCGATCGTAAGCTCTCCTTCATATCGATGTATTGGTTTCTTATACGACACATGATGTTTTATCCAGGCTGGAACATGATTCCACTCTGATAGCAGTTGCCCGATATCAGCCTCAGTGATCATCAGTGCGGGCGAGGTTTTACTTATCGTATTTTTCTTGCCCAGCCACTTCTTTTTTGCCGCTGCATTTCTCTTATCTATAATAACTGTCCCCATGTTATTACCCTGCCTCAGTTACATCAGTAGTTGCCACTTCTGAGTTAATGCTAACAGGAAATAGTTAAACCGTGGTTGAACAAAAGTTGAAAGATGGTTAAAAGAGCGTCAATGTATTTTGATGACAGAAGAGAATCTGTTACTGGTACTGAGACAAAAGAGGCAGGCGTATTGTCACTATTGTGCCAGTGCCTTCCTGACTTTGTATGTCTAGTTGACCACCATGGAGTTCGACGATCTGTTTGACGATAGCTAACCCAAGGCCCACCCCTCCACCTCCAGATCTACGTGTTAAGTCAGCTTTTTAAAATGGTTCCCTAACCTGGATCAGATGTTCCTTTGGTATACCTTGTCCGGAGTCTGCAACCCTCAGGACAGCATACTCATCATCTTGCCTAAGGCTCAACTCAATGGAACCTCCTCTCGGGGTGAACTTTATGGCATTATCGACAACGTTGAGCAACATTTGCCGAAGCAGATCGTAGTCCCCGTGAACGGCTAGAGCCATATCTGCCGAGGTTTTCAAATTCAAACCTTCAGCTAATGTCCGGGTGTCTCTCTCAATATCCTCCACCACCTCCCTGAGGTTGACCTCCGCTGGCACTAAGACCGGGTTCGATTCCAGTTGCGCATTCAATAATACATTGTTGGTCATCCGCACCAGTCTGCGTACCTCTCTGGATATCCTTTCTATGCTTCTTTTAGTCTCAGCATCTACGGTCGGCTGCATCTGCATGATTTCTATTTCCCCCTGGAGTACTGTAAGCGGAGTCTTGAGGTCATGAGACACACCGGCAAAAAATACCTCTCGCGTCTTGAATGCCATGTCAAGCCTCCGCAACATGCTATTAACACTATCTGCCAGTTGCTGCAATTCCGGAGGGCGAGGTTCTGCTGGAATTTGTGTCCCTAAGCCTGTGCTCCCTATGCCCCGCACTTGTTTAATGATCATATCCAGTGGCCGTAAACCCTGTCGCAGAATGAAAAGCCCAATAAGTAACGCTGCCAGGCTGCCTCCAATAGCTACAGCCAGTGAGTATTGCCACAACTCCGTCTGGGCTGTGTTTAGTGGGGCAAGACTATCCCCGGTCTGTACCAGAGCTATGGTCTTTGGGGTTGTAGGATCACGCACTACGATAGTATACATGCGCAGTGCCTCGTGCCCTTTAATTTTGATGGTTTCGAACCGTCCTTCGGTGAGTTTTGGCAAAAGTAATTGGCGGTCCATGATTGGCAGCATAGGGTCAGGAATGTCGCCGAAAGTGGCCAGAACATTCCCACCGGGGTCACTTATGCGTAGCACGGCGGGAACAAAGGGAAGCTGCTGTTCGATAAGCTGCTCAATTAATAGCTCAAAATGTTCGCGGCCAGTACCGGGGTTGGAAATGATGGCTCTGGCTACTATCTCGTTGCGCTCCAAAAGCCGGTCGTCGATGGCAGTTCGCAGGCTGGTCACCATGACTTGTTGGGCGGCAAAGGTCAAACCTATTACCAGGACTGGAATCGTCAGGGCGTACCACAGAAAAAGCCGTCCCCGCAGGCTTATCCTCATGCTTTCTCCTTGATGGTATAGCCAAAGCCATGCACTGCGTGTATCAGATCCGGTTCTCCTTCGGCATTCAACTTCCGCCTTAGAAAATTAACATACACTTTTACCGGATCCGTCTCTCCCTCATATTCATAACCCCAGACTCGCTCGACAATGAACTCCCGCCGCAAAGGTCTGCCAGCATACTGCACCAGTAGCTTGAGGAGATCAAATTCCCGCATCGTTAGCTCTATCAACCGATTACCTCTCCGCACCTGTCGCTTATCAATGTCAATCTCTAGGTCAGCTATCCGTATAACGCCCTCCGTTTGTGGGGAACGCCGGCGTAGCACTGCCCGAATACGAGCCAGCAGTTCTTCAAAGGCAAAAGGCTTGGGTATATAATCGTCGGCGCCAGCTTCAAGACCGCGCACACGCTCACCAACTACACTCCGTGCCGTGAGTATTACGATACCGATGTCACCACTGGCTCTCAGCTCGCGGCAGATATCAATACCATCTGCATCCGGCAGCATTAAGTCAAGGACTACCAGGTCAGGATAGCTGGACTGAGCAATCTCCAGTCCCTCATGGCCGGTATGAGCCACTTGAACCTCAAAGCCCTTGAGAAGTAGCCCACGCTTTACAAAATCAGCGATATCTGGTTCGTCTTCGATAACTAATATCTTGGGCATGTTACTCCCCTTTAACAATCTTGCGTTCAGAAGAAAACCACAGTGTGATTATACATCCACTTGTCTTTTACGCGCTAGGAATACTACCACCCCAGGAGGTAAATTTTAACCAGCTTTCAACTTTTATTCAACCAAGATTTAACTAACTTCTAGTATTATCATTACTAGGGATAATAATTTATCACTGGAAAAGAGGCAAGATTAGCCTCAAAAGGAGGGGTGTTAGAGTGGAAGGAATAGCGATTTTAATCACTGCTATCTGGGTTGTCGGTATGGCATGGGTGGCTCTAGGCTGGCAATGGCTTTTCACCAACCCGGTATTCTGGCCGTTTCCTACTTGGTTAAGGCAAGGAAATGGTGCCGATAAGTGAGGTGATAAATAACCTAAAGGGGTTGAGGAACAGATAGCAGAATAAATAATAAATTATAAAGAAAGCAACTGTCTTAAAAGTCAAGAGCAGGGATCAGGAAGTTGAGGGATAAGG
>CAZZHQ010000068.1:0-12525 GCA_964654015.1 uncultured Dehalococcoidales bacterium | reverse complement strand
AGATTACCAATCCGTCAAGCCCCGGCGTTATCCGCCCGGTGGGGGTTGATAACTATCTCCATGTTGTCATGCCGATGTTTGTCCAGTGGTGAGTAGGCACGAATTAGGACTAAGTACGCTTGAATCAAGGTAACCTTTGATGTCTGCACCTTCAGGAGTGGCTTTAACTTTTAAGTCTAAGTAGGTGTAGGCATCTTTTTTATCCTGATTAGTGCAGTTGTCTAAATCAGGTACAATCCGAGCACACAGCTCTTTCAGATTGACTTCCATGTCTACCAACTTATCAATGTTCTCTTTGGTTTGAGTAAGGCTAGCGAGCTTTCCCTCATCCATTTCACGTTCTTTTTTCATTTGGTTTATTTCATCAAGAACAATATCTGGCGTAGCTATTTCCAATCTCAGCACATTCATTAACCGCCGCTCTTGCCCGGCATATCCTTTCATCTTCCTCGTAAGCGACCTTATTTCCTGCTCAATATTACCTGATGATGCCTGATCTTGTTCTATCTCAGTCTGTCTGCTTACTTCCGCTAATAGAATTTCGGGATTACTTAGAACGCCCTTCACTTTTTCCCAAACAACATTTTCAAGCCAATCCGCTTTTATATATTTAGCATTACAAATCTTTTCCCTTGAAGCTGTTGGATATGTACCACGACATTTGTAATACCTGTATCTTTTACTCAGGCAAGCTCCAACAAGCGGACTTCCGCAATAGCCACAGACAGCAAATCCTGTTAATGGATAATCGTGTTGTGGTCTACCTGGATGAAGTTCTTTCGATTTGGCTAAAGCAGTCTGTGCTTGTTCAAATAGTTCATTACTGAT
This sequence comes from uncultured Dehalococcoidales bacterium, assembly GCA_964654015.1. GTDB lineage: Bacteria > Chloroflexota > Dehalococcoidia > GIF9 > AB-539-J10 > JAUUZT01. Next base: position 11,697 of record CAZZHQ010000068.1, on the reverse strand, counting down.
AATGGCTGGCGTAACATTAGGTAGTATGTGCCAAGACTCTTTAGGAGTTACTCTACGTTCTTTACCAGAGGTCATACCGAAATACGTTATCCCTGTATATGCCTGATTACGGACTATCCTTGATACTGTCCTAGCTTCCCATTTCTTGCCTGCCTTTGTGGGTATGCTTTCCTCATTTAAAGTCCGGGCAATTTTAAAACAACTTACTCCACTAGCAACCATTTCATACATGCGCTGAACTATCTTTGCTTCATGCTCAAGAGGTATCCTTTTCTTGTAATCCTTGAGCCACTTATAACCATATATACCAATACCATTCCCTTGTGGTAACTTACCTTGCTTTAATAACGCCCTCTTTCCACGTCCTGTTGCGTCCCTACGCCTTTCTGCATCTAGCTTAGCGGCATAACCCTTGATATAGAAAACCAGCTTGCCGACTTCCGAATTATCTACCGTTTCAGATACTGCCTCAAGTGATACCCCGTGTTTTTCTAATTCCTGCATGAGAATAACACCATGAACAGGATCACGTGAGAAACGATCAAGACTGTAAACTACTAAACAATCAATGCTCTCAGAACATACTACTTCCCTGAGTTCTGCGAGTTTAGGTCTTTCAAGAGATAAGCCAGACCAGGCTTCACTGAACTGATAAACCACTTCATAGCCTTTAGTCCTGCAATATTTTAAACAAGCTTCAAGCTGTGTCTGTAAGCTTGTCCCGTCCTGTTCTTGGCCTTCAGTTGATACACGGCAATAAATCGCTGCTTTCATTGAAAACTCCTTATAAGTAGTATAATCTGAATAATTGCTAATATGGCTAATACAGCAGTTAGTACGGTTAATACTAGCGTTAAGCGTTCAAGCTTTTTTGCAAAGTACATATTAATCAGGTCAGGTCTGTATCCTCCAAATTCTTCTTGAAGCTTGTTTATTTTGGATACATTTTTCTGAATCTTATTGTGTTTCTTAGTTTTCTTATCTACCATTACTTCTTAACCCCCTTCCATTTGGGCTTATTCCAATAGGGAGATTTGCATTTAGGGCAGACTTTAGGTAATCTTTCGAGTCGACTTGCCCAATTATGTCCACATCTAAGGCATGTAAGAATTTTTATCATGTGCTTTTTATATACCTATAAGGTATATATTGTCAATACTTAGTTTCTCAACTTTGGCTTTTCCGATATCATATTAGTGGGGTAGGACGGCGGTAGCATTATGTTTGTTTAAGGCAATCGCCGTGCCAAGCATAGCATTTACTGGCGCGCCCCTTCAGGGCTTGCTTCCTCGTTCGCTAAGTCGGATGCGAGAATAGGAGAGCTTATCCGCCTTATCTCTCAAGGTATAATATACGGGAGTGCCTCGCTCACAATTATTACGAATCCATCGAAACAATTTGTCCACCTATTTTGATAATCTCATCAACCAAATGAGTATCTGGCTTTTCCATATTAGAAACTCCAGAAATTTTAGTAATAGCTATATCACGCAAATCATCTCTAAGCCAGGCATCTATATCTTTATGAAAACAATATAACGCCTCAGATATCCCTACCGCAGAAGCCCTAAGAGCTAGCGCAGATGACAGCACGCCTTTACCCTGAGCCATGAGAGCGTCATAACGCGGTTTTTTTAGCTGAAACCTAGTCAGACCCACATCTTCACCAAAAAGGCACTTGGATTGTTGAACAAACGCCCACCATTCTTGTGCTGGCAATAGATGCTGATGATTGTTTTTCTTTCCTTTCGATGGCTCACAAACCCGTAACCATTTATCAGTACAATACCGCCACATAGAAGCTACCGCTAGTTCTAAATCATAGTAACCATTAACCTGAAACAATTTTAGAAAATTACGCCGCATCTGAAATTCCACCCTAGTAACAGGAGTTACACCATCCCAATCATTAGCTGTCCATATATCACGAAACCAATACTTTTTACTAGATGTTATCTCTAATGTTTTATCGTAGAAACGCCCTACTAAAGCACTCTTCCCGAATTCATAGCCACTATTATGTAGCCCACGCATATAACCGCTAAGATCTTTGAGATAACATCCTTTGTGTTTTGCCAGTGTCACTATTTCTGTGTATAGGTCTATTATTGGAGTCGTCATTTCAAGATCCAGACATAGGTCACGACGAGAAACTTTATCTTCTGTGAACAACGCCCACTTACCAAGCCATTGTTTAAATAAAACTACCGCAGCAGTACTTCCGTGTGACCATAAGTAAGGAGCAGAAAAGGTAACATAGATTTCCGGTAGTACCGAACCGCCTTTAGCTTCCCTGGCGATACACACGATAGCATCATCATTACGCAGTATCCATTCATAACCTCTTGCGCCTCTAGGCTGTACAATGAAATCCACACCATACCAGGACACCGGACAGCCTTTACTGTTAAACATCTTGTCTCCGGCGAGTAACTTACTTTCTTCAAGGTCTGTAAAACTCTCCACCTCTAGATATTTTTCTATACTAAAACCCATCACCAGACTATCTATTCCCGAATTAACTATTTTGCACATTTTTAGTCTCCTTTCTGCGACTGTGAACCCCCCTGATAGATAGTGAGGGGGGTTAAAGCGGGCGGCGGCTTCCGCCGATCCGCCCGCGCCGTCCTTTATCGCTTATCTCTTTTGTTAATTTGTTCTGATTCATTACTTGTTTGTAGAGATGATTGTGCCCTTGCTAGCAACTTGTTAAAAAGCCTCTTACCGGCTTCTTTTTGAAGCACACCGGCAGGCCGGATTTCTATTTCTAATGTGACTCTCGGTTCTGGTGTCCTCTCCATAGCTCTATACTGCCATTTCCAGACTAGCTATGGACTATAGGAGTTTTGTAACCTTGAGATTGCGAAACTATACTTTTTTTGTACGAAAACCAAAAAGCCACTCTAAATGAGTGGCTTGCATTGACTTTCCTGAATTTCTTGTTGTTCGCTAATTCTTTCTGATTATCCGTTTCAGCTTTGAGAAGATACTTTGCTTTTCCTTTGTTTTAGGCTCTTTTCTCAAATTCCGTCTTGGATAACCCATCGCTTCATCACATTCTTTTATTTGCTTACTAACATTTGAGGGATATTCTGTCACTCCCTTTAGCTCCATTTGACGGCAATATTCTTCTGACCCAGGATAGACAATCCTGCATTGATACCATTTAGATGCTGTCGATTCAATAGTATCCTCGTGTTTCAAATAGAATCCAGATTCCTTAAAATGCCTTGTCGCAGCTCTGTTTAGATTTGCCGTCATAGTGCGATTCAATAGATCTTCAACAGTAAATTGCTCTCTTTTTGACCGTATGATTTTAGCTTTGCCCACTTGTTCCAATTGCATTTCATGGCGTATTGAAAAAACAAGAGCGAATATTGCGTGCATGAGTGTGTCTGACTTATTCGGATTTACTTTGTTTTTAAATGCTACCCGTATAAGCTCCTCGAACTTGTTTGTCAACAATTGAAAATCTCGTTTTCTCCCTCTTCCTTTCAATCCCCAGGAGATATATTTTTTACTGTACTTTGGTATAAATTTTAAGACACCATTAAAAAGCTCTCTTATGTGGGTTATTCCTAGGCTTTCTGCTAATGGTGGTCTGCGAATATCGTATCCGGCCTCTTTCACTAGTTGTTTTAGAAGATACTTGGATTCCGGCAATTCATTTTCTACTTTATCAAATGTTTCCTTTATTCCTGGTAAATCTAAGCAGTCTATTACATCTTCGAATATATCGCTTGCTTCTTCTGATTGCTCAAGAGCTATACCCAGGCATGCAATACACCACATGAATTGAGTTAATTCAGGCGGGTAATAACGACTTGATGGATTTTGCTTTTCGCTCATTCTTTATGTATTTTATCATTTATTTAGTTGACAATAACTACTGAAAAGAATAAATTTGACACGGCATTCTGGAAAAGGAGAATGGAGAATGGACTTTATTTCAAAAGCGATAAGAGTCGCAAAAGTCGCTATAGCTGAAATTAATAAGCCAGAAAGCTTTGTTAAAGGTGATAATTTTGAAGCATACATACGAGATTACCTTTTTGTTAAAGATGAATATATTATGATTCAACGGACTCATGACTACACGACTAATAAAAAAGATTTTGTCGAAAACACTAAAGAGCCGGATTTTAAATTTAGATGCATAAAGACAGGCCAAGAATTTTTTGTTGAGGCGAAATATCGTTCTAATTATTACGATAATTCGGTCGAGTGGTGTAAGCCATTTCAATTAAAAAGATATAAAGAGATAGATAAAAAAACGCCTGTATATATTATTATTGGTGTAGGATATGAATCCGATTATCCTAAAGAAATATTTTTTATACCATTAAAAGAAATAAAATATACCAAGCTATTTCAGTCATTGTTAAAAAAATATGCAATATCAGTTGATAAACCCCTTAATCACCGATTACTAAAATAGAAAATGCGAACGGTATCGCCCACGAGTACGCATGGCTGGACAATGATCCCGATGTTTGCATCCATTTTTATACCGCTTTTATCTAACTTGGTATATGATGTCTACGGTAAGGGCTAGAGATTTCATGAGGAATTGATTATGGCAGAGCCAAAATTGGATATATGGAAGTTCTTTTACGTGACTCATCAATTCCACTCGGTCTTGAATCCCATAAGTAACACAAAGATAGACGAACTGATAGAGTTACTAAATCTTAAATCCCAAGCAGCGGTATTAGATATTGCCTGCGGCAAAGGAGAGATTCTCACCCGGATAGCTGAACGTTACACAATATCTGGAGTTGGTGTGGATATATCACCTTTCTTCGTTGCAGATGCGAAACAAAAGCTAAAGCAACGAGTTCCAAATTCTCGAATAGAGATCTTAAATATGGACGGAGCAGACTACAAGCCTGATCGACAATTCGATTTATCCATGTGCATTGGGGCATCGTGGATTTACAAGGGGCACCGGGAGACTCTCCGTGCCTTGAAGTCTATGACAAAACCAAGTGGACTCATTCTTGTTGGTGAACCATTTTGGCTCAAGGAGCCGGAAGACGCCTATTTAACTGCTGCCGGTGAGACCATAGATGATTTCGGAACGCACTATGAAAACGTTCTAGCGGGTACAGAAGAAGACCTGCTTCTACTGTATACTTTAGTAAGTAACCAGGATGATTGGGACCGCTACACGGCTTTGCGATGGTATTCTACTACAAGGTTTGTTGAAGAGAACAAGGACGATCCTGATGTGACTGAGATTGTTAAACGAGTTGACCATGAGAAAGCGACCTATCTTCAATGGGGGCGTGATACCGTCGGATGGGCAATATACCTCTTTAAAAACCCGGATACCAACCTTTAATATTTCGCCCGAGTCTAATTTATATTCTAATGGCGTACTGAAATGGTATTGCCCACGAGTACTCATGGCTGGACAATGATCCCGATGTTTGTTCAATGGTAGGTAGATTTAGCTTCAAAATAAGTTATAAGTAAAGGCATCTAAGTGGAAACTTAGGAGCCTTTTTGTAGCTAGTTGAAAAAGAACGTTAGTATGGCTACTTAAATAAAAATATTACATATAATACTTATTTGTTTACAATTAATATCATGATGTATACAATGGAGCAGAATTATTAAAAAGAAATATCTTGTGGGAGGAGAAACAGCCATTGTGAGTTCATTGTTTGGGCTACCAGTAGTACAGCCGGAGGAACTAGGCTTTTCTCCGGAACGATTGCAACGACTAAACTTCATGGCAGAGGAATACATTGGCCGTGGGGATGTGCCTTGTATTATTACGCTGGTAGTCCGTAATGATAAAGTAGCCCACTTTAATATTGCAGGGATGATGGACTTAGAGTCCGGAAAACCAGTAAGGAAAGACACCATCTTTCGCATGTACTCAATGACAAAACCAATTACGGCGGTCGCCGTTTTAAAACTCCAAGAGGAAGGGGAATTAAAACTAAGTGACCCGGTATCGAAATATATTCCTGCTTTCAAAAATCTTTTAGTGATAGACAGTAACCCATCTAGAGAACAGTCAATTACGGCGAGACCGTTTGGATTAACATTGGTTCCAGCAAATCGTGAGATTACAATTCAGGATTGTCTAACAAATACAACAGGTTTGGCATTTCCAGCAAAAACCCCCATAGCACTATTTAACTCTGATTATCAAGCAGCATTGGGAGGAACGGTATTCCTGCCATCAAACGGAGATTCTACTACATCACTAACTATGCTAGAGAGAATGGAACATCTAGCAAAACTGCCGCTGAGTTTCCAGCCGGGTACTGCTTGGGAATATGGTATGAGTATAAGCCTTGCTGGAGTACTGGTGGAAATGATTTCCGGAATGACCCTTGATGATTTTTTTAAAGATCACATATTCAAGCCACTGAATATGAACGATACCTCCTTTTATCTCTCGGAGGATCAAATTGATCGCCTATCAACTTGTTATGCTCTGGTAAATAAAGATGGACAATGGGGCATCGATGCAGTCGACTATCCCAAAAATAGTGTTAAGGTGAAAGGGCCATACAATATCTTTGATGGGGGTGGGGAAATGGGAGGAGTACTATCTACTTTAGCGGATTATACGCGATTTGTACGTATGCTGTTTAATAATGGTGAGCTAGAAGGGGCCCGTATTTTACGCCACGAATCAGTGGAATCAATGAGAAATAATCATACCGGTGATATATTTATTAGCCTCCGTGGACACGGTTTTAGTTCGGGGTTAGCAGTTGGGGTACGCACTAAATCAATTAATGGCGTTGCTAATAGTTCTGTTGGACAGTATGGTTGGGGTGGGGCTGCTGGCACACAATTTCTGATTGACCCTGATGAAAAACTCTTTGCCCTATTGTTCACTCAAGTGCTGAATCAAATGATAAAACCCGATTTCACACTTAAATGGGATTTCGAGAGATTCATATATGATGCTCTACTCTAATGGAGCATCATATTACTTCAGGAAGAGATTATCTCTTCTCTATCTGCGTCAGAAACGAAGGCTACATTAAGTCCTTAACAAAGGATAACTTTTCTCCTCAATATAGCTATACCTATAGTGGTACAAACATCCCTATATTCAAACAGTAATTCACTGTAACTGCTTTGGAAAGGTCTTCCTAGTAAGGAGCGAAATCCAGACCAGTAATAGCATTATCGGCACCTCGGTTAATACTCCAACCACAGTAGCTAGAGCTGCACCTGAAGCAACTCCGAAAAGGGTGGTAGCTACGGCGATGGCTACCTCAAAATGATTGCTGCCGGCAATGATGGCTGCCGGTATAGCGTCACCATACTTCATCCTCATTATTCTTGCAGCCAGGTAAGTGACGCCAAATACCACCAGTATATTAACCAGTATGGCAAGGGTTATCATCCCGATTATAGCCGGGAGCTCGACTATAATATGCCCCTGATAAGTGAATAGAACCACCAGCGTTATTAACAAAGCGACCACAGAGACCTTTCCTAGAGATGGCTCCAACCTGCTCTCAAACCACTCGATACCTTTTTTCTGTATTGTCCATCTGCGAGTAAAATAGCCGGCTATCAATGGCGTAACGATGTATATCGTCACCGAGAGTGCGATGGTATCCCAAGGAACGCTGATACCGGAAATTCCCAAGAGTAATACAGCCATTGGGGCATAGAGTACTACCATAGTTAGTGAGTTTATGGCAGTCATTACCAGGGTATGACCCATATTACCTTTAGCCAGGTAGCTCCAGACTAATACCATAGCCGTACAAGGAGCCACTCCGAGAAGGATTGTCCCGGCACGATACTGCTCAATCTGCTCCGGTGTCAAAGAACCTTTAAAGACGACACCGAGGAACAACCAGGCGAACAGCGCCATGGTGAAGGGTTTAACCGCCCAGTTGGCGAACAGTGTAAGTCCGATGGGTTTCGGCGATTTCAGGGCATTTTTAATCTCCTCCCAGCTTATCTGTACCATAATTGGGTAAATCATGGCGAACAGCAGGAGGGCTATCGGAATGGATATGTTTGCCACCTCAAGTTTGGCCAGTATATCGGACAAACCGGGGAACAACCGTCCCAGTCCGATTCCCGCCCCTATACACAATGCTACCCATAAAGTCAGATACTTACCCCAGATACCTAGTTTTCTCTCTTTTTCGGCCATTTTGTTCTTCCTTTTCCGTCAAACCACAGCTGATTTAAATGATATTACTCTTTTTAAACCCTTCTACGGGATTGGCAGAATCCAGATGAGATTTAAGTCTCCCCTGCTGAGAGTGCAAAATACGGTCGTATACGCATTTTTTAAGAAATAAAAACGCTTCTTCCTCGTCAGAGTCCGTGATGATCCTTTCCAGATTCATCAGGTCCCTCTTGTCGAAGGAGACAGCGGTTTTTCTTATTTCAAGCATACTTTTACATCCCTTGTTATTTAATATTTACAGTAAGTAGGTAAATATTAAATATATTCCCACACCGATTAAAATCACTCCCCCTACTTTCTTTGAGTACGTGGAGAAGTTACTTATTCCTTTTGAGGCCAGTACCTTTTGTGCAAAGCCTGTCGATATCCCGGCACCGAGAACCAGTACCCAGTGTCCCAGGGCATAGGCCAAGAGAAGTCCACCACTGTACGCAATTTCTTGCTTGGTAGCGGCGAAGGTTAGTATTACCGCCAGCACCGGGGTGGCGCAGGGTGATGCTACAATGCCAAAGAAAAGACCTATCAAGAAAGCGCCGAATAGTGCCTTCCTCTTGGGCATAAATCGTTGTGATAAGCCAACATTTAAGTTCAATTTGTCAGAAAACAGGAGATACAAGCCCAGTAAAATGGCCACTGGAGGTAATACAAAGTACCAGAATCCACCGACATCACCGAAGAGTCTTCCTAATGCACCAGCGATTATACCTAAGACGGTAAAGGTGATAGTTAGACCTAGTGTGAACATTAGCGAGTACTGGATGGCTTTCTTTTGTGAGCCCTCCGAATAACCACCGACGTATCCGATGACCAACGGTATCATGGCTAATACACAGGGGCTGGCGCTGGAAATAATTCCTCCCAGAAAACAGGCAGGAAAAGCCAGCCAGCCTTGGGTCTGAATAAGTTCACCAATAGTACTGAACAGTCCTTCCATGTTACTCTATTCCCATTTTCTCCAGCTGGGCGATAACCTCTTCCTTAGGGTAAAACCCTATGTGTCTAAAAACTTCCTCCCCCTCAGAGTCAAGAAAGATCTGGGTAGGTATCATCATAATACCGAACTGCCTGGTCAGATCAACATTATCATCTACCTCCACAATCACCACATTCAGCTCGCCCTTGTACTCTACCAAGAGTTCTTCCAGAATAGGCTTCATTTCTTTACAGGGGATACATACTCCACGGCCAAACTCGGCCAGGGTTGGTTTCCCGTTGGATATGGCTTGCTTTAGAGAAGTAGAAGTGAGGTCGGTATTTTCACCGCACCCCGGTAACAGTAAGCTGAAGCATATTAGCATCAGCAGTAATATCAGTAATCTGTGCTTTAATTCAGGCATTTTCACGATGTACTCAACCTTTTATGAGTTTCGATCTATTGTATTCTTAAACAATATCTCATCAGCTTTTCGCCATTCTGTAGCCAGGGCCGTGGTAATGAAAGTGGTTACCTCTGACTTTGAAGGTACCCTACCGGAGCAGACCAGCTTTTCATCGATGACCAGACCTGGAGTGGTTAGTATGGGGTACTCCATTATCTTCTTGACATCTTTCACATCTTCAATCTCGGCATCAATGCCTAGTTCCTTGACTACCTCTCTGGTCGTTTGCTCCAGTTGATGGCAGCGAGCGCATCCAGGTCCAAGAACTTTGATTTTCATTTTTCACCCCCCTTAAATTTACTGAGCGATTAACCCGAAGATATAGCCGGTGACGGTAGCAAAGACCACCACCAGAGCTATGTAAGTAAGAGTTTTCTTTGTCCCCATGATGCTGCGGATGACCAGCATGTTAGGCAGAGATAATGCCGGACCCGCTAGCAAGAGCGCCAGTGTCGGCCCCTTTCCCATGCCCAAGTTCATAAAGGCACTGACAATGGGAACCTCGGTAAGCGTTGCGAAGTACATCAGTGCTCCAAGGAAGGAAGCGATGAAGTTGGCAAGGAGACTATTGCCGCCTACCCAACTGGTTACCGCGTCCTGAGGAACAAAGGTGGTGATAATACCTGCAACAAACACGCCCCCCAGCAGCCAGGGAACAATGAGGCGAACAAACCGCAGCGTCTCCTTCATCCAGACGCTGAGCTCACCCTTAGTAAACCAGCGCCAGAGTATAAAGCCCAGAATTACCAGCAGGATGCCGGTTACAATCCAGTTCTTCGAAGCAGCAAAGATTAATATGCCTACCAGAATGGCGAAGAAAGTAATCTGCTGCCACCATTTCTTGCCTTCAGGGTCAACCACCAGCGCATCGAATGCTGCCGAATCTTTTAGTGACTCCTCTTTACGGTAAATAAGAGCCATGATCAGACCGATTCCGGCAGCAAAGGCAACGGCCCCGATAGCCCTGGCTAAACCCAAATCGAAGCCGAGAATACGGGCTGTGTATACAATAGCGAGTACATTGATTGCCGGACCCGAGTACAGGAACGCAACTGCAGGGCCAATACCGGCGCCTCGCTTGTAGATACCTCCGAAGAGGGGTAAGACAGTACATGAGCAGACGGCCAGGATTGTACCTGATACTGAAGCGATACTATAAGACAGCAGTTTCTTTGCCTTCGGCCCGAAGTATTTAAGAACAGCCCCTTGTGACACGAAGACAGCAATAGCCCCGGCAATGAAGAATGCCGGAATAAGACAGGTCAGTACATGTGCGGATAAATATTCAAGCAGGGCATTCCAACCACCCTGCAATACTTGTACCAATACTTCCATAAAGATACTACCTTCTGATACGAGCTATTCTGGACTATGAAGTATGGCTAGATAGTTGTGTTCGACGCACTTTATTTATGCAGCCGGGGCCTATACGCTCAGCTGTTTTCAGCCGCTCGCGATCTACTTCCATCTGCTTGTTTCCTTCGAATCCTTTGTGAGTGGCCTCCAATATATCTTTCAGATTTCCTCTCATTCCATCCCAATCGATAGAATAAAGCGACCAGAGGCCGTCTTTGCGAAGCTTTAGAAAGCCGACGTTATAAAGAGCGCTCAAAATTCGTGATGCCTTTGAGTGAGAGATCTCCAGAGCTTGCATTACCTCGCAGACACAGCATTCTCTTTCCAGTATAAGGTTTAAAACCCTAAGCCTTGACTCATCAGATAATGCTTTATAGATCTTAACCAAATCTCTCATATCATCCCCCGGAACTATATGCATATTCGTGCACCTATGCATATAATAACATAGAGAATATCCAGTGTCAAAAATGCTCAGTGGCTGTATTTCATAACACAAGTTGGAAGCTGGTGTGAGATCAGAGGTCGAATACCTAAAGGATCATTGGCTAGATAGTACTCTTTTCGATTATTTCAATCTATCTGGACGTACTTCTAGGAAAGCCATGGAAAAGTAATTGAAAATATTCTCTATGGAAACAGACGACGGCGATTGCGAAAGGTTCTAGGTATCGTACCCTTAAGAAAAACACAACGAGCAACGTACCAAGGTCAGCTTGTAAACTAATTGGCAACTTTCTGGCAACTATAGAACACAAAAAGATGGTGGAGCTG
>CAZZHQ010000067.1:0-12539 GCA_964654015.1 uncultured Dehalococcoidales bacterium | reverse complement strand
CCGGGTTGCCTGAACCCCCTTTTATTCAGGCTCATTATTCGATTAGAATAGAGTTCCTGTGTACTCGTTCATATGATTAGTGACACATTACCTCCCTTCTTTTATGGTGAAGTTGTTCCAGAAACTCTTTAGGAGTAAGATATCCCAGTGCTTGATGGGGTCGAATAGTATTATACACCTTCTCCCATTTTAGTAATGCTAGATTAAGTTCCGGCAGTTCAAAGCTGGCATCAGTTACTTCGTAAAACTCCTCGGTATGGGTCCTTTGTGCCCTTTCCACATGGCCATTAAGTTTAGGTGAGCGTGGTGGTAAAACAAACAGTTTTATACCTCTCCTCTGACACTCTCTCTCAAAGGCATCCTGAAACTCTGAACCCTCATCTACCTGAATAGCTTTAATAGGGAAGGGCATTCGTTTTAACAGGGCATCTATGAAGTCTGATGCGGTATTAGAGGTAGCCCTTGTGTGAGCTTCAAGGACATCCCATCTTGAGATGATATCCCGGGCGGTAAAGTGCTTGAGTATTACTCCGGGTAGAGGTCTCACGTCCAGGGTGTCAACCCCTACAATATCTCCCGGCTTCTTAGCCATATACTCCTTAGGCTTTCTTATGGCGTAAGGGCGCTTTAGCCGCCTTTTCCTGGCCGATATATAGTTTGGTACCGGTTCTTTTAATACGCCACGCTCTTTTAGCTTACGGAGTATCCTGCCTACCATAGGGGTAGAGCAATCAAGCCCCTCATGGTGCAGGAGTACTGCTAGCTTTTCTTTACCCCATCTGGGATATTCCTCTCTCAACCTAAGCACTGCCTCAGCTAGCTCTGTGGAATAGGTAGGCTGTCTTACATGCCTGGGCCGATGAGAGCGATCCTCCAGGCTTTCTAGATGTCTGGGGTTATAGCGTCTCTTCCAGCGATAAAAAGTCTGCGGGCTGATGTCGAAGTGACGACAGGTTAGACGAGCATTATGACTACGGGATTCATAATAATCAAGCCATTTAAGTCTTTGCCTGGCTTTCTTTGAGAGCTCAACCTCTCTTAGTTGAGAAGTACCTCTGATTGTTCTATTTATTATTCTCATGGTAACACCATTATAGTGTCACCTATCTATCTGAACTAGTTCAGTGAGGGATGTGCTAGCATTACCATATGCGGATAGGGTAGCCTGGAGTTATCTTCCCACCGAAAACCTATGATCGTACTAATATATATCTAGAGTTATATTTTCTGGTATAATATGCGGGATTAGCATGTTGCGGAGGTTACCCATATACCAGGCACCCCTCCACAACCAAGACGGCAAGTTGCTGTAACAAAGTGATTCACGGCCGGTTTCATGATTATCCAATGTTGAGAGGTAGAACGATGGGAAATCAAGAAGAACAATCACTTAAAGAGGCCAAGCGAGCGGAAGAGCGCACTACAGAGAAAGCTTCGCAGCTGGCCAAAGAGCAGGTGAGAAAGAAAACCTATCTGGCTAGAGAACAGGCAATTGAAGAAACCCAGAAAGAAAAGAAAGCCAAGCGATCGGAGAAGCATGCCGCTGACGAAGTCAAGCAATTGGCTAGAGAGCAGACAAGAAAGGAAGCCTATTTAGCTCGGGAGAAGGCGACAGCAGAGGCCCAAGAGGCGAGAAAGCGCAAGGCTGAAAAACTATCCCCGGAGTAAGCATGGATACGGACGGGGGGATAGCCTGTGTTAGTCCTTTCCCGTTGTCGACGATCTCTAATTCTACGACACCATTTGCATAGCTTATGGTAACAGTAGCTTTAGTTGCATCGGCATGCTTTAAGGTGTTTGTAAGTGCCTCTTGGATGATTCGATAAGCGGATAGATCTATACCTGGAGGTAGTGCCCTCTCAGTTCCCTCTACTTTCACTTCGACGGGAAGTCCAGCTTCCTGCATGTCATTGACTAATGCCCTTAACTGCCGCAAACTTGGCTGTGGACTGAGTTCGTCGGTCTTCTGCCCCTGGCGAAGAAAACCCAATAGTCGGTGCAACTCGCTAACTGCCTGCCGGCTGGAAGACTCTATCAGTGATAGTGCTTCTTTTGCCTTCTCCGGTTGCTGTGGCAACACGCGGCGAGCGCCACCCGCCTGGATACCCATTATACTTACATGGTGAGCCACTACGTCATGTAGCTCACGAGCAATTCGTACTCGCTCGTTGATTACCGCCTGGCGTGCATTTTCCTCCTCGCGTTCTCGACTGGTTCTAAAGATGTCTCCGACCCACCAAGCTCCACCAAACAGGATAAGGTTTAGTAATATGTTGGCGATCCGACCTAAGACTTCATTCTCTTCATAAGTAAAGAGAGAGGTATCAGTCGTTACTCTGAAGAATAGTAGATACGTCAAGACTACTGCAACGGACCCTACACTGATCCCACGGGCCCAAGTGCGCCATCGTCGGCTACCGTAGGCACCCGCCACTGAAAATTGCCAGTAACAGCGCGTAAGCTGTAGCTGTTCCTTCTGGTATGTCGAGTAGCCGATATAAGTTCAGTAGGGCCGTAATCACTAACAAGATAACTATGGGGAAACGACGCCTTAATGTCAGCGGAAGTATAACTGCAAGAGTGAGTACTATTGCCAGCACTGGGTGTACGGGTTGGGAGAACTCCCAGTAATACCAGAGAAGAACAAGTGCCAGCACAGATAGAAATAGGGCAATTGCCCCATCGATTATCACAGGCTGGCGCTTTATGCCAGTCTATAGCTGTCTGCCCAGACTCATGATATATATATTAGTGCATGAGGTATGATTTGTCATCCACCATGGGACGGATACTTCAATCCACCTTAGGTAGGAGATGAACCACTGTGATTTCCCCCCTATGGGGGAGGTCCCAATCAATAGTTGGAGCGATGACAGCCTGGTATTGTGCAGCATATCATAGTAGTGGTAAATGACCTAAGGAGGACAGGATGAAAAGGGCGATAATTGTGGCAGGATCAGTTTTGGCGGTAGCAGTCTTGGGACTTAGCGTCCGCCAATGGCGGAAACGCTGATGGTATGTACATATTACATTAAGGAGGAAAAACAATGAAAAGGATAGCATTACTTGGTGTACTGATTTTAGCCTTGATGGCAAGTCTTCTGGTTGGTTGTGCCGATAAAGAACTTACTCAGGAAGATATAGAGCAATTAGTGAATGATGTGCTAGTTGCCAATGCTGAGGTGGAAACGGTCAAGTTTGATATGAATACGACAACGAAGATGGAGATGATCGGTGGACCTCAGCCGGATGGAGCAACTATGGTGGGCGAAGGTACCGGGGCTATCGATAGTACCAACAAACAGATGCAGATAATAATGGACATGGATATAGATGTGCCGGGTAAAGAAAGGCAAAGCATGCCAATGGAATACTATCTCGTTGATGGTTGGATGCACATAAAAGTAACCGTTGAGGAACAGGGTGCCCAGTGGATGAATATGCAATTTCCCGATGATATGTGGGATAGTCAAAGCTACATTGGCCAGCAAATAGAATTTTTAGAAACGGCAGAAGAGGTAAACTTTTTAGGTAGCGAGGATGTGAACGGAACAGACTGCTATGTTGTAGAAGTATTGCCTAGCCCGGAGGCACTGAACAAGATGTTATCCCAAATTCAGATGCCCGACATAGAGGGGGCAGATTTGTCACAATTGAGTTTTGCTGACATGATTAAAGAGATGTCATTCAAACAATGGATCGCTGAAGATGGTTATCTGATAATGAAATCAGAAACTCGCGTGGTAATGGAAATATCCCCTGAGGATGTTGGAGCTAGTGTAGAGGAGTTTCAAAAGATAACCGCGGATCAGAGTTCAGTAATGGTTTTTTACGACTACAATGAGCCGGTTTCCATAGAATTACCGGCGGAGGCATTGAAAGAATAGTAACAGGTTGAGGCACCCGAAGAAGAGAGCTACTTAATTTTTGAGGTAAATGATGGACTTGCCACTACAGCTCATTGTGTTCAGTATTCCATCGCTAATCTATGTTATTGTGCGCAGGTGGGGTGGGGAGAGATGGAACGAAGTTTTCAGGAAACTCGGCTGGCAAGGTAGCCGAGTTTCCTACTTTCTGTGGGGTTTGGGCGTGATGATTATCGTAGGAGGGCTGGGATGGCTGGCCTTCCGGGCAGCTCCTTCGGAAGTCTTGCAAGACCCCAATATCAACATTAGTGACTACACGGGTTGGACGTTGAGTGTAACCTCTTTCTTTTTGGTATGGTTGCGAGAGGCTATTTACGTTGCTCTTGGAGAAGAGATATTCTTTCGTGGATTTCTGGGCGGCTGGTTGGTTCGGCGGTTTGGCTTTGCAATTGGCAATACAGTACAGACATCGGTTTTTCTCTTGCCACACCTGCCCCTGCTTTTTATTAGCCAAAATTTGTGGCCTTTCCTCATCCTAGCGCTAATTGCGGGTTGGCTACTTGGATGGTTGCGGTATCGCTCGAATAGTATATTGCCTGGATGGTTAGCGCACAGTCTCAGTAATGCATTTGGGGCTTTAGCAGCAATGAGATAGACACATGTGGTACGAGCTGGTATCAGGTAGAGCTTATCGAATATCCACTTCTTTGATCATGTATTACCCGGTCAAAACAAAACACGCATACATAGTGAAATAGAATTAATAGCAAGAACAACTCAAGATTATCTCGTAGTCACACTTTTTAGTATTTTGTTAAAGTATGTATATTTAAGTCGTGATCGCTTGAAATCATGGTTGAAATACAATAAAATCAGGGTGTCGGTTTGACAAGTGGCTTGACACCCTGACTCTTTCAAAACTCCACAAAATGGAGGGGTCATCTGAACGTGGTAGGCCGTACAGGTCTCGAACCTGTGACACCCTGATTAAAAGTCAGGTTGACATTTATACGGATTTTGGTCTACTTTCAAAGCTGGAATCGACCCGAAAAGTATTCAGTTTTTAAACAATCAGGTTGACAACCTTCCTCAAAATACCAATGGCTCTGAAGTCCCGGAGCCATAATCACGTTACCACTGCTTACTAGTTTTGTCAAGTGAATTACTATACTCTTGATTGTACGTTTAGTAGCCTATTGAACAAAGTAAGCAAATGTTATCCAACAATTTATTGTTACCACTGGAAAAACATAGGGATGTATGTTGAACCATAACAAAAACTAAGTAATTACGGGAGATGGATGTTCCTGGAAAGGATGTGTTCGTAGGACTAATGAGAAAAGGAAAGGGTAGTTATTTTTCAGGTGTTCCACATAATCCAACCATTCACTGGCAAGATGGTCATATAGTCTCTGGATATCACCAGCGATGTGTTCCAAATCTCTCTCGGGTAGGTCACTAACGGATGCCCTAGCTTCAAGCTCCTCATCAAGATGGGTAACTGCCCAAAGCAAGTCGGTAAAGCGGTCGTGTTCCATCAGGTTAGGATTCCCTAACATGGTCAGTAGGAACTCCCGTTTCCGAGCCAGAAATGACTTAAGCTTCCCCAGGTCTATCTTACGACAATCAAATTCAACATTGAGGCGATAGGCAAACTCGGCAGCTTTTCGAAAATCCTTCTTGGTCCAGTTCTCCGCGATGTTTAGGTGGCTTGATATGTCGTACTGGTTGTCGAAGTGTTTAAGAAAGTCACCGAGGAGATAAGTACCAACTTCACTGAAGAAAGCTCCCACCACCATATTAAGTTTCTGAAGTTTATTTTGTTTTTCCCGACGAGCAAGGACACGCTCAATGATGAGAACTACTAGCAGAACCTCAAGAGGCAGGAAAGCTAGATCACCTACCATATATATAAAGATATGGTGAACATCGCGGAAAATAAGATAATGAACAAAATACGTAATCCCAGAAAGCACTAGAAATGCAATAGCTAGGTAAACAATGAAAGAAAAACGCCTTATCATATTAATTACCTTTCCTTTTTCCTCCTTTTTATTAGTGACAAGCAAATGTGCAAGCCCAGCAGTATTATTATAAAAGGAATCCATAGATTGTTGTGAATCTTGAAGGCCCAGTTCTTTGTTAATAATCCAAAAGTTAAAGTTTCGACCATCCTGAGCTCTGTGATACCAAAGCCAGTAACCAGATATAATACTACAAAAACTACCAATAATCGGTGTATTGTTTCCCTAAACAAGTCTTGGTTGGCTATGTTTTTCATTATTCAAAAAAGTCTTTATCCAAGTCTCCAGTGTCGGAGTATCCTCTACTTTCCCAATAACCCTTGTAGTCAATATCATCAGATAATTCTATCTCAGTTTTCCATTTATATCCCCATTTGCTTTCGGCCACTAGTTGAAAGGGGTATCCCCTTTCCGGCTGTAGATCAATTTCATTCATCTTGTAGGCTATTATGATGTCGTTATTCATTATATAGTCGAGTGGAAAGGAAGTTGTATACCCATCGTTGGCGTTTTTTGCTTCACGAAGTAATCTTACTCCATTTAGGTCATAATGTTAAGATTTGGCTCCTGACTCCAATGGTTGGTCTGAACCGAGTAATTCAAGCATAGAACCTATGTCTTTAGTTGGAAGCTGGCAATTGTAGTCGAGACAGACGTAAGCAGTAGCTTTACCATCTATGCTTGAATGGTCTTTAATAAACGGGACAATATCATCTATCGAGGGAGGTTTCTGGTTAGTTGGGTGTAAAATAACTATTTTGTTCGGCACGAATATCCTTCGAATTGCGTCTAACATTTGTCTTGTGTCATTGGTCTGTAAATCACCGGCGATGACCACTTCGTAAGAAGGCCCGATCGCGAAATCCGCTGCAGCCATGAGCTGGGTATACGCCGATGGCAATTGGCTCACACTGCTATAAAATGCTCGTCCAATTTTGGCCGCTTTCTCCTCGAAATCAGCACCGGCAGTTATGCGCCCCAGACGGAGCAGGTTCAACATTGCCACTGAATTCCCTGACGGCACGGCACCATCGTAGATCTCCTTCTGGCGAACTAAAAGCTTCTCACCATCATCAGCTGTAAAATATAATCCGCCGTTTTCGTGATCCCAGAAGTGCCGGATTAAGTCCTCGTTTAATGCCAGCGCGGTCTCCAAATAATTCACCTCAAAGGTGGCTTCATAGAGTTCCAGCAATCCGTAGATCAAGAATGCATAGTCGTCAACATGAGCTTTTAAGGCTGCCTCACCATCACGATAGCGATGTAAAAGCCGCCCTTCTGAAGTACGAACATTCTTGAGGATGAAGTCAGCGGCACGCCTGGCCGCACTTGCATACCTCGGCTCATCGAAGACCTGAGCTCCCTTTGCCAGCGCAGCAATCATGAGACCGTTCCAGTCGGTCAGGATTTTGTCATCTTTGTGAAGATGAATGCGTTTCTCTCGGTAAGCGAAGAGTTCCTCTCGTATCTCTTCTATTCGTGCTCTAAGATCGGGCACAGACATACTCAGGTCAGAGGCGAGTTCCTCAATGGACTTGGTCAAGTGTAAAATGTTGCGCCCAGTTTTTCTGCCGGCAACCTCGTCGGTAAAATTACCATTAGCGGTGATATTGAACAACCTTACTGCTAAATCTGTTCCTTCATGCGAGAGCACCTTCTGTATCTCATCATTTTTCCACAAATAGAACTTGCCTTCTTCGCCCTCACTATCGGCGTCCTCAGCAGAATAGAAGGCACCTTCTGGAGAGGTCATGTCCCGCATAACATAGGTGAAAATCTCGTGGGCCGTTTGAGCATATTCTTCTCTTTTTGTTGCTTGGTAGGCTTCTGTATAGGCTATCGCCAGCAAGGCTTGGTCATAGAGCATCTTTTCGAAGTGTGGGACAAGCCATCTTGAGTCTGTCGAGTAACGATGAAAGCCAAATCCAATATGGTCATGAATGCCCCCGCGTCTCATAGATTGGAGTGTTCTCTCTACCATGTTCAAAGCCTTATCATTACCCGTGCGCTTCCAATACCTCAATAGAAATAGCAGATTATGTGGTGTTGGGAACTTAGGAGCGCTGCCAAATCCCCCGTGATGCTCGTCGAAGCGCTCTAATAACTGTTCATAAGCAAGGTGAAGCAGAGGTTCGTTCAAGCCTTCGCCAGGCGCTCCTGGTGCATTGTTTTTTAGAGATGCAATAACCTGAGTGGCGGAACTCAATACCTCAGGCTGTCGTGTCGACCAGAGTTCCTTGATGCGTGGTATGAGGGTCAGCATTCCAGCATGCCCAAACCGTGCCTCCTTCGGAATATAGGTGGCGGCAAAGAAGGGCTCTTTATTCGGTGTCATTATGATCGTAAGAGGCCATCCCCCGCTACCGGTCATCATTTGGCAGACGGTCATGTAAACACCATCTATGTCAGGTCGTTCCTCACGATCTACCTTGACAGATACGAACGTCTCATTCATGAGCTTAGCCACTTCGGGGTCCTCAAATGACTCGTGTGCCATCACATGGCACCAGTGGCAGGTAGAGTATCCAAGAGATAAGAAGACCGGCTTGTTTTCCTTCCCAGCTTTACCGAACGCCTCCTCTGACCACGGATACCAATCGACAGGATTCTCTACGTGCTGAAGCAAATAGGGGCTCTTTTCAGAGATCAACATGTTATATTTACGAGTCATTTATACTCCCTTACACATGGCCCAGCCGCATGGCTACTGCAACAGCTCTAGCTCTACCTCGTTTGCCGGTACAGAATGATGGCCTCGAGCGCTTCCCAAGTTGATAGTAAAACTTTCCATAAATGAGAATGACTTTACCCTTTTCATAACCAAAGCGATCTCAGGTCATATCGGTAAAGTTGCTGTGACTCTATTTCCTTCTGTATTACCTTGTCCAAGACCTTCCTTACAGTTAGCTGGTATGCCATTATTGCATCCTCCGATATAGCTTAGACAAATTCGTCAAGCAAAGCTTCAAATTGCAGTGGGTTGATTTTCTGTTTGACAAGCGTAATCTCTTCTAGAGCTGGAAGCTGCTCCTCATAGACTGGTCTTTCCTTCCGGTAAATGAGTCCGATAGGAATCCGGTCACCCCACTCCTGGGCTCTGGCAAAGGCAGCTATTTTATCGCCGGAGTCGTATCCAGATTCATCTTCAACTTTGTAGACCCGCTCTCGGTACCACTGATAGGTATTTTGGTGATTAAAGGAGACACAGGGTTGGAGAATATCTATCAGGGAAAAACCACGGTGCTCTATCCCCATTTTCAGAAGCGCAGATAGATGTCCGACATCGCCGGCAAAGCCTCTTGCTAGAAAGGTGACATCGGAGGCTAGCGCCAGAGCCAGCGGGTTGACCGGCTGGCTGGCTCCCAGCGGTGTGGTCTTTGTAACAAAACCAAGGTCGCTGGTAGGCGATGCCTGACCCTTGGTCAACCCGTATACCTGGTTGTTGTGCACCATGTAGGTCATATTGATATTACGGCGAATGGTGGCGAGCAGGTGACCAATACCCTCGCCGTAGGCACCGCCATCGCCATCAATACCAACCACGATAAGTTCATGATTTGCGATTTTTGCACCGGTAGCCGCCGGAAGGGTTCGTCCGTGAAGTCCGTTAAAGACATTTCCATGCGTATAGTGCGGTAGCTTGGGCGCCTGACCGATACCGGATACAAAGAGTACCTGGTGAGGCTCGATTCCGAGATCAACCAATGCCTTTCTCAGTGCTTGGAGGATGGCAAAATTGCCACAGCCTGGGCACCAGGCAATAGGAATCGACTCAGTATAGTCTTTCATTGTTACCATACCTACAACACCTCCTTCTTCAGACGAACGACGATCTCTTCGGGCGAGAAGGGGCGACCATCAAACTTGAGAATGTTACCACTTACCTTGTGTCCCGTCTCGCGTCGAATAAGTTGTGCCATCTGCGCAGTGTAATTACTTTCAATGACTATGCTCTTAGCACCACTGTTCAAAGCTGAGGAAACTGCTTCTGCCGGAAACGGCCATATCTCGCTGAGATGGAGGACATTGGCTGCGACACCGCTCTCTTTGAGTAGTTCAGCAGCTTCCCTGATTGCTCCATAGGTACTGCCCCAGCCAATAAGCGTAAAATTCGCATTTTGCGACTTGTGAAACTTCGGGCCATTAATCTCAGCCTTGAGGCCATTCAGCTTGCGGAACCGCTTCAGGTTCTGCTGGTTACGAGTCTCCGCGTCCTCTATAAGATGTCCCGCCTCATCATGCTCATCGGAGTCAGTTATCACCAGTGTCTTGCCTTGACCGGGTAAGGCCCGGGGAGAAATGCCTGACTCGGTAACCATGTGTCTTTTGTAATTATCTGACTTATTTAACTCTTTGTCCGAGAGAAACTCACCCCTGTCTATTTTCACCTGCTTGAGGTCGAATCTATCCACTGTAGCATATGAAGTAGCTATATGGTGATCGGCAAGCACAATCACAGGGGTTTGATATTTCTCGGCAAGATTGAACGCTTTTATCATAGTGTAGAAAGCTTCGTCAGCCGTAGCAGGTGCCAGTATCGCCCGGGGGAATTCACCATGACCGGCGTGAAGGGCAAACCAGAGTTCACCCTGCTCCGTTCTGGTCGGCATACCGGTGGCTGGACCAGGTCGCTGCCCCAACATTACGACTATCGGAGTCTCAGTCATGCCGGCTAAGGCCAGACCTTCTACCATCAGGCAAAAGCCGCCACCCGAGGTGGCAACCATGGCTCTGACACCGGTATAGGCTGCCCCGATAGCCATGTTCATGGCAGCTATCTCATCCTCGACATGCATAGCCACGACATCATAATGTTGGCCCTTGTCTGCCATGTACTCCAAAATAAGAGAAGCTGGTGTCATGGGATATCCAGAAATAAACTTGCAGCCGCCCACCATTGCTCCTAGCGCCAGCGCCTCGTTGCCGTTAAGGAGCATTCTTATGTTGCTGCCGGATATCGGTTTGATTTTCTGACTCAGTCTCTGTGCGCCGTGCTCACGGGCGAAGTCAAACCCAGCCCGGGCAGCAGTAACATTGTCTTCGGCAATATTCTCCCCATGCCGCTCAAACTCTTTTCTCAACACGACTGCCAGCAGGTCGAAATCGTAATCACAAAGCCCGATTGCTGCGCCAACAGCTACAGTATTGGTCATAAGCTTATTCTTGACGGTATCTTCAGCTATTCTTCCTAGTGGTACATTGAAGTAGCGTTTCCTATGAGCTTCGGTCTTAGTCTGCTGTTGGTCAAAGATAATTACTCCACTGTCTTTCAGTTCGTTATGGTGAAGGTCTATTGTCTCTTTATTAAGTGCCACCAGGATATCCAGCTTTTCTGATAAAGCCAATACCTCTCCGTCACTCACCCTAACACGGAAGAAATTGTGGCCTCCTCTAACCCGATTCTCATAATCCTGGTCAGCAAAGACGTGGAGGCCACCGTGTGCCATTGTTTTTGCTAGGATCATACCCACTGATTGTACGCCCTGGCCTGCCTCTCCTCCTACCATAACATTTAAGTGTGATTCCATTTTTTACACCTCCCGTTTGGTCGGTCACTCAGACGATAGATTAGTCTCCAATATGGTCAAAATCTTATTAGCGGTCAGGCCTCTTATTTAGTCAACAGCACAGGTTATCTTAATTATTCTGAGCCTCCTGTCAGGAATTCTCATTAGTGAGGTGCTGACTATGTTTCTATCAGAATTTTATCATCTTCAACTATCACTTTGTATGTAGTCAGCTGTTTCGGTGATTTCAGAATCTTACCCATCTTAGAGAGAAGCCCAGACCCCTTTAGCCAGCGAACCACCTGACCATTCCTCAAGTCAAATTGAGAACCATGTAGAGGACAGGTGAATACTGTCCCTTCCAATTTTCCCTTCGATAGTTTCCCTCCCATGTGTGGGCAACGATTTTCAGAGGCGTAGTAATTACCTCCGGCTTTGGCTAGGATGATTTCACGTCCATTAACTAAGATATCTTTTATGGTTCCCTCTCTGAGTTCGCTGATCTTACTAGCTTCCACTAAACTTGTCATTTAACACACCTCATCATATCAGCATACTAGCACCGGATTCAGTCAAAGTCTAGTAATCTGTCCACACAGGGAATCTGTCCAGAATATCGTAGTCGTGTGGGCTTTCCCTAATGCTTCAGTCAGATCTCGTCCAGCATTATACATGACTCGATTTACTACTCCAATATTTAGAAGTCAAACACAAGCGTTTTTTGATTTACCCTCCCCTCTGGGAGGGGGCGATAATGTAGATACCCACGGGCAAGCCCGTGGCACTTTATAACTCAAGCTGTAGACCGTCAGCTATAATGGGACACTAAAAGGGCCACTAAAACCGAACACTTTAGGTGGGTGGCACGAGCTCCTGTGAGGTAGTAAACTAACCAAACAATGAGAGGAGCGAATATGTCCCAGGAAAACAAAGATAAAGCTGAAGTTGCCGAGGAAAGAACCAAGCAAACCAAGGGCTTTATGCAGCAGGTTAGAGTAGCATCCAGACGGAAGTACACCCCGGAGGAGAAGATCCGCATTGTTCTCGAAGGCTTTCGCCGCGACACTCCCATCAGGGACCTCTGTCACCGGGAAGGTATCCGCCCCAGCACCTACTATGCCTGGCTGAAGGACTTCATGGAG
>CAZZHQ010000066.1:0-13428 GCA_964654015.1 uncultured Dehalococcoidales bacterium | reverse complement strand
ATTCGACAAGCTTGGTGACGTTAAGGGCACCCAGGCCATAGGTATTGGTAACGTTGGCAGATGCTGTTTGGAAGCTCTTAACGATAGCAGGAGAGCTGATGACGTTGTAGGACCACTCCGAGCCCAGGTTAGGCTCTGCGATGGTGTAATTACCAGGTATAAGGTTAGTCCAGGAGAGGGTTTCGTTGGCGGTAGCGTTTTTACAATCACCGTTTAGATAGGAAGGCCCGGTGATACATATTTCAAATGTCTTAGTGGCATTAGCGGTAGTCCCGCTCCATTCGACAAGCTTGGTGACGTTAAGGGCACCCAGGCCATAGGTATTGGTAACGTTAGCGGAAGCAGTACCGGAGCTGACGACAGCGGGAGAGCCAGTGATATTCACAGACCACTCTTTGCCCTGGCCTTTTTCGGTGACGTTATAGGAGCCTGGTATAAGGTTATTCCAGGTATGGGATAGTTCGTCAGGATAAGTAAAATTATAGCAGTCGGGTTCACCGTAGAATGACTGTTCACTGGTGTTCCCCTCGATGCAGATTAGGAAGGTGGTGTTCTCAGGGGTTACATCATTCCAGACAACAGTTTTGGTGACGTTGAGAGCGCCAACTGCTCCAGATTCAGCAGTTATCGATGCGGTATCACTTTTCTGGTTATACTTTGATATCATTGTTTCCTGGATATCATCATCTGGGTCAATTAGTACCGGCCACAAACCACTGGAACTGGCATTTAAGCTTGCCCTAAAAGGAATAGGTAAAACAGGTGAAGGATTCCAATAAAGGGTAACAGAAGCAAGTCCACTTGCATCAGTAAATAAAGTCTTGGAGGTGACAGAACTATCAGTACGGTTAAAACTGCCATTATCAGTGATGATATTAATAGCAATATTAGCTAAACATCCTGTATCATTAATGGACACAGTAAAATTCTGGGATGAGATCGCGCTGTCTTTAATAATTACAACTTCAGGCTTCAATTCCAGAGTAGAATTAGCTCCAATAACAGTTTTTCCTAGTGACTGGTCATAGATTTCCAGTGCTCTAGTCTCTAAATTCACTGGGTCTGTAGAATTCACACTTCCCCTGCCACCTTCAACATACTTCCAGATAGCGAGCTGCATGGCAGCAGTTTCGTTGATAGTGCTTGGATGATAATTGCTTAATAGATAACCAATTTCACACCATGGAGTCTTCCGTGGCGCGTCAGAGAGCAAAGAAGCAGAACAATCCTTAATAGTGATACCTTTGAGGGGCTCAATACACCATCCGTCGTAAGGCTCGCCATCAACAGTCATGAGAAACAGCGCTAACAGGAATTCACCATCCTTAGGGAGGGTCAAATATGCATAGCTATTTTGGGCATAGCCTGTCAGGCAGACATTAGCTCTGTCACTAGCCATTGTTGAGGATGTAACAACAATAGGAGCAAGGAGTGCCCCCAGTAATGCCAATACGACTGCTATTGGTAAAAATAATTTCGTTCTCATCCTATATCTCCCTTTAAGGTTTTCCTGCTTTTTATCATGATAACTGTATGAAACAAGCTGATATAAATCCCAGATAAACACAAGTATCTTTGTATTCTCTTATTCGGCGTCAGGCGGTACTGCGTTTCTTTAACGCAAACCATGTTATTGCCCCGCTAACCATAAATGCCAGGCCTACCCAGGGAATCAAAATCCCAACCTTATTTACAGGCAGTGCAGCGCCTCCTACCGATGGGGTGTTTATAAAGGTCAGTGTTACCGGAGTGCTTTCTGATCCATGACCTATAATTGTGGTTTGGGGTGGTGCGGGAGTATATCCAGGCGGAGCCACCGTCTCTGTAACCGTGTATTCTTGACTTGAATCTATATTGCACCCTGTTATCAGTAGTACACCATCGGCGGTATCATTATCATTTATGCCGTTGTCTACCACTGTCAGGTCCGGTGCTGTCCAGTTGTGTGGGTTGGGACTGATTACAAACGTCGCCCCTACCAGGGCGTTGCCATTTTGATCTTGTTTTAATATCTTCAGTTGCCCCGTTCCCGTGGCGCTTGTAGTACCCACAACTGTTAGTATCAGCGACATAACCAGTATTACTACTCCCAAGGGAAACAACGTTTTTTTCATTTTCCGTCTCCTTTACCTGCCTTAATCTCTATAGGCATTATTCATACATATTATCTCATTTTTTTAGTACTGTGACAATTGTACCAGTCTCAATACTTCTGTCAAGTGCAGTTACTTTAATTTACCTACCATATCCTCCAATCTCATCGGACAAAAGTACTTATTTCTTAGTACTTATTGATTATACATCAAGAAGCCAGAGCCTAACGCAGGACTTTTAGGTGATAGACGTATGAGGTAGCTTAAGATAGCATGAGTTAACTTACGTAACGATAATCTAAGTGGAGGTGATAATATGCAAGTGGCGATGCAGAATTCAGGGATAATGACCACCAGTGAAGTCGCATACTTCCTTCGCGTTCATCCTAACACTGTAAGACACTGGACTAACAAAGGACTGCTCCCTTCTTTTCGGTTAGGGACAAGACGCGACCGAAGATTCAGGCGCGAAGACGTAGATCATTTCCTTCAGCAAAACAATCTTATCCTGGTATAGAAACTTACGGGCAACTTAGTTTGCTACATATTACTTAGTATGATTTGAGAAATTGACTATCGTATTCAATAGACAGAACTTCTAAACTGGCTTTCAGCCTTGAGGTAGGTTAATAGTTCGAGTCTCCTTAAGTGGGGCAAGTCTGGACTTGCCCCATTCTATTATCACTGAAGGACTGGTTTTTTGAGGAGCAGGTCAACTCACGTATGAATTATTTAATGGCCTAAATTTGTGTTTAAATAAGATTAAGTTCATACGTTAGGAGAACTGCAAATGGTGATACAATCGCTCTACGAGTGGTTCCATTCCATGGAATTAACTTTAGATACGGGTAAATAACTTATTAGTATAGGTGGCGATGGCAGGAACAAACAATAGACATTTAATAATAATGAGGCGTGATATTGAAATCGTTGTCCATATAAACCAATAGCTGCTTCATGAATCAAGGGTAGCAGGATATTGATTGAGGAATTGAAGAGGGAGTACAATCAACTCCAGCCACATATTGCCCCGGGATACCGAAAACCCCACTTCTCAGGCTATTTTAATATGGTAACGGATAGACATGTGGTATCCACTTTCAGGGGGCAGAACAAATACCTGATGACCCTGACGGATTATGGTTTATACGATATGGAATAACAGAGGGAGATAATGCGATGACTGAACCTGGTGATTTCTATTTAAAAACGGTCAAAGACTGCTTCGAAGTTCTCAAAACAAGTGAAAAGGGTCTTTCGAATACAGAGGCTCAAAAACGACTCACTCAATACGGCGAAAATCAGCTAGTCACTCTGGCAAAGACACCGAGGTGGTTACAGTTTCTCCTTCAATTTAGGGATGTCCTCGTCATTATCCTCGTCATAGCTGGAATCATTTCATTTACTATTGGCAATGTAAGTGGTGGTTCCATTATGTTCATAATTGTACTGATAAACGCGTTTATTGGTTATTTCCAAGAACATAAGGCAGAAAGCATCATGGATTCCCTTAAGAAGCTGGTTCAATCTCCTGCGAAAGTTTACAGAAACGGTGAATTAATTGAGCTGCCCCAGGCGAGGCTGGTGCCCGGGGACATTCTATATCTTGATGAAGGAGATAAAATTCCTGCCGACGTTCGCTTAATTGAAGCATTTAATTTGAGAACCAATGACTTTTCCCTGACGGGTGAGTCAATGCCTCAAGAAAAACACAGCAACACAATAAAGAAGAAATCATCCCTGGCAGACCGTGACAATATGGCATTTCTCGGGACTACCGTCGCTACAGGTAATGCAAAAGGGGTAATTGTAGCGACGGGGATGAGTACAGAACTAGGGAGAATCGCAGGCCTGACACAGGAAGAAAAGATATCTAAATCTCCTTTACAGCTAGAAATGAAGTCTATAGCAAATAGGATTACCGTTTTTGCCATAATAATTGGCATTATGCTGTTCAGCGTTACCATTTGGCAGGGGCTTGGTATGAATTTGGCACTTATCTACGCTCTGGGTATTGCAGTTGCTGTTGTTCCCCAGGCACTTCCAATGCAAATCACAGTAGCACTATCAAATGGTGTAGCCCGTTTGGCTAAAAAAATGCCGTCATTAAGAAGCTATCTTCCGTAGAGACCTTAGGATCAACGAATGTCATTTGTACAGATAAAACGGGTACGCTTACCAAAAATGAGATGACCGTAAAATATATTTGGTTCGATAGCCAGCAATATGAAGTCTCAGGAGTTGGATACGAGCCAGAGGGAGATATACGGGATTCCAGTGGTAAGAAACTGACAGAGCAGGAGATTAGAAAAATAGAAATCATGCTCGATACAGCCACTATGGCATCTAATGCAGAAATTCATGAAGCTGATGAGGATCACCCAGGCTGGTATCCCATTGGTGACCCAACCGAAGCTGCCCTTATCACTGTGTCAATGAAACTGGGGACGCGCTCTCCCAGGGAGGACGAAGAGAATCCAGAGCTCAAGGAGTTCCCCTTTGATTCTGAGCGAAAAAGGATGAGTTCTATTCGACAATTTGATAATAAGAAAGTCCTCTGTATGAAAGGAGCAATCGGGTCTGTTCTTTCTGTTAGTAAATACATCTACAAACAAGGTAAGGCAGCTGATCTCACACAGAAGGATACTGAAATACTGAATGCGCTTAACGTCGAATACTCTAAGAAAGCGATGCGCGTCTTAGCCTTTGGATACAGGGAGCTAAAAGATGAGAAACATGATTACGAAATAGATGATGTTGAGAAAAACATAACCTTATTAGGATTGATGGCAATGAATGACCCTCCAAAGAAAGGGATGGAAGATGCAATAGACAATGCGCATGAGGCCCATATCAAAACCTTTATAATGACTGGGGACCACGCCATCACGGCACAGGCAGTGGGAAAGCAAATTCACCTGTCTCCCGAAAACGAAGAGGCAGTTGTAATTACTGGAGAGGAGCTTTCTGAAATAAAGGATGAGAAGCTCACACAGATTATGGAAAATCATCAGTCTCTTATTTTCTCCCGAGTTTCCCCGGAGGATAAACTTAGAATTGTCAAAGTGTTAAAAAGCAAAGGAGAGGTGGTTGCAGTTACTGGAGATGGGGTCAATGATGCCCCGGCTCTAAAAAGTGCCCACATCGGCGTTGCCATGGGAACGATTGGTACTGATGTTGCCAAGGAAGCTTCTGAACTTATACTGCTGGATGACAGCTTCTCAACACTTGTATATGCAATAAGAGAAGGCAGAACAATTTATAACAACCTGAAGAAAACGATAATCGCATCGCTGACCAGCAACGGTGCGGAACTGGCTATTGTTCTTTTGGGGCTAGCCGGGGTAGCCTTGTTTGGCTGGCCAATCCCAATTCTGGTTATTCAAATACTGGCAATTGATCTGCTGGCTGAGATTTTACCGCTTACGGCTCTTACCTTTGATCCGGGTTCGAAGGATTTGATGACTTCTCCGCCCCGAAAACAACGAGAACATATCCTGAACAGGCATACAATGTCTGAAATCCTGTTCCTGGGATTTCTCATGGGAGCCCTTGGTTTTGCAAATTTCGTGGTGTTCATGGAGCGTACGGGTGCTGAACTTACAATGACCCATGACTTGTACTCAAGAGCCACTACCTTAAGTTACGCTACTATTGTCTTCTGTCAGTTTGCCAATATTTTATCTAGAAGGTATAGCTATTATTCAATCTTCAATAGTAATTTATAGAGTAACACAAAGATACTGTGGTCCATTCTGATCTCAATTGGATTTACCATGACGGCAATATACACTCCTTTCATAAGTAGATTTTTGGGATTTGCCCCCTTGACCATCAGCGATTGGATAAGTGTTCTCGCTGCGGCAGGTGTATTTCTAGTAGCTCATGAAATAATCAAGACTTTCAAACGCTCAAGAAGGAAAGTCACTGCATGATTTATTGAAGCATGGATTTGGACATTGGAGCAGTTAATATAATGGAATATAATTTCTTAATATCACGTCTGATGATTTGCTCACTGAGAACTAGTCCAGGTGAAGGAACCGTTAATAAAACCAGAGATTCCTGATATTATGGGACTAAAAGCTAACTCATGTTAGAATCAACCACTAACAGCTATAACTTTGAAAGTCGGAAAGGTAATTTTAAATGTTTTCAGACCGGGATGAAATCACAGATGTACTAATAATTGGGAGCGGATTTGCTGGTCTTGCAGCAGCAATTGAAGCATGCAATGCCGGAGCCTCCGTAATCATTCTGGAGAAGATGCATGCTCCCGGTGGAAACTCAATCATCAGCGATGGAGGGATTGCCGCTGCTGGAACTGAAATGCAGAAAAAATTAGGGATCAAGGATTCCCCTGAGCTCATGTATCATGACATGCTCAAAGCTGGTTTGTCGCTAAATCATCCTGAACTAGTCCGAGTAGTTACCGAAAAATCAAACGAAATTCTGCAGTGGTCGATCGACTATCTGGGTGTAGAATATATGGACAGAATCGATATATTCGGAGGGCACTCGGTTCCCCGTTGTTATACTCCCGTGGGAGTGTCCGGTTCGGCTATTATAAAACGGCAAATTTTGAAGTTGGACCAGCTAGGAATAAAAGTCAGGACGAACGCGTATTTTAAGACTTTTATTAGAGACTCTGAGGGAAAGGTTAACGGGGTATTAGTTCGTAGTAATCATGATTATAAGGACACGGAGAGCGGAATTGACAGGCGTATTAGAGTAAAAAAAGGAGTAATTCTCACTACGGGTGGTTTCAGCAGTGATTTACAGTTCCGTGCCGCTCAAGACCCAAGGTTGACTGAAGAAATAGACAGCACAAACAAGCCATTTGCAACTGCTGAGGCTTTGAAAGAGGCATTAAGAATTAATGCAATGCCTGTTCACCTTTCGCATATTCAACTAGGCCCCTGGGGTACCCCGGATGAAAAAGGTTATGGGGTTGGTGCTCGTTTCTCAGATTATATTGTATTCCCATACGGGATAGTTATAGAACCGGGTAGCTGTAAGCGAATCGTTAATGAGCTAGCTGACCGGAAAACTATATCTGATGCCCTTCTCGATATAGGTCATCCGTGTATTGGCATAGTCGATGCAAAAGCAGTTGAAAAATCTGGCTGGAACATTACCCCTTGCCTGGAGAAAGGTATTGTAAAACAATTCAATCAGCTTAAGGAACTTGCTTCTTTCTATAAGCTATCTTTGAATAATCTCGAGATGACTGTGGATAAATATAACGGGTATGTCGAAAATAGACTTGATGATGAATTCCATAAACCAATATTACCTGGAGCTTTTCCTATTTCTTTCCCTCCCTATTACGGTATCCGTACATGGCCCAAGGTGCACCATACTATGGGTGGGGTTCAAATTAATGTCAAGGGGCAGGTGATTGACCTTGACCAGCATCCGCTAAAGGGACTTTACGCAGCAGGAGAAGTAGTTGGAGGAGTCCATGGGGCATGTCGTCTAGGAAGCTGTGCCGTCACAGACTGTCTCGTATTCGGACGTATTGCAGGACGAAACGCTGCTACCCAAAATAATAGCTAGGTTAACAATTTAGTATTCTGTGTGATTGGGGAACAAAACATCGGATTTTTCTAAATAATGAATATGGCTAGTTTTAATATTTCATTTAATATTCGATCGGTACGCAAGATATTATAACTTGTTCAATAGATAATTTATCTTGTACCATCAGGTATAGTGAATTTATTAATATATTGAGGTAGGAATTATGAGTACAGTAGGATTTCTCGGAAGTGATACATTTACGATTATTGGACGCTGTGAGCGAACGGGTATGCTCGGCATCTGTGTGGCTACCAGCCCAATCGCTGTAGCAAGTCGATGCCCTTTTGTGGAAGCCGGTGTCGGGGCAGTTTCTATCCAGGCTTTCACTGATCCACGTTTAGGCCCTCTGGCAATACGACTTTTGGAGATGGGATATTCCGCGCCGAAAGTGCTAAAAGAACTGGCGGAGAGCGATATTGAACCCGAAATGCGTCAGATTGGAATAGTTGACAAGGACGGCAACAGCGCCGCACGCAGTGGTGATAAAAACTATAAATGGTATGGTGAAATAGTCAAGAAGAATTACGTGGCTATGGGAAACGGACTTGCTGGGGAAAGTGTAATTAAAGCAATGGCTGATGCCTTCGAGGATTCACAGGAAGAGTGGCTAGAAGATCGTCTTATTCGGGCAATTGCAGCAGGTCAGGACGCAGGCGGGCAGATAAACGGTCTGCTATTCTCTATAGGTCTTCTTGTTAAAGACAAGGATAACGTGCTTTCAAGAGTGGACCTACGGGTTGACCACAATAAAGAACCTATCAGGGAAATGTATAGAATCCTTGATATATATAGGCCGATGATACCCTATTATACCAATAGGCCTTCAAATCCTGGTCTTGGCGAGCCAGAGGAATGGCTACGCAAAAGTATGTCACAATCAGCATTTCTGAGATACCAGAAAGACTATCTTCTTGGTATTACCCCAAAAGATACCTGGTAGAGTGCTTTTAAAAAAATACTCCAGTATTATTACTTTCGTTTCTCGAAAACGAAACGGATGAGGTCGAATATGATGCGAACTGCAAGTATTGCGGTAATTCCTGAAGGGTCATTGGCTGGCGTAAGCTCAACCAGATCCATCCCGACAACCTTACCTTTTTTAGCTATTCCCTGTAATAGTTCTGCTACTTCATAGTAGAGAAATCCGCCATGACTGGGTATACAGGTACCTGGAGCAATAGAAGCGTCAAAAGCGTCGGTATCAATAGTAATATAGAACTGCCTATCATCAGGGATATTAGCCAATGTTTCATTCAATCCTAGTTGTCGTGTCTGGCGTACAGATAAAATTGTTGATCCTACAGCTAGGGCGTCTTCAAAGTCAGACTTGTTTGCTGAACCTATACCCCTTATACCCAGTTGGGTTATACCTGAAACATGACTCATCTCTGAACAGCGACGCATTGGAGTGCTTCTGCAGTAGCGCGTCCCGTAACGTTCCTTAAGGAAATCCAAATGAGCATCGAATTGGATAACATGGACTGGCCCTCTATCGGCAAAGGCAGCCACACTCGGTGCCGTGATGGAATGGTCGCCACCCAGTATCACAGGGAAGGCATTACTTTTAAGTATGTTATTTACAGCAGCCTTTATTTTGGCAAAGCTTTTCTCGGTATCAGTGGGAATGATATCCACATCTCCCGCATCTACAATATGAGTTTTATCTGATAAATATATGACATCATCTTCATAATCATAGAAGCCAGCTTGTCTAAACGCATAATATGCTGATGCTTCTCGGATAGCCCGAGGTCCGGAACTCTGCCCCGGTTGATATCCTGGCCCCATGTCAAAAGGAACTCCAAGTACCGCGACATCGGCGTCAATCAGTTCCGCATGATGTTTGCTTGGAGATTTGCCAAAGGTGGCATTTATATCACTGGATGCGCAGAAATGATTAGACTTATGGGTATGACTATTCATAGCATAGACTCCTATAAATGAATATTTTTAATTACGTTTCTGTCTTCCTGTTAAAGCAACCATTCAATATACTGGAACTTTAATGTGCTTACGGGTTGGCGTCAAGTGCCTGACCATTGTTGATATTGTTGAATACAATGTGACTTGCTCCAAGTAGTTGTATCACTCATTAATTTAGCTCAGTAAAACATTACTGATGAACTGGTGCTTGGGGACAAGTCGCTGATTGAAGCTAATTTGTAGGCCGTGAGGGATTCGAACCCACGACACCCTGATTAAAAGTCAGGTGCTCTGCCAGCTGAGCTAACGGCCCATGTGACGACTGCTTTACTTTAGTTTTATTCGTATTATATTAGGATTATACTTCGGTAATAAGATGAGTGTCAAAATTGGGTAGGGTTAGGTTTTGCGCCATCTTAAAACGAAAGAAACGAATAGCCCGACACCTGCAATTATCGCTCCCAGCCAGCCAAGCAAGCACAGACTGGTAACAATTGCCCCGGCGATAATTACGCCAGCGAGGATAGACAAAAAAGCAGGCCAGAATTTCAAACCAAGCAGGAAAGCGGCTATGGAGCCAGTCCAGGCACCGGTAAAGGGAAGAGGAATAGCCACAAATAAAGTCAGGCCAAGTCGCTCGTATTTTTCTACAGTTTTTCCTTGTTTTCTGGCGCGTTCAAAAACCCAGCAGACAAGTCTTCGCCCTATCTCCACACGGCTAATCACTTTAGTCACAGGATTTAGAAACAGCAGGAGTATCGGCACTGGCAAGAGATTACCAATTACAGAAAGAATAAATGCTTCGTACCATGACAGGTGAAACTGGTTGATAGCAATAGGCAACGAGGCACGTAACTCAGCGATGGGCAACGTAGCTACTGCCACAATTATTAGCTCGTGGGGGATGCTTAAATTGAGCAGTTCATGAATCAGTTGTTCAATCATTATATGCAACCGTAATTATAGCATCGTTGTACCTTCGTATACTGCGAAACACCGCTGGAGAATATAAAGCATTCAAGCTCAATTCCGTACCCATGCATTACCTGTATGAAATCAGAAGAAAACATTTAAATGGTCATGGCAATTACGGGGTAAATTGGGATCTGGTTTAGACAGATTGGTGACATAAAGAAGGGTCAGAAGAGGATGTTATAAGAGATGGGCTATGAATTATTATTTAAAGAAAGGATAAAGTGTTATTAATCACCTGAACGTGGATAAATCATTGAATTAGTAAGCTTGAGTGATGTAAAGTGTAGCTGTAAGTATCGTGACTATAAGCAAGACAGGCGTATAATAGGATAATTATTATGAATAATAAGGATTTCAGGAAGCTTCCCTGGCAGAATATAATAGCCACAGTAGCTTTACTCGCTATAGTAGGGCTGTCTTTATACATACGTATAAAGCTACCGTATGAAAAAATATTTGTAGATGGAGAAGTCTGGTTTAGAGGGACCGACCCCTATTATTTCATGCGGCATATCGAGAACGCAGTTCACAATTTTCCGCACGTAAATTCATTTGACCCGTATATACTCTTTCCCGGAGGTGGTGGAGTTCTTTCCCAACCATTTTTCGTCTTCCTGGGAGGAGCACTAGCCTTGCTGTTAACCTTTGGTTCAACAGTTTCACATACAATAGAGGTCATAGGAGCGTATATCCCTCCCATTCTGGGCACACTGACAGTAGTAGCGGTGTTTTTTATTGGTAAGGAGCTCTTTAATAAATGGGCTGGATTGCTGTCAGCGGCATTGCTGGTAGTTTTACCGGGGGAGTTTTTAAATCGCTCCCTCCTGGGATTCACCGACCATCACGTGGTCGACAGTCTCCTCTTTACGGTATCCATGCTGTTTTTTATCATGGCAATCAGAAGGGCAAGAGAGAGACAGATATCTTTCGCCCACGTTGTAGGGCGTGACTGGTCAGTTATCACCCGTCCACTTGTCTATAGCCTGATTGGTGGCGCCTTCCTGGGAATGCACATCCTTTCATGGAAGGGCGTTCTACTGCTTATCTTTATAATATTTATCTACCTGGTTATCCAGGGCATCATGGATCATCTTAGCGGGAAACCAAACATAGCCCTTAGCGTTGTAAGTATTCCTTATTTCCTGATTGCTTTCATTATGTATTTGCCTTATATGAGTAGACTTGGTTCAGCAGGCACATTTTCTATATCTTTATTAGCGGCTATGCTGGCATCGCCATTGCTTTATTTTCTCTCACGCTTTATGTTACAGAAAGGTATAAAAGCTGTGTATTACCTGCCTATATTGATAGGCGTTGCCGTGCTTGGGCTGGCTGCTTTGCGTATTGTTAACCCTTCGTTACTGAGTGCAATGCTGTCCCGATTCAGTCCTTTCACTCCTGGCGGTGTTGAACTTACTATTCAAGAAATGCATCCTATTCTGTATCCTTTCGGGGACTTTTCATGGGATATTGCCTGGTTCAATTTCACCACTTCTTTTTTCATATCGTTCATTGCCATTGGTCTTCTCGCGTATGATGTTTTTAAGAGGCGAATGCATGACAGGCTTCTTTTCCTGATATGGAGCATAGCAACACTGGTGGCAGTATTGGGGCAACGTCGTTTCGGTGATTATTTTAGCATCAGCGCTGCCTTACTTATGGGATATATATCATGGAGAATATTGATTCTGGCGGGTATAGAGAAACTGCGTAATCGAGCAGTTGAATCCGTGAAATCTGTTAAAGCTGGTTACGTTTCCAGGGCTGAAAGGAGAAGAAAACAAAGGGCTGGAGTAAAGGTAGGAGAAAAAACAGCTCCACAGAAATGGACTACCTGGGTCAGAGTGATAATAGCAGGAATACTCATCTTTTTCTTAATCTTCTTTCCCAGCGTCGGGTTACCTGGTATAAAGACTGGCACCGTATTGTTTGGACGTCCAGTTGACGTACTGGGGCATCCGCTCGAACTGAGAATTAAACTGACACAATCTTTAGCCATGGAGCCAACCCTGATTAATCATGCATGGCACGACGCACTGGAGTGGCTTGGGGAGAACAGCCCTGAACCATTTGAGGACCCGGATTTCTATTATGAGTTATATGAAAGGCCGTTTGAATATCCTGATACCACCTATGGCATAATGTCATGGTGGGACTATGGCTACTGGATAACGGGGATCTCCCGTCGTATACCGAATGCCCACCCCGGAGGTGGTAGACGTGCGGAGGTAGGTCTTTTCCTGACAGCACAGGACGAAGAGTCGGCCAACCAGATAGTGAATGAGCTGGGCTCAAAATACGTGATAATCGATTATCCCATGCCAACCTCAAAATTCTATGCCATGGTGGCATATGCTGGGGCAAGTTCCGAGGATTATTATGGGACGTACTATGTACCACAGGAAGGAGGAGAACAGCAACAGGTCTCCTTCTTTTATCCCAGCTACTATCAATCTGCCGTTGTTCGCCTCTATAACTTTGATGGCAAAGCTGTTGTGCCGTCGGAAAACTCTACTCTGGTTATTTCATGGGAATTGAAGACCAGTGATCAAGGTTATGAATTCAAGCAGATTGTTGGCTCATGGGCATTTACCAGTAAAGAAGATGCCGAATCATATATAGCAGGTCAGGAAACAGGAAATTACGTACTTGGGAATTCTAATCCATTCATCAGTCCGATATCACTGGAAGAAATGCAGGATTATGAACTGGTGTATGCCTCTCCAGAGACTACTAATAGCCAGGCTTTCGTGAAGATATTCGAGTATACAGGAGGGGGATGGGGAAAATACTAAATACTAATATCTAAACTCTAAACAAATTCAAATGAACAAAATCAAAAACTCAAAACGGT
>CAZZHQ010000065.1:0-13469 GCA_964654015.1 uncultured Dehalococcoidales bacterium | reverse complement strand
CTCCCTCTCAAGGAGGAGATCACCGGTTCGAATCCGGTATGCGCTACCAATCCTCTTTTCGACCTATCTTTTGAAGCTAATTTGCTACTACAGCGATTACCATAATGCCGTTTTGCTAATAATTTGCTAATAATGATTTTTAACAGCCACATTTTCACGCCTACCATTGAGTAGTTTATCAAAGCTCTCCGCTGCCGCTTGCTGAAGTCCAGGCGCTACGTGGCTATAAGTATCAAGGGTCATCGATATACTGGCATGGCCTAGCCTTTCCTGAACTATCTTTGGATGTATCCCTTGCTTTAGCATGATTGAGGCGTGGGTGTGGCGGGCATCGTGAAGGCGTATCACCTTGACACCGGCACGGGCAGCCAGCATAGTCCATGCCCGTGTAATAGTATTGGGCCGTAAGGGCTTACCTTCTAGAGTGTTGAATACCAGGTCATCATCTTTTAGCGGTATCCCCAGCATAGCCCGCTCTAGCACTTGCTTTTCCTTATGCTCTTTTAGCGTAAGAATGGCTGAAGGTGACAGGGCTATTGTCCGCCGGCTCTTGGCTGACTTGGGCTGTGTAAATACATAGCTGCCGTTCTTCAGGTGGTGAAGTGAGCGATTAACGTAAATCTGGCTGAATATGAAGTCTATACCTTGCCACTGTAAGCCTAGCAATTCAGAGCGCCGCATACCCGTAAATAGGGCTGTATGGAATAATGCGTAGTAGGGGCTGCTCTTAGCAGTCTCCAGGAAGCGGTTTATCTCATATTCGTCCCATGTCTGCATCTCATTACGGTGTATACGTGGCACGTCTACACCGTCAGCAACGTTACGGCTCACCAGTCCCCACTTGACCGCCGTCTGTAGTGCCTTGTGAATAACCGCATGGTGATACCTGATTGTCCTGGCGCTAAGACCCTCATTCAGCTTTGCGGTATAATGCTTTTGAAGGTGCTCCGGGCGAAGTTGTGTTAGTGGTATGCTACCAAAGTCAGGTATAAGATGTTTCGTTATTATACCCTGATACCGCTCAAAACCTCGTGGTGATAGATTAGGCTTCACATAGTCTAATAACCACCTCTCAAGATACTCAGCTAGGGTAGTCTTACTAGGCTTCATAAACGTGCCGGTGTCCAGCTGGTGAAGCAGTTCGGAAAGGCGCTTCTCAGCCTCTTTTTTAGTTCCCTTGACGCTGACCCACTGATATTTATATTTGCCGGTAGTGGCGTCCTTCCCCATGCTGACAGCTAGGGAATAACTATTCTTACCCCTCTTTTCTATGTGGCCTCTCATTTTGTGTCTCCTTTCTGTTTATTGACTATACCGCCTCAAGTCCTTTTTAATGTAATACTGGCAGCCGTATTGCTTTAGTGTAGCTATGCATTCCTGAAGGAATTTACGCCAGTCTATCTCTTGCCCCTTGGGATGGTAATTTAGTAAACCCACCTTGAACAAATCCACAAAGGTATGAGTCTGCCTGATTATTTCGATTGATTCGGCAGGCTCTATTACCGGCTCAAGGCTAACCCAGGTTGTAATGCCAAGTTCGTGGGCTTTTCTCAGTGCCTCTATTCTCTCTTCTGGAATAGCTGCTTTAGGTTCCCACTGTAAGGACTTCTGTTCATCCAGGAATGTTAGTGTTACCGCAAAATTGTCTTTAGGAGTCAGTAGGTCAAAGTCCCGCTCCGCTCTCTTCCCGCCTTTAGTCAATATGGTGACATTAAAGCCGTTCTTATGAAGTATCTCTATAGCTTGGCGTGTAAGCCCGTGTATATCATTTATGGGCTGGTAGGCATCGCAAGTGAAGCATAGTAAGACATTTCCTTCAGGCCTTCCTTGAACGGCCTTCGGTACGTCCTTTTCCAGCTTTTCAATTATGCTTTGTCGGGGAGTGGCTTTTATGAATTTCTGTCTATCTAAAAATGTGGCTTCTGGAGCATAACAGTATATACAGCCGTGTCCGCATCCCCTATATAGATTAACGGCTAATGGAGCGTATTCGCCAGCTCTTCCTCTAGGCTCGTATATAACCAATCCTTTCTTTAGCATAGCGCCGCCACCCTTTTCTGCCGCAGGTTCTTTTTGAATTGCCCCACTAGCTTATAGAGCAGGTCAACTTTCTCTTGAGTAATGTCCAGCTTTTCAGCTATAGCCTGGGCCGAGATGCCGGGATTATCGACTTCCATCTTGTTAACTTCTTGAAGTGCCTGACAAGCCCTGTCCAGCGCATTCTGTATCTTCACCCTGGCCTTTATTTCTTCTTCTGTTAGCTTTGGCTCTTCGGCAAACATATCTCCCTGGTTCTCCTCTGAGTAGATTTGTTCGCATAGAGCCTGGCATTCAGCTACATTCAGTTTGGTCGTTTGCATCGTCCGGAGTGCCCGGAGCTGGCCGTTCTCTGTTAGCTTGCTCAGTGATATTGCTATGACTAAAGATAGCTGACTCCGCCTTACCATGTGCTGGACTTCGGGACGGCATTTCTCTAAATTGAGCATCCAGCTAATTATGTTCTTGGGCTTGCCGACTACCTGGCTGAGTTCGTCTAAACTATGGCCATCGTCGAGATATGACCGGTAGGCTCCTGCGAGTTCCATATAATTCAGGTCTTTACGGTTGATGTTCTCGATAAGTTGAAGTTCCTTGCCGTTGCTGCCGTTATAGACGATGCACTCTATTGTCTCGGCATCCAGTATCTGGTGCGCCCGGTAGCGCCTCTCACCGGCGATTATGATGTATTCCCCATCGCCGTTTGTCTTGACGGTTATTGGGCTTAATAATCCATTCTGGCGAATTGACTGCGCCAGTTCCCATAAATCGTCTTCGCCAAATTCTTTTCTGGGCTGTGTCGGGTCTGGCTTAATAGATAATAGGGGTATCTGCCTTATCTCCTTAGTCATTTCCTTAAATCCCCTTTATCGTTATTCTGAGTGCTTCGCAAGCCTTCTGTGAGGCTTCCCATCGGTCGTCAAGGCAGTCCTGGCACTCATAAACCAGAACATCACCCTGACCGCCTATCCAGTAGTAATTGCCTACCAGGTCATCCCCGGTATGTCCGCAGTTAACGCAAGTGTGGAGTGTCTTTTCTGTCTTCTCTATGGTCTGTGTCTGCATTTCCCTTACCCCCTTAGCTGTATCACTTCTCATCTTCTAGTATCATTATATATCACTTCGTAACTATTTGTCAAGTCTTTTAGGCTCAAATCAGGCTTATTTTTGATATTCAGTGTTATTGCTTGACATATAGCGATATTGAGTGCTATACTGGGGACATGGAGAACAATGAATGGCTGACAATACAAGAGGCTGCTAAATACCTCAAGCTGAGTGTGCCCGCTATACGCAAGTATATAAGGCTGGGGAAGCTCCTTCACTACCGGCATGGGCGCATTGTCCGCCTCAAGAGGCGGGACCTGGATAATTTCTTGCAGCCTGGCCGATGAGCTTTGTCTCAGCATAGTGATTCTGCTTCTATAGTTCCAGTCCTGTTAGTCCAAACTCTTTCATGGCGTCAAAAATCACGATAGTCTCCTGCTCTTCTTCACCCAGCATGAGTTCAGTTATTGCCCATACTAGAGCATCAAGCCTGTCTGGACTCTTATCACCCGGCACCCATTCACAGAGCTGGTCTTCAAGGTCAGGAAAGAAGCCTACATGGTGAATCCTGCCCTGCTCATACAATGCCGATACTGGCTCTGCCCGGGTGTACTTGCCCCGACTGGCATGGACTTTACTAAAAGCTACATTGCGGTCAACAGTCCTGATAGTATGCTCCACCATATCTCCGCCATTATTGACCTCGCCTATTATCCTGTCAGCTCCTGCCCTGTAATAACCTGTTACCGCAGCAGTGGCCCACTGGTCGGGTGTACCTTTGATAGTAAGGTCAGCCAAGATATAACCATGTACCTGCCCACTAACCTGCCCTATGCCAGCCACTATAATACCTGTCTCCGAACTTTGCTCATTACTAGAAACTGCCGGGTCTATCGCCACCACTACTCTAATCAGGGCTGGGTATTGTTTTACCCTTAGCTCATCTATCTTGTCTCGCTGCCATAATGCTTCAGGGTTATCGTCTAGTATCTCCCCGGCTAGTTCTTGCCGACCTAACCTTGTGCCTTCATATCGGCTAAGGATATAGTTCAAGAAGTCCGGTGCCAAGTTATCCCTATTTTCCAGTGTGTGCCCTCTGGTAACCGCCGTTCTGGAATCGTTTACCAGTGCCTTGATAATCGGGATTGGCCGGGGCGTGGTAGTAACTACAGCCTGGGGCTTCTCGCCCATCCGCAAGCCGAAGAGTAGGTTATTCCATGTCTCCTGCGGATACTTGAATTTGCTGAGTTCATCCACCCATGCTTTAGAGTGCTGCGGCCCCCTAAGCTGGTCTGGCTCATCCCCTGAGTAGATTATGGCCAGCACTCCGTTAGG
This sequence comes from uncultured Dehalococcoidales bacterium, assembly GCA_964654015.1. GTDB lineage: Bacteria > Chloroflexota > Dehalococcoidia > GIF9 > AB-539-J10 > JAUUZT01. Next base: position 9,050 of record CAZZHQ010000065.1, on the reverse strand, counting down.
GAAAGTCAACCGCCTCTTGGATGGCTCGTATTCTGGTCTAAACCAGGGAGGGCAGATATTGAGAATAGCAGACTCCCCAACTTCCACCATCGTGTCCCTGACATCAGCTTTGGTCTGCCCTACCAGTGCTATCGGACTATACTTCTCCTCTGCCCACTTGATAGTTAATTCGGCGCCAGTGCGAGTTTTGCCGCCACCTCGCCCACTAAGCAATAACCAGATGTACCAATCCCAGTCTGGCGGTAGCTGCTTAGGCCGAGCCCAGAATCCCCAATCGTATAAAAGAGCCTCAGCTTCCTTTTCCGTCAGTGAGTTGAGGGCTTTCAGCCTCTCCGATTCTGGCAGATATGCCAGCAATAATGCTAATGATTTTTGATTTTGCATCAATTTCCTTCACCTCTATTGGTCCGCCGCCTTCCCCGGCCAAGCGGACGCTTCTTCTATCCGCCCATCTCTCAGGATTACGGTTATATAGATATACCTGAATCGCCGTGACATTCCCACTTATGGCGGCTTCAAATAGGGCATTCTCTACTTTGCCGACTGCATCGCTTTCGGCTTCAGAGACTGCCTCGGCAAACCCCGTGTCCTTCTTCATGTGAATGCTTGCCGTCGCCCGATGGATGCCTACCAGTGATGCTGCCAGTCCCCTGGTATGTCCTTGCCTTAATAATCCTAAGTATTCATCCTTTTTAATGCTGTCGAATTTGTTGCGATGGGCTTCCCCGGCTTTACCTAACTTTCTTTTAACTTCTTTGACTTTACTTGCTCTCTCTTCCCGGGCTATTATCGCCCCCCAGTAGCACATGCTGGCGCTGCGTAGATACTTCGTTATATGGACTATCTTCCAAGGCTTGATATATTCCTTAAACCAGGGCAATACTGTTTTATTAAAGTAAAAATTGCAGGCAGTCCGTTTTTCGGTTACTGTTTTGGCTTTTACTTTCTTGCCGTCTGGTGTGCGGTAGCTGCCAGCACGTATAATCGCCTGTCTCTGTCCATCAGTGAAGAATAGGACGCACTGAGAGCCTAATTTAGCCTCTTCCCAGAAGCTCCGAAAGGAATCGTATGGGTAGGAATAGGAATCAAAGTCTGCAAGTGAATATACTACATCCTGCCCTTTGAAGGGGAATTTATCACAATCGGCCGCTATTATCTCGGCATCTTTTAGTCGTGACTTGGCGACTTCCACCCTCTCGGGGTCGATGTCGGCTCCGTATATCTTATTGCCCTGGTAGAGTTCGCAGGCTATATCTCCGTCTCCAATAAAGGGCACGTAGTATGCTCCTGCTAACTTGCCGGCCTTTTCGATTAGCCCCTTCCTGAGTTTAATCTTCCTCTGGAATTCTACATGCTGTTTCTTTTCTGACTGCTTTACGTCCATTGCCTTTTCTCCTTAATCACATCTTTGAGCTTCAGCCTATTTGCTTTCAAGGCACCGAATATATACGCTGGACTACAGCCGAGTTCCCTGGCTGCTTCTACTACGCTAGTATGTGCCCGTAACGCATCACAAACATTTTTGAGTGGTATATTGAGGGGTTTACGTCCTAAACCATTGACCGCTACTGATTTACCGCAGTGGGGACATGAAATTATCACGATTCACCCCCTGGCTTTGGATGACATTGTGAGCAAAGCCATTCCGCTCTTCCCCATGATTCCCTCAGCCAATAATCCCCGCTACCGCAATTATGGCAAGGTGCTGTAGGATAATCGGGAATATCATCATGGGGGGTAGGGGATGTTTCACTCAGGTTAGTATCAAGAGCTTTCTCGTTTACTTGTTTTTCTTGTTTATCCCCTATGGTAAAACTAGAAACGAGTATTTTTGTATACTTGAAAGGGTCACCTCTCCGGCCTGAGCCTTCCCTAGTAACCTCATTTTCAGCTAGAAGTTTGCGTAATGCTTTGCCTGCTAGTCCCGTATTGCCACCAATTGCATCTCGTATTTCCTTCTCTGTTAGTTCACCGGCTTCGAGGGTTTGCAGGACTTCGTCACTAAGACGTTGCATATCCAACTCGTCAACTGTACCGGCGGCATCGATTACCCCCGTCTCTGGGTCAAAGGTAAGCAGAGTTCTTGGAATGTCGAGGCCATAGCGTTGGATGCTCTCCAGCGTTCGCCCACTTTCCCGTCTCTTCATTATCAGAGCAGTATCTACACTGCCGAACAGAGCGGTGCTGCCAAGAATACCATCGCCCCCCTCACGCTCGCTCTTGGCACTATGATGCACAGTGAGGATGTGACAACCAGTCTCACGTGCAAGCATTAGGAGCGGTTCAAGGGCGCGGGTCACCTCGGCATAATCGTTGCCGTCACGTATCCGCACCATGCGGAAAAGTGGGTCAACAATCGCCAACACTGCCTCAGTCTGAATTATCGCTGCTTTGAGTGCTGTAATGGCTTCCTGCGGTGCGCTGCCGGTGTGGATTAAAATTCGCTCATCATTCGCCCCCATGCGTGCGAAGTGAGCGGCGACCTCCGCTCTTTTCTCCTCTAGGGCAAGATAGACCACAGGCCCTAGTGTCACATTCCGCCCCAAGAAGGCATCGCCCCTCGCAACCTTGAGCGCAAGATTCCGAGCCAAAGTCGTTTTGCCGACTTTAGGTTTGGACGCCAGAATTGAGAGCCCAGCGCTAGGCAGTGTCTTATCCCACAGCCACGAGCTTATTTCTTCTGGCTCTGCTAGCAGTTGGGTAATGGTGGTCAAAGTGAATTTGTTTTTGTCCTCTAGTGGTGTCCACTCTGGAGCTTGGCTAACCAATTGCTCAAGCTGTTCAAACGTGCCACCGGCGTTAAACCAGTCAATAACGTCATCCTTTTCTGGTAGCCCCGGTAGTTCTAATATCTTGACGCTTTTTGCGACACCGTGGAGAGAAGCGGCTTTATCTTGGGCAAAGTCATGCCCTGGCTTATCGTTATCTGGCAATATAACAACTTCCGCTCCAGACAATACCTCGCTAAACTCTGGTCGCCACTTGTTACGTCCCGCTCCAAACGGTGAAGTGGTGGCCGCTCCCCCTTTGGAGATTATGAGGTCAGCCTTGCGCTCCCCTTCAGGTATGTAAATACGCCTAGCAGCCGCTATCCAGCCCGGTATCTCAGGTTGGTGGTAAAGGATGGGCTTGCCCTTATAGTCACCCATGCCTGAGACATACTGCTCGTCCCTCTTATGCCAAGCCTCAAAGGTCTTATTGCCGTTGCCTTTATCAAAACGGCGTATTTGATAAGCCTCTTTACCTGCTTCGTATTCATAAGGGAATGTAGCAACGAGGGTCTTTTGTTTGTTATCTTCTGGACGGTGGTTGCTATCTAAAAAGAGGTCGGCCAGAATTAGTCCCTTCAACTTAAGCACGTCCTCTGTTTTACACCCGGCCTGGCAGTTGACTAATATCCTATTTGCTTTTAATGTTGCCGATAGGCTTGGGTTCTTGTCCTGGTGAGCTGGGCAGATAACATTCCAGCCACCAAGTATCTTTTGACGGGGACTCTCAGGGAATAATGCTAGAAAGTCATCAAAGCTACGGATTTTCGTTGTGCTCATTCTCTACACCTCTCTTATGCCTTCGGCAATTAACACACCTTCGTGGTTCAACCAGGCCCCGGTCACGATAAAACGTTTGTTCTCCAGCCGTGAAAACGAAGGTATCACCGCAAATCTTGCAGGTCAGTTTTTTATCGGTCATTTCTTGCACTTCTCGTCTCATCTTAGTTACTCCTTCGCTTTGGACGCTGAGGCTAGCAATTCTTCCAATGCTTTACGGGGGACAACAAGCCTTTTCCCGAAGCGAATTGTGGGTATAATCCCCTGGGCGCACAAGCTGTATGCCGTTGCCCGGCTCAGGTTTAACAGCTTGCCAGCAGTCGGCACATCGTATACTAGACTTTCGGTAGTTTCTTTAATTGCCATTACTTATAACCTCCTACGCTATTGACTCTCATCTGATAATATGGTAGCATAGGGTATAACGGAAAATAATAGGCTGTGCGTAAGAATATGAGTAAGAAAACACTAAAATTCACGCAAGCGACTTCTGGCTCCTACGCCTTTTACTGGGACGTGGTGGATAGTGGTTATAAGTTGTTGACGGGGGATACACATAAGACAGTAGACGAAAGTGGAATGGACAGTACCCCACCCTGGTTCAAGTTGCCTGGAGCGGGTTCGTATGCTACGAGATATTTCCCATTACTTAAGGCGGGACTACACCGGAAGTTTGCTGGTCTGTATGATGATAAGTCGATTATTGAATTTGCCAATCGTTACGGCTTACTGGGCAAAACCGTATTCTTAATGCCTCATGGTGGTGGGGGGGTTGTCGTGGGTGAATCACTAGAGCGATGGCGATACGAAAGCCGTACTATGGGGACTCTCCTAGCAATCTGGGATATGGTGCAGAACAGGGAAGCAGGTAAACTTGGGCAAATCATCATCTGGCCGAGGCCGAACACCACTTTACTTCGGCTGCTATCAAAGTATGATGAGAGTCGAAAGCGGTGGGTAGCAACTCAGCATAAAGGCAAAGGGTACGCACCTGGTTTAGTGACTGAAGTGCTGGCCTCACCACAAATCAACCCCGAACTCTTAAAACGATGGCAGATGGGTATGCCGGTAGAGCCTGCTAAATACTATGTCTATCATAAGGTAAACGAGCATCTTGAAGGGCACGTTTCCCCTAAGATATTGCCTTTCCTTAAGGACAGAATATATCTTTTCCCGGACTCACTCCTGGCCGCTTTATGGGTCATGTTTCTAATGGAGATTACGGGCAACGTAAGGATACGCCAATGCGATGTATGTAAAGAGTGGAAAGAAGTAGCGTTAACTCGTTCTAGTTTCTATTGCAGTAATACTTGCCGTCAAAAAGCCTACTACAAGAGGCATAAACAACAAAAAAAGCCTGACAGGATAGCACCAGTTACTTAAAGAGCTTGCCCAGTGTCCTGCCCGTAGCTTTACCGGCTGCTCGCCTTGCTACCCGTTTTCCTACTTTGCCCTTTTTAACAGCGTTAACGTCACCCATAAGGCGGGCTATTGTGTATAACGCACTTCGCAATCCCATAGGTTTACCCCCTATACTAGGCGTTGCTGGTCTTCTATGCTTTTTCGGTGTCGCTGCGCCCGCTTGAAAGTGGCGGGCGGTGCCATGCGTGGGTATTGGGCTTCTTTGCCGTCTAACAGTTCCCTAATGGTAAGTATCTGTATCCGAGGATACTGGTAACCTGGGAAGTGCTCCGGCTCGTAGTAGCCTGCGGTGGTTGCTTCCTCTAGCATGGGCTTTGTTGGCTCCTCCAGAGTGATTAGTATGCCGATGGGAGCCTTCTCTCGCTCCCTGTCACCTTTCAGTGTGGCAATATAACTACGGTTGACACCTCCGCTCTTTACCTGCACAATAATGGACTTAGCCTTGCCACTGTTATCATCAAAGAAGTTGATATAGCCGTCCACACCCCGGTCAGCGCCCTTGCGCTTGTCCTGAGCGGGGCGGGCGTCTACCAAGCCTAAAGCCCACCACTCAAACTGATAGCGGTTTTGCTCTGCGAGGGCCTGAGCGCTGGCTAGGTCTTTGGGGTCACCGATGACCTCGTAAGGTGAGAGGTCGGGGCCGAAGGTGTCATGAAGGCGGTGGCGCATAAGGCTAATGGCAAGGTGGGTAATGTCTATGCCAATCCAGCGGCGTTTAAGGCGCTCTGCTACGGCGATTGTAGTGCCACAACCACAAAATGGGTCTAGCACAATATTACCTTCCTGAGAGCTGGCACGGATAATACGTTCCAATAGAGCTTCGGGTTTTTGAGTGGGGTAACCTAAGCGCTCTTTGGCAGAAGCGTTAATATGGGGTAATTCCCACACATCACCTAACCTTCGCCCTTCAGATAGATAAACTTTGTAAGGTTCTTGGCCCCTGCGTTTCTGCCAGCGATACCATTGGCCATTGTCGTCTTGCTTATAATGGGAGTCAGCTTTTCCAGATTTTTGTCCATATTCGTCTCTCAATTCATTAAAGGCGCTGTGACTGCTTCGGCCATAAAACAGAATTACGTCATGTAATTTCTGGAATCGGTTGCTTTTAGCTGTATACCTCTTGTAGCTCCAGATTATTTCGTTTCGGAAATTGTCTACTCCGAAAACGGAGTCCATAACTAATTTTAGGTAGTGACTGGCTGTTTGGTCACAATGTAGGTAGATGCTGCCGGTAGGCTTCAGCACCCGGTGCAGCTCAACCATCCGCTGTGCTATCATTACCAGGTAAGCCATCATGTCATTCTGACCTAGAAACGTCCGCATCGCCTGTAAGAGGTCAGCCAGCTTCTTGGAGCTTTCCTTCACCACTTCCTGATAGGCATACTCTGATTCCATGCCCCAGTGCCAGGTATCTTCAAAAGCAGTAATTTGGGCAGCAGACCCTTCGCCGGACTTCTCTTGAAACAGGACATTATAGGTGGCTTTGGAGTTGAAGGGCGGGTCAAGGTAAATAAGGTCAACACTCTCCGAAGCTACGTGTTCACGCAGTATGTCCAGGTTATCCCCGAAGTACAGTTTGTTTTTCCAGCCTTGTTCTGTCATGCTATCACCTCAATTGTGATACCCACAGCATAAGCCTTAGTAATTATCGCCGTCAACACCGCCATTTAATGGGTCAACAAATTCCCTTTCCCGTCACCGCCTAACGCTCAATTCAAAGCTGGGATTTTGCTAATAATTTGCTAATAGACCAAACGAAACACAATGCCACCAGTTGGTATTCTAGGCACAAAACGGGTTTTGGGCAACTAACGCAATAACACTGTTTTGAAGCTAAAATGACCCTCTAGGACACCTGATAGCAAATCCGGTATGCGCTACCAATTGGAATTGAGTATTCTCAGCTTTAACCCGCAGGGTCTTAACCATACCAGTAAATACGGCTAAGGTGGATAACAGTGTATCTAAGGTATCAAATAAACCCTCTTTATCCTCCTGGATATCTCTATTATAGGACAAGGGCAGAGCTTCCATAGTCACCAGCAGAGCCATAAAGGCAAGGGATATATCCCTTGCCTTTATGATATCCGTCCTATTATTTCACACGCTCAATATTTATTTCCTTGATATAGAAGGTGCCCTCACCGCTGCGTAGCGTTAGCAAAAAGGAATCTTCGCCTTCACGCGTTTCAAAGGTTTCCTCAAAGGTCATCCACTCATCATAGGATTCCTGAGTTTCTGAAGACGGGGGATTGCCGTTTTCACCTTTGAACGTATAGTACCTTAATGATGTTACAGGCTTTTTCCAGAATGAATAGTTTATGACCGGGTCAGCATCGATATTTTTCAACGTAAAAGATAGTTTGTATTTATCCCCGGGTTTTATCGCGGCTTCACCTCTAAGCGAATAGGTATCCGTAACATCGATTTTCAAGCAGTAATCATCATCGCTTTCATAGATCTTCTCTATGGTAAAACCGTTGGAATCATCCCCGACTTTCATATTTATAGACAGGTCGTTTTTCTTTATCAAACCATTGATTTCTCCCGATTCGATATATTTTTCACAACCCCCAAAAAGCAGCATTGCCAAGACAAGGAATATGACAAGAAATATGAGTTTTGATTTTTTCATTTCCCCCTCCATTATCTTATCGGATAAGCATTCTGTATCAATATTGATTAGTTGAGTTTGATAGTTATCACTTACTTACTACGCTCCAGCCAACCCCTCTAGTCGTCATTCAGGGTAAAAATATCTTCGATACTGGCTTCAAGCGCCCGGGCGATAGTATAGGCTAGCTTGAGCGATGGGTTGTACTTGCCTTTCTCAAGGTAGATAATAGTTTCGCGGCGCACTCCCACAATTTCCGCCAGCTTTTCCTGGGTCAGACCGAGGCGAGTACGGTATTCCTTCATTCGATTTTTCATGCCTGCTCAACACCCCTGAAACTTGCCCACAGTCCCTTGGTAAAAATTGCCAGACTTCCCAGCAGGCTGGCGGCTAGTACCGCCGGGGCTACCAGCAGCCCCAGTATGAAGAAGAAAGCATCCTCGAAACCGAACCAGGCACTAATCAGATTGTGCAGGACAATAGCCAGTGCTATGGTGCTTAAGGACAGTCCGGCCGTTATCAGGCATATTTTAAGCCAGCGCGTCGCTCGTTCTCCTAGATTGGGGCGGACACGGTCATAGTAGTGATAGCCGACCACATAGACGATGCCTACGAACACCAGTTGCCCACTGATGATTAATGCCGTTGGCGTATCCTGAAAGACATTGAACCTCATCATCAGTATCAGCACGATACTGGCGATAAAGAAAAAGACACCGGTAACTCGCATTGCGCTGGTAAGACTGTTCTTTACCCTCTCGTCAATGATGGGCAACCGCCGGTATCTGACGAGCGACCAGAGTTCACGATGCCCCAGCAGCAGGAAGCCGATTATAAGCGCTAGCACCACGTACACGTTCTCCATAGAAAGCAGCATCATCAGCCCCAGCATACTGATAACGGCATAAGCTATTAGGGTACACCTTGTCTTCATTATGCTACCTCCGTCCTATGTTAAGAATATATAACGTTAGGTATATATAACATACCACTGCCACAGATACCTGTCAAGATGTTTTTGGAAATAACTTTCAGTTAGTCAGGAGATGAGTTACTGTGCCAACTAGATAGGTATGTCCTAAGGGGCACAATTTACTACTTTGTTACAACCAATCTATCCTTGCCATATCATCAAGGTAGGAGCGTACCTGATGCTTTAAGTGATATAATAGACATTTACGTATAAAATGGACACTAACAAAAAAAGATGTTTAGCTTTGGAAGCATAGTTTCGGCAGATCCGGTATGCGCTACCAAGATTATTGAGGCCGGGTTCTAATTACCCACCTTCCCCTTGTTGAACCCGATAGGCTTGTGTTATAATTACCAATCTGCGCTACTAGGCTTGACTTTTTTTATCAATTATTTTTATAATAGTCTACCTAGCTAATATTTATGGTCAAGGTTATAGAAATGGTGCCCGAGTAGCGCAATGGTAGCGCAACCGACTTGTAATCGGTAGGTTA
>CAZZHQ010000064.1:0-13955 GCA_964654015.1 uncultured Dehalococcoidales bacterium | reverse complement strand
TGCTGGTGACAAGAGGGATGACTGCTTCTTTAGCAACGTCGCAGAATAGTGATATCTTGTCCTTTATTTCCTGAGATACCTCTTTATCGCTTCGACAGAGGATAAAATCAGGCTGAATTCCTATTCGCCTTAATTCCTTAACGCTGTGTTGTGTCGGCTTGGTCTTAAGCTCATCGGTAGCGGTTATGTAAGGGAGGAAAGTGACATGGATATAAAGAACATTATCACGTCCTTCGTCGTTTCTCATTTGCCTGATAGCTTCCAGAAATGGTTCCCCTTCGATGTCGCCAACAGTACCCCCAACTTCAACTATCAGAACATCGGGGTTGGAGATAGCAGCGGCGTTTTTAATACGTCTTTTAATCTCATTTGTAACATGAGGAACTACCTGAATAGTTCCTCCCAAGAAATCTCCTTTTCTTTCCTGTTGAATGACAGATGAATATACTTGTCCAGAGGTGACATTAGAATCTTTAGTTAGTTCAATATCTATGAAGCGCTCATAATGTCCTAAATCCAGGTCAGTTTCAGCGCCATCTTGTGTTACAAATACTTCGCCATGTTGGTAGGGGGACATCGTTCCCGGATCAACATTGAGATATGGGTCAAGTTTCTGTACTGAAATTGAAATACAACGACTTTTTAGTATTCTTCCAATAGAAGCTACGGAAATACCTTTGCCTACAGAGCTAACCACACCACCGGTAACAAAAATATATTTGGTCATTACTTATAACAACATAGTTCAACAATAGATTGAACTGAGGTTCTGATAAACATGAATCGAACAGCAGATTTTGTTTTATTGTAAAAGCCAGTTGCTAGCTTGTCAAGTCTCCGTTTATAAAAGCATATCAACATAACTAAAAACAATTGCCCGCTGATGGTATTTTTACCAACCAAAATCATAGTCTTCCTTTGATGGCACACTGCCTATGTTAACTTAAATTGCAGTGCTTTGAAAGTTCATTCACAATTCAACCAGACAATAAAGGCAGAACTAAAGGTCCTTCAGGAATGACAGTAATTTCAGCGTCGTCTCCCAGGATGGAAAATGCTTTCTTCAGTCCTTCGTCGACGGTGTTTACAGGTACTATCATCATGTCTCTGAGCACCTGATGTTCCAGTTCTGAAACCATATAGATGTCATTTCGCAATTGAAGAATAGCTAGCACCTGGTTTTGCCATTGTACACCTATCGGTTGTTCCCGCCTAATTTTTTGCAGCACCTCTATCGGTCGTTTGACCGATGCATGTAATTCCCTGAAGGATTCAGGGCCTATACCTGTATTGCAGGCAGATGCTATTATAACAATACCGCCATCTCTGGTTACCTTTGAAGCTGTATACATACCTTTACAACTTTGATAAAGGTCCAGATCCAGAGGCGCTCCGCTATTAGTGGTAATAGTAATATCTGCCTTGTTGTCTACCCTCACTCCTGCAATCTCTCTTGATAGTTCACAGCCTTTTTTGTGAGCCTTAACGGAGTCTCCTGACACCACATGGGTAATCTCTCTCTGTTTATTTAGCAGAACATTGACAATAAAGTCCAGCCTGGCCATCTTCGATTGTTCAAGCAAGTCAGCATGCAGTAGGTTTCCATCCAGAATACCATCCCTTGTACAAGGGTGTTCTATCATTTTATAACTATGATTAATATATGCGGACCTTACACTGAATACACCGGGAGCAATGCTTTTCCTGCCGCCAGAGAAGCCAGCGAAAAAATGTGGTTCAATGAAACCTGTGCTTATACGGAAATCTGCCTCAACTACTCTTTTGTTTATATCAACAGGAGTTCCATTGGAAGTAGTACCGATGTGAACAGTATCGTTTACATCGTGATTTATGACATTATAGTTTTCTATTATTTCTAATCCCAATAATTCAATTAGCTCGTTTCTTTCCAGTACGGGATGTAATCCAAGTGCCACTATTATTGTTATATTGTCCCTGGATAATTTGTGTTCTAGCTCAGTCAATATTGGAGGCAGCAATCTGTCATCAGGGCATGGCCTTGTGTTATCTGTTACTAGAATAACAACCTTATCATCTTTATTTATCCGATCAAGTAGAGGTAGAGACGCTATTGGGGATCTGAGACTGGCAGTTATTTCTTCCCTCTCGTTGCTAAGACCCTTTACATGCTTGGTATTTAATATTCGTTTTAAATTATTAACTGGTATATGTGCTTTAACATAGGCATTACCATAAGGTAGATCCAATTCCTCATATTTCATAGGATAGCCACTCCCGGATTCAGGATATTATTGGGGTCGAAGACATTTTTTATCCCTTTCATCAATTCCCATGGCTTAGTTTCCAGACAGAGGTCAAGGTCAGGTATACGGATTACCCCGATTCCATGCTCTCCTGTTATCACGCCGCCCAGCTTGATAGCCTCCTTGTATATTTCCCGCTTCACTTCTCTTACTTTTCCATTATCTCTCAGGTCATTCATCAGGTGAGGATGGAAGTTACCATCGCCTGCATGCCCATACATAGGTATAGTGGTATTGAATTTCCTGGCTATGTCATCTATCTTATCCATTATTAAGCCAACACTACTTGGAGGAACTGTCACGTCCAGGATGTCTGCTGTCTTGTCTTTCATCGCTGAATATATCTCACTTCGCATCTTTAGAATAGCAGATTGTTCATCCTTTCTCTCTGCTATAAGAATATCTGTCGCTTTGCATTCGGTACATATATTAGATACCTGTTCCGCTTGTAGATATACTTCGTCATCATTAGCCCCGGTCAAAATTACAATAAGGTAAGCGCTCCCCTGGGTTGCTGGCCACTGCATTCCAAGATATTCAGCCGAGGTTTCAATCACTGTTCGATCAACATACTCAATAGCCAGTGGCATTACTCCACTGCGCAATATTATTGGAACACTATCTATTGCGTTATGGCGGTTGTCATATGTAATTACCATAGTGCCACTACTAGTTACTTTTGGATAAAGTCGAAATATCACTTTGCTGATTACACCCAATATCCCCTCGCTATGTATTATTAGCTGCATTAAGTCGAGCCCTTGATTATTTTTGAGCAGTTTACCGCCCATATTTATTATTTCCCCATTGGGAAGTATGACTTCGAGACCTTTTACATAATTCCTGATAACCCCATATTTAACAGCTCTTGCTCCACCAGCGTTGCATGCCACCAATCCTCCCACTTGGGCACCTTCATCTCCGGGATGGGGAGGGAAGAATAAATCTGCACCTTCTACCGCCTCTAGCATTTTTTCAAGGGTGACCCCTGCTTCGACAACTACCATTAAATTGTCCTTGTCTACCTCTATGACTTTGTTCAGTCGTTCCATAGAAAGAACGGTACTATCTATAACGGGCATGGCGCCCCCACATAAGCCAGTACCACCACCACGAATAAAAACTGGTGATTTATTTTCATTAGCCAACTTTAATATGGCGGATATCTCCTGGCTATTAGCTGGCTTTACCACGACAACATTATCTGCTGGTTTTGGCCTTACTGCAGGTGCGGTCTCATCCACTAAGTAAGCTGCCATCTGGTCACGCGCTGTTATTACCCAATCATTGCCTACGATATCTCGTAATTTACTTATATTCATCATGTAGTTATTACCACTTTTTGTTTTATTAATAATATTTTGTAGAATATTATCATGATACAAGAGCAGGTCGAGTGCTCTCGTATCACGAGATAACTAGATACATTAGAAATATACCTGTGATATCCGAATAAATTCTAATATCTAGCTTATGATGGGAAAACACGTTTCGGATTTAATATCCCATTCGGATCTAATGCTTTCTTGATTGTGTTCATTACCCTCCATAGTGTGGGATCTGGCCACAATGCGCAATTGTGCAGCCTGGTTATACCCAGTCCATGTTCCCCTGAAAGAACACCGCCTAGATCAATAGTAGCCTTATAAATGTCTTCCTTTACTACTTCAAGCAGGCCTCGGTCAACTAGTTCCTTAGAAGGGGTAGGATGTAGATTCCCGTCTATCGCATGTCCAGTTACCGGAATGTGAGTATCATGTTTCTTTTCTATTTCAAGAATTCTTGCTAAAAGGTCGACAACCTGTACTGGTGGTACACAGATATCAAGGAAATCCCCTACGCTACCAGCAGATCTTTGTGCTGTGGCTATTTCACCCCTTATCTTTAGTATGTTGTCTTGATCCTCTTTTCTGTCCGCCAGTAATATATCGATTGCTCCATGCTCTTCACATATTTTGGCAATTTTCTCTGCCTCGGCGAATACATCATCCTCATTTTCACCTACGCTTATGAAAAATAAATGGGCTTCTCCTTTCTGTGCCGGCCAATGGGTACCAAGGTAATTTGCAGTTAGTTCACACAGGTCATGATCAAGGTATTCACCTGCCAGAGGGATTATCAATTGTTCAGCCAGGAAAGGGGCTGCCTGCATGGCCTCAAGGCGATCATCAAAAGAGGCTAAAACAGTTACACTGTGTGCCGGCTTCTTTACAAACCTGAAGGTTGCTTCGGTTATTATTCCAAGAGCACCTTCAGAACCAATCATCATATGCATTAAATCAAGGCCCATGGCGTTTTTGAGTACCTTTCCTCCTAACTTGATTATTTCTCCGGTTGGCAGGACAACCACAATACCTTTAACAAAATTTCTGGTAACTCCATATAGTGATGCTCTTGCACCAGCTGCGTTGCAGGCTACAACTCCGCCAACCCCTGCACCAACATCGCCAGGTTTTGGTGGGAAAAACATACCTACGCCTTCGGCCGCTTCTGCTAGCTCTGCATATGTGACACCAGCCTGCGCTGTAATCATTAGGTTTGGTTTATCCACCTCTTCAATCTTGTCAAGCCTCTCCACAGAGAGAAGGATACAATCTATATTCGGAATGGCTCCGCCTGCAAGGCCAGTTCCACCTCCCCTTATTATGATGGGAGTAATCTCCTTGTTTGCCAGTTTCACTATCTCTGATATTTCCTTAGCGTTGGCTGGTTTTACCAGTATGATATTCTCTGCTGGCTTTGGTACCATGGCATCAAATATGGCATCACTCATATAATCTATCATCTGTTCGCGGTTTGTGATGACCCAGTCTTTGCCTATGATGTTTTGTAAATCTTCTATAATACCGTTTTTCATAAAATCCTCCCTTTTATTTCGCCAATTAATTTGGGCACAATTTCGTAAAGGTCTCCCACTATTCCATAATCTGCAACTTTAAAAATGGGTGCAGACGGATCAGTATTTATGGCAATGATGATATCTGATCTTCTCATGCCAGCAAGGTGTTGGGAGCTGCCTGAGATGCCACATGCTATGTACACTTTCGGTTTAACAGTATTGCCGCTAAAACCGACTTGATGTTCTTTGCCTATCCATCTATCATCTACTAATGGTCTGCTGGCACCAATTACTCCACCACAAATCTCCGCCAATCCGGATAGTAAGGAAAGATCGTCTGCTTTCTTAAGTCCTCTTCCACCAGATATAATTATATCCGCTTCAGTTAAGTCAATCTCTCCAGATTTCTGTTTTCTTAGAATGGTCAAGAAAGAAGGACTGATTTCAGCTTCTCTATTTATTATCTCTCCTTTTCTGGAGCTATCTCGTTCCATGCTTTCTGATGATTTGTATCTTAGAGTAGCAATTACGGGTTTTGTTTTGGTTTGTATATAGGCCAGAATACTGCCACTAAATGCAGGGCGTATTTGAATAATATTTCCGTTATCATCCAATTCAAGGCCGATACAATCAGCACTAAGGCCAGTTTTTAGAGCCACAGCCAACCTTGGAGCAAGCGATCGACCTAAATGACTTGCACCAAGAAGCAAAAGGGCTGGTTTTTGCTCCTGTACTAAATTTACAATATTAAACTTGTAGTTAAGTGGGTCAAAATCCATTAAGGAGGAGTGCTGGTATAAAAATACCTTATCTGCTCCATAATAAATCAATTCCTTTGCTTCCTCATCCATCTGATCACCAAGCAGAACAGCAAAGACTTCTGCGCCAGTTTTTTTAGCTATCTCCTTACCTTTACCTAACAATTCATATGAAATCGTTTGTATTTTGCCATGTTGTTGTTCAGCGAAAATAATAATGTTATTTTGATCTGTCATTTTGCACCTAAACCTTTTAGTACTCCGTCTTTTTCAAGTTCACCGGCAAGTTCTTTGACAATCTCCTCGGTTGAACCTTTGAATATCTTGCCTTTTCTGCCTCCTTCTGAAGGTAGAGTAATCTTATCCACAAATGTAGGAGAGCCTGCGTTTCCAAACTTACTTTTATCGGCGTCTGGAGTTAAGTCGTCAGCATGCCATATCTCCACCTTTGCTTTTCGAGAGTTTAGCTTGTCACGGAGACTTGGCAATCTAGGGGTGTTTATGTTTTTAGTTACCGTAATCAGAACAGGGAGACTACATTCAATTACATGCTGCTCACCATCCATGTCACTTACCAATACCAATTTTTCTCCCATCTCCTCTATATTGGCAACATAAGCTACGTGAGGTATGCCTAGATGCTCGGCAATTTCGGGGCCAACTTGACCTGTATCTCCATCGACGCTTTTCTCTCCACATACAATTAAATCGTATTCACCCATTTTCTTTATTGCACTGGCCAGGGTATATGAGGTGGCAAGCGTATCCGAATCCTTAAAGGCTGCATCTTCAAGTAGAAATGCATCGGTTGCACCTCTTGCGATAGCATCCTTCAATATGCTGTCAGTTCCTGGTTCACCCATGCTGAGGACACTAACAGTAGCATCTAATTTGTCTTTTATTTGAACAGCTACTTCTAAAGCGTTCAAATCAAATGGATTTATCTCTCCCCCTATAGAGCTTTCGATGGTGCCAACTCCATTTTCATCAAACTTTATTTGACTTACATCAACAACTTGTTTGATTGGCACGATTATTTTTAGCATTTTACCTCCTGACAAAGTTTAGTCATTATACCACCCGGAAAATCACTTTTCTAAATTAATCTACTTGTATCCAGAACGCCGCAATTCGTCAACAACCATATCTGCACATTGGTTTATTGCACGTTGTACCTCAGTCGTACACTTTTCACCGAATGTGCTAACATCTGCAGCTTCAATTGCGTAGATAACGATATCACGGGGAACAGGTAATTTAAGTTGTTTGCCAAATTCCAGGGCTGTAACCAGGTTAACGTCGTGAGGAGAACTACTATGGAGTGAATACTTAAAAGACTCGGGTTCAAGACGATAAATTTGGCCTGCTGTTCCCTTAGAAGTCATGATAGCATCGACAATTATCGCTTTATCGTAATCAAGTAACAATTCCAGTATATTTAAACCTGAAATACTCTCTTCAGTGACAGTCACTTGACGATTGTAGAGAATTTTTTTGAGTCGTTCAGTTACATGAAATCCTATTCCATCATCACTTAATATAGGGTTTCCTAATCCTATTACTATACTCTTAATAGTATTTTTCCTCGATTATTTCCGTTCTCATATGTTATTTTATTATCTTTAATTATATATACATTGACTAATACTATCGACAACAATTCTATTGTGATCGTAGATAATTACTTCTAGAGGCATCTGGCCAGGTAACGTATGAGTAGCGCAAGCAATACATGGATCATAAGCGCGATATGCCATTTCTACCATGTTCAAAAGTCCCTCAGTTGCTTTTTGATTCTTGTTAATTAAACTCTGGGCAGCTTTCTTTATTGACATATTCATCGCAGCGTTATTCATTACAGTAGCAACTATCAAATTTACTTTTTGAATTATGCCATTATTATCCGTTTGGTAATGGTGTATGAGTGTGCCACGGGGGGCCTCAATAACCCCAATGCCTTCGCTGGGAGTAGCAGTCGGTATATTCCGTATGTTTGGGTCTGTAATGTCTTTATCCTGGCAAAGCTCCAGCAAGTGTTCAGCCGCATAAAGCATCTCTATTAGCCTGGCCCAGTGCATTGCCATAGTGGCATGAACAGGTTTCGCAGCAAATGTATCGTACATCTTTTCATATTCTTCATGTGCTAGGGGAGTTGCCATCCCTTCTGCCACATTAAGCCTGGCTAATGGAGCAACACGGAAGACACCGCTATCCTTGCCCTCAACCAGTCCTTTCCAGCCTACCTTTTTCAAAAAAGGAAACTTCAAATAAGACCAAGGCTCCGTATGCTCGGATATGAACTCCAGGTAATCATCAGGATTGAACCGTGCGTTTTCCTTGCCGTCTTGATCCACGACCCTTATATCACCCTCATAGAAATTAACCTTGTTATTCTTATCTACCATTCCCATATAGTAGCTTTTCATGTAGTAGGCGTCGCCAACAATCAAGTCCATGTATTCTTTGTTGGACAAAATCAGGCTGTGAAATAGTTTTAATGACGCAATTCCAAAATTCACCAGACTTTTTGCTTTTTCCTCGAAATCCTTACGTTCCTCTTCAAGAATAGCTTTGCTCATTCCTCCAGGAAGACCACATACTGGATGGGTAGCTTTACCGCCTATCACTGCTTGTATTTCCTGTGCGAAAGCCCTATGTTTTATCACATCCAAACCAATTTCAGTACCAAGCTTAGCTATAAGACCCAGGATATTTCTTTCTTTTGGGTCACTGGTTGGTCCTAGCACAAAGTCAGGGGCAGCTAGGACATAGAAATGAGCCGCATGGGAATGTATCATATGGGCGCAATAGAATAAATCCCTTATTTTTTTAGCTGTGGGTGTGGGCTCAACCTGATAAACTGCATCAGTTGCTTTAACTGAGGCTATGTGGTGAGCTCCAGGACATACGCCACAGAGCCGTGTAGTGATTCTTGGCATTTCCTCGACGGGTCTTCCCTGACAGAATGTCTCAAAACCGCGTAGTTCTGGTACTTGTAAATAGGCATTGGCAACATCCCCCTCCGCCGTTAAAAAGATCTCTATCTTTCCATGCCCTTCGAGCCTTGTGATAGGATCAATGGTTATTTTATTCATGATTTATCTCCTGAAACCGCTTTCTCTTAAGAATTGAATTAGCCAGTCCAAATCGATAGAAAGTTCCAGCAGGATCAACGACTTCATTAACCATTCTACCTATCTCCTCTTCGTTTTCAGCATCAAAGATAGAGGCGATAGCACTTAGTAATTTTGCTCCCTGATCGATGATTCCCGCGGGAGGACCAAAACAACCACGGCATGGCATTCCTACTTTGAGGCAGGTTGCTTCACAACCAGCTCTGGTGGCAGGGCCGCAGCAGATAATGCCCTGCTCCAGCAGACATCGCTCTGGTTCGGGAATTAGTTCGTGAGGCCTAAATACTTTGGCGATGCACTTATTCTCTTTTTTAAGTGAGCATTCGTCACAGACTGTTTTGTCTGGCGTTAGTGTAGAGCCAATCACTGGCAGTTCATTCTTTGCAAGCTTTCCAACAAGGTCAAGTATAAGATTTACTGGTGGAGGACAGCCTGGAAGGTAATATTCCACAGGCACAACCTGTGCCAGAGTTTTTACAGTATCGTAAAACTCTGGTAGTTCAAGTAAACCCTCATTGACATTAGTTAGGATCTGGGGCAGCACACTATTGGGATTGTCATTTGAAGGTGCTTCGATGTAAGAATATTTCATGATATCAGTACTGTTGCTGAAATTTGCCAACGCTGGTATTCCTCCGAAACAGGAACAGGAACCAAAAGCTATCAATGTCTTGGATTTAGCTCTTAGTAATTGAGCTACATGTTCGTGTTCGGAAGTAACGATTGCGCCATTAAAAAGGCAAACATCAATATAATTGTCTTCCATGGCCTTTACATCGCTATACTTGAAGTCTAAAGCGATTGGCCAGAACAAGATATCCGCAATCTCCGCCAATTTTAAAATATTCTCGTTGATATCGAGTACAGCTACGTCACATCCTCCGCAGCTCGCCGCCCAGTAAAGGGCCAATTTCAACTTAGCCATTATTTACCACCCCCGTTGTAATTAAAAGGACCGAGTTTTCTTATTTGCTCAGTCATGTCGTCGACAATTGTAGCGAAACGCTTGCCCTCTGCAGCAGAACACCATTCCAGGCGTAGGCGTTCATCCTCAATACCAAATTGTGACAGCATCTTTTTAAGTAACGGAATTCGGCGTGCTGCCTTTATGTTTCCTTCCATATAGTGGCAATCCCCAATGTGACATCCACATATCAGCACTCCGTCTGCACCCTTTTCAAAAGCCTTAAGGATGAAAGTAGGATCGATTCTACCGCTGCACATAACCCTTATTATTCGAATATTGCCAGAATATTTAATGCGAGAAGTTCCTGCCAGGTCGGCCGCACCATAAGAACACCAGTTGCATAGAAAACCAACGATTTTTGGCTCAAAGCTCATGATAATACTCCCTCCAACTGTGCTATGAGCTGTTTGGATGTAAAGTTTCTGCTGGCGATAGCGCCAGTGGGGCAGGC
The DNA here is from genome assembly GCA_964654015.1 of uncultured Dehalococcoidales bacterium. Lineage (GTDB taxonomy): Bacteria > Chloroflexota > Dehalococcoidia > GIF9 > AB-539-J10 > JAUUZT01. The sequence goes on along the minus strand of CAZZHQ010000064.1, from coordinate 3,521 downwards.
GGCTCCGCAGGTACCACAACCTTTACATAACGCCTCATTGATAATTGATACACCATTAGCTTCATCAAAGGAGATGGCAGTATAAGGGCAAAGCCCGATACATATTTTGCAGCCAGCACAGAGTTCCTCATCAATAACTGATATAGCTGCTTCAATTTCAACCACTCCCTTGCTGATCATGGTCAACGCCTGGGCGGCCCCCGCCGACGCTTGTGAGACTGTATAAGGAATATCTTTTGGTCCCTGGCAGCAACCCACTATAAAAATACCATCGCTGGGTGTCGACACTGGAGCAAGTTTGACATGCCGCTCCATGAAGAAACCATCTGCACTTCTACCGATAGTAAGTAATCTGCCAAGCTGCTCAGCATCCGAACGAGATTCTATCGCTGTGCACAAAATGACAAGGTCGACAGGAATACGCATCATACTTCCCAGTAAAGTGTCTTCTGTCACAACTATAAGTTTCTCTTTTTCCTCGTTAGTTTCTGCACGATCGGTAATCTTGGATACCTTGCCTCTTATGAAATTAACACCTTCCTCAGAAAGACGTTTATAGAATTCCTCACCACCTTTGCCAAAGCAACGCATATCTATATACATTTCATAGACATCGGCATCTGTTTTTTCCTTTATTAGATGAGCAAATTTAAGGCCGTACATACAACAAATCCTGGAACAATAGTCATGGTAATTTTGATCACGACTGCCTACACAATGAACTATTGCTACGCTCTGTGGTTGTTGCCCATTTTTTAACAGGATTTGACCTCCTGTAGGACCTGTTGCGCTTGACATGCGTTCGAATTCCATGCCTGTCACAACATTATCGTATTTTCCATATCCATATTGTCCAATCACCGAGGGATCAAAAGAATCATATCCTGTGGCGACGATGATACTTCCTACTTCTACCTCTATGGTTTCATCATCTTTTTCAAAATTGATGGCTTTTGGCTCACACACCGTTTCACATTCATGACATTGGAAACATCCTTCTATTTGCCCTGCCAGGCACCTTGAGGCTTCTGTTATTGCCTCAGTAGTTGAAAACCCGCAAGTCACTTCCGAAAAGTTTGATACTCTTTCTTTTACCGGTAGTTCCCTTACCTCTACTCGCTTCTGAGGACTAAAACGCTCCATTAAAGACTGTAGTTCATTTTTGGAAAGCACCTCCGGCTTCCTATGCATTTTATTCACGGGATCTATTGGCAAACCGTTTAAATACAAGTCTATTGAATAGGCTGCTCTTTTCCCTGCTGCAATTGCGTCAATTGCATAGGCAGGGCCGGTAACAACTTCGCCACCAGCGAATATTCCATTAATGTTGGTCAAACAAGATTCAGGGTGTATTTCTATTGTGCCCCATTTACTGAGCGATAACCCAACATCTCGTGTAAATTCTGCTTCTGGGAATTGTCCAAGTGCAGTTATTATCATGTCAACAGGTAACGTAAATTCGGATCCCTTAATGGGAATGGGTTGAGGGCGACCACTGGAATCTGGTTCACCAAGCTTCATTTTTATACACTCTATTCCTGAAAGTTTTCCGTTTTGAGATAGAAAACGTTTTGGATTGGTAAGGAAAATTATATCTATTCCTTCTTTTTCGACTGCTGCTATCTCTTCAATTGAAGACGGCATCTCAGCACGAGAACGGCGATAGATGATTTTGACATCCACTCCGCCAATACGTTTTGCTGTTCGAGCGCAATCAATAGCTGTATTACCTCCACCTATTATTGCTACGGTCTTATCAACCTTTATATTACTTCCAAGGTTAAACTCCCTTAAGAACTTTATTCCTTCTATAACGCCTGGGAGTTGTTCCCCTTCCACATTCAACTTAATCCCATTCTGGGCACCGGTAGCTATTAGGACCGCATGATAATTGGATTGTATTTCTGTAAGAGAAATATTTGTACCTACCGCAACCCCTGTTTTTATCTCAACACCAAGCTTCTGTATGTATGCTATTTCTTTTTGCAATATCTCTTTGGGAAGACGATAGTCTGGGATAGCATAGCGAAGCAATCCACCAGGTTCCGGTAATGCTTCAAATATAGTGACATCATGTCCCTTTAGAGCGAGGTCATTTGCTGCAGCCAATCCTCCAGGTCCAGCGCCAATAATTGCTACTTTTTTATCCGTAATTTCAACCTGAGGAATTGTTAGATCATCAATATCTATTTTGTCGGTGACAAATCTTTTCAAGTGGTGAATATTTAAGGGATCATCCATTTGGCCTCGATTGCAGGCTTCTTCACAAGGTGCATAGCAAACCCTGCCACAAACTGCAGGAAGAGGGTTTGTATCTCTAATAAGTTGATAGGCTTCTTTAAATTTTTCATCGCTAATAAGCTTAATATAACCAAGTACGTTAGTATGAACTGGACAAGCATCTACACAAGCAGCTTTACAAGGACGGTCTTCTCGCTTATCTATTACCGCTTTGTTGGGCACAGCCTGGGGAAAAGGTATATAGATAGCCTTACGATTAGATAATCCTAACTCAAATTCGTTGCTTATGGCTATAGGACATTTCTCAAAACACAACCCGCACCCGGTACATTTGTCCTCGTCTACGTAGCGCGACTTTTTGTTAACCTTCACCTTGAAATTGCCTACATAACCTGAGACCTCTACAATTTCACTGTATGTCATCAGATCTATATACGGGTGCTGTCCCACCGCGGCCATTTTAGGGGTTAGGATACATGCAGAGCAATCTAGGGTAGGAAATGTTTTATCAAGTTGTATCATGTGTCCACCAATAGAAGTGTTTTTTTCAATCAGATAGACTTTATGGTCGCCATTAGCGATATCCAGCGAGGCCTGAATACCAGCAATTCCAGCACCTATGACAAGAGTGTTGGGATTAAAGGGGATCTTCCTTATAGTCAGCGGTTCATTGTAGTATACTCGTCGTACTGCTGCCCTTACTAAATCTTTTGCCTTTTCAGTGGCAACTACTTTATCATCGTGCACCCAGGAGCATTGTTCACGGATATTTGCCATTTCCATCAAATATGGATTGAGCCCGGCTTGTTGGCAGGCATTACGAAAGGTGGGTTCATGCATCTTAGGAGAGCATGAAGCTACTACTATCCGATTTAGTCCAAATTCATGGATATCACTTATTATAAGATTTTGCCCTGGTTCAGAGCACATGAACTGGTAGTCTCTGGCGATAAATACTGAATCGAGAGTGCCGGCATACTTAGCTACATCCTTGACGTTTACTATACTGGAAATATTAAGCCCGCAATGACAAATATAAACTCCAATTTTTATTTCTTGCTCCATTATCAGGCCTCCTTTTTACATTGCCTCGGCAACGAGCTCAACGATGTCTTTTATCTCGATAACGTCCAATTTATTTGCAGTAAGTAAGCTGTCACGGTAGTTGAGATAACAATATGGGCACGCTACAGATATCACTTCGGCACCACATGTAACTGCTTGCGCAACCCGTGTATCTGAGAATCTCTCACCTTTTATTGTTTCCATCCAAATACGAC
>CAZZHQ010000063.1:0-13969 GCA_964654015.1 uncultured Dehalococcoidales bacterium | reverse complement strand
AATACCAACAAGCGAATTTAAAGCACTAGGCCGGGACGCCTTCCGCAAGGAATATACTGTCATACCTATTGGCCCAAGAACAGTAGCTTTAGGTGATATTTGTTATATAAGTAAAGGAATGGTCATTAATTCAGATGAGAAAACAGCAAAAGGTAGATTTAGAAAAGACGATTTGATATCAGAAATAGAAACTTCAGTTCATTCACGTAAATATATTGAGGGCAAGGATATTGGTGCATATGTTATAAAACTGGCTAGATATCTTGAATGGGGAACAATGCGCGTTCCGGGGGAGTTAAGTAGAGCAACTTTCCCTGAGCTTTATGACCGACCAAAAATTATGCGTGGACGCGTTACACCTGGTATTTACGATGAAACAAAATTATTATGCAATGATAGTATAGTAATATTTGTAAAGTTTCGAGATTTACATGGAATCACTAATAAAAGTATCCAGACTAGCATCAAGAAATTTAACAGCTTATCTCGCCTTGAACTTGAGAAGACTTCAGAACGGTTTGATTTGAAATATCTTCTTGCAATTCTCAACTCATCGTTCGCATTTAAATACCTAAATAACATTCGGCGTCACCGTCTAGAAAACTACTTTTACCCCGACGATTTTCGTAAGTTACCCATACCTGATATTGCACTAAGTGAACAAGAACCTCTGGTTAATTTAGTTGATAACATCATGGATATTACAAAGTTAGAGGGCTACATGCATAACTCTGACAAACAAGCACAAGTTAAAGAATTTAAGCGCCAGATTGACCATATGGTATATGAGCTGTACGGGTTAACGGAGGAGGAGATTGGGGTGGTGGAGGGTAATGCAGTTACAAAAGAGACAGTATAAACGGAAGGTAAGGCAAATATAGAGGAGGAAGCAAGAGTGGAAATCATACTCACAAAGGACAAAGAGACACCGGGCACTTGGAGATTCAAGGAGAAGAAGGAAGACCACCCAATGACCATATATTTAACCAAAGAGCAGGTTAAAGAGCTAGGTAGTCCGGAATCCATCAAAATCACAATCACAGCGGCATAGCGTGCCGAGTCAGCACTATTGCCTGTAGGCTATTAGAACTTTCTAGCGTCTTCTTTAATTAAAGTAGCAACATAACTGGTTTATTCTCAAACAAAACAAAGCATTGTTTCAGGGGGAGTTAGGGCCTGCTCGACCTCCCCATCCAACAGTAGATATGAGTTCGCGCTCAAGAGGTAAATAGCTTTGACGTCGGTTTTGACGTTCACGTCCCACCACACCCAATTACAACCAACCACACCGATCGTGTTTTCCGCTGTCATGAGACTGTACCAGACGATATGGAACACCATGGAACGGTACTTTAGGCTCGAGATTACGAAACCGCTGCTCTACCACTGAGCTACACTGGCATGCAAAGCTATATCAGTTAATGCAAAACTTTATGTCAGGTACAGGCGTTAATTTGGCATTAACGCCTTCAAAGGTACTATTTCCACCCTCAGAAAGTACCCTGTACAATAACTCCGTAGCCTCGCCTTGCATGCCCTTTATTATATGCGAATATGTATCCATAGTAAAAGCAACTGAGCTACAACTACCAAGGGCAGGGCGCTATGGATTTGGCGCCATAGGGACTTTTCAGATGGTACCGCCTTTTTAAGCTCCTTGAACACGCAGACGCCATGCCATTCATACGGTATTCTGGTTACTGCAAACTCCCTTATGCCCAGCTATTTATGATGTTCCGAATCAGCATGCATCAGCTTTTCATATTGACAAACTGCAGAGGAATATTGTAATCCTGCTCCTTAAGCAATTGCATGATTTTCTGGAGGTCATCGATTTTCTTACCAGTGATCCTGACCTGGTCATCTTGAAGAGCCGGCTGGACTTTGATCTTAAGACTCTTGATGAGTTTAACAATTTTCTGGCCGGTCTCTTTTGGGATACCTTCCTTAATAAGGATATCCATCTTCACTGTGCCATGGGAGGTGGGTTCAATCTCCTTGACGTCCAAACACTTGGGATTCTCTTTAAGCCGAGTACATTGACCAAAGAGAATCTCTATAACTGCTTTAACCTTCATATTGTCTCCAGTAACAATATGAATACACTTATCTTTTCGGTCCAAAACAATCTCAGACTTCACGTTTTTGAAATCGAATCGCGTCGAGATTTCACGCTTAACGTTGTTTATCGCGTTATCCAGTACCTGCATGTCCACCCTACTCACCACATCTACTGATGGCATTTTTACCTCCTTGGTAATGACTAAACATTCTATTAATATTACCACGAAGTAACAAAGACTCTAAATAATATGAGCTAGCATCTTCCCCACTCGGCCACTCGTAAATACAAGAAATCATTTCATCCTATCAATACTTATATGTCGCCCTTATCCAATTTGTCAAAATATATATTCTTTTATTTTGTAATAAATTAATTCGAAATCGACAGTCACAAACCTGATGGACACCCTACCAATCGTAGCTTCGGAGGGCAGGGAACTGTACCAGAAGATATAGAACATGACGGAACAGCACTCTGGGTTGGAGCTTAAGAAACTACTGCTCTACTTCTGAGCAACACTAGCATCCAGACATTTCAGCTAAAACAGGTTTTAGGGACAAACGTTCAACTATCAGTGAAGAGAAAAGTGAATTTGGTTACCTAACTATTAATAAAATACATCCCAAGTAGCCTAACTTTTACTTCGTACCTTTCAGCCTTCGCCTACATGGTCACCGCTTAAGCTTGGTTACTTGGGACGCCAGAGATATTAACACAACTTTATTAAATTGCAAACTATCTGCCATCGTAGTTTAAATATTATTTCGTTTTTTTGTTATATAATTCGTTTAACTTCCCGCTGAAATAACATGAAAACCAGCAGACGGCCTAAACCATGCAGTTTATTTGTTATGAATTTTAATCTTCCCCCAGAACCCTATCTTGTCATCTTTGATAATCACAATACCATAAAGGTCTTTCATTGCTTGAGCCTGTTCAATTGCCTCCGGTATATCATCTGAATCATGAATCAAATTACCGATAGCGGTAGCAGCAGCATCTGCAAAAAGGGTCGAATGAGAGAGCACTACAACAGCATCAGCATTGCCCAGACTTAGAGAATGCCCCACCGTTGCGGATGAGGTACATATACCGATGGGTGTTTCCTGAGGTTTAATTTCCAGAGCAATCTTTCCTGTAAAAGGAGATTCTCCAGCATAGATGCCTATCACACGTTTCTTCGTTATTTTTAGAAAAATATCCCCGCCATTTTCAACAATAATGTCAGGTGAAAAGGAGAGTAAGTCTCTCCCGACAGCCTCAGCAATAGCTCCAGCTACTGCCGCCATAGGACCAACGCCTGCTAGAGTTGATGCTTCTATCATTTCTTTAATAATAACTGGTTCGTTACCTTCTAAAGGATAAGGTTTTAATGTCGTTACAAAGAGAGGATGTTGCTGTATATATCCCTCAATTGAAGACCGATATTTCAAGATGGCTTTCGTGGCTTTATCCCTTAAATCACATCGAGCCTGAATATGTAAGTCAGTTTGTTTGACGACTACGTAGCTAGAAATCAGGTCGTTTTTCTTACCCCATTGACGATAAAATCGCGGCTCATACATACGTTAATTAAAAATACAAACGCATAGCTCGGGGAGGACAAGCCTTAACACACAGCCCACAGACAATGCACTTGTCCTGGTCGAAAAGTATTTTCCTGCTATCTGGGTCAACTGTAAAAGCTTCACTAGGGCAAATAGTGACACAGGCTCCACAATGAGTGCACCTATCTTCATCCCGAACCACATCCTGGCTCAATGATTGTATCTTGATGCCTACCTCAATGAGATATCGAACTCCTCGATCATAGTCCTCTTGCTCGCCACTAAGTTCCATAATCAGTAAGCCCTCTTCTCCGGGAGTAATGGATGCTTTCAGTATGTTGAATTCCAGACCAAAATCCCTGACTAAACCACTTACTATCGACTTTCCTGTAGCATGAGGAGGAAAATGAAGCACTATTTTTCTTGATATATTCACGCTTCTACTCCAATATTGGCCTTTCATTTAACGGCTTGAATTTTACACCAGATTCAACACCTGGTAATGATTGCACAGGTTCAGTAAGTAAAAACTCACCTTTTTGAATCCATGCTTTCAATATATTGGCAATCTCCACTGCCTTTGAATAGCTGGACAATGAGGCAGTCGGTACGTTTTTTCCCTGAACTTGTATATGTCCGCTTTTTAGCTCTGCATAGCTGACTTTTCCTAGTATATCCGGCTTCCTTTGTGGATATGCACCTGCGTAATCAATGACTGAAGTCACAATATCAGCATCTGTTACCGTCGTATAACCTAAGATTTCCTCAGAGAGAATAGGTATCGGAATGCCTATGCCAACAGTCAGGGTGGCCCCATAACCAAGCATGCTTGTTCCAACAAGCCAGTTTGATTTCATTTGTTTCAAATCTCCGATAACCGAGAGAGTCCCGGCACCCTCCTTCGGAACGCCATTGTCACCTCTAGGAACACAAGGGTTATGCTGTGTACCGTACCAGGACACATATCCCACACCCCCTCCCAGAAATATCCTTGTGCCAATGCCAGTTGTCTTATAGTATGGATCATTAAGTAACGGCGAAAGTTGACCAGCGCTAGAGTAACCAGCATTACCCAAATTCGGCTTTAATACACCCAGATATGTATGAATCACGTGATCGGACAGATTTACCGCAACATTGTAATTCTGGTATGCATTGCGAAGATTAAACAGGGTGGCTTCATTCATATCTTCCAGTTTTATCCATGTCTCCAGTTTTTTTCGTGGATATTCATCTGTTCCGTAGGCTGTAGCAACTAACTTGATGTCTTTTCCTGCCACCAGGTCCTCGATGACATGTCCACCGCCATACCAGAATTCACCTGGATATATCTTGTTTCGAGGGTCATCATCAGGGAGAGCGTTTGCCCCGACGAAAAAGTCTACTGCCGCAAGAGCTGCATATGCCGGAACGTCGTTAAGGTACAGTTTACCACCACCAAGTTTAATTTTAGGAGCGGTGTGGCCAATATTAAAAAAGGCGCCTGAAGAACACATCGGTCCAAAGGTACCCGTAGTAACCACATCGATTTCCTGGGCAGCTTTGTTTATTCCTTTTTTTGCAGCAATATCAATCACCTCTTCAGCGGTGACTACTACAGCCTTACCTTTTTTTATTTTCTCGTTTATTTCTGCAATTGTTCTTAGCATATTCTTACAACCTGCCCCGCAAATTTTGCCTTAATTTAAATGTATTGTCAATTTATCAACGTGTAAATTTTTAACGTTTTCCCATAATACAGTTAACATATGCTAATATTATCCGTGTATTTGTTTGTCCATAATATCGAAAGGCGAGGTGTTCAATGACGCGAAATAGTTTATTTAAAATAGGTAGCTTAATATCTATATCTCTGATACTGATGTTAGGGGGATGTTCCGAACAATCACCTACTCCTATTCCTACTCCTCCTACTACTCCTACCCCTGCTCCTACTACAACTTCAGCTCCAAAATCATATACAGCTCCACCCCCAATAACAATTGATGTTGATAAAACCTATACTGCTATCATAGAAACGGAAAAAGGGGACCTGGTACTGGAATTATTTGCCAAGGATGTTCCCATGACAGTGAATAATTTTGTCTTTCTGGCGCGTGATGGCTTTTATAACAATACCAGTTTTCATCGAGTTATACCCGGATTTATGGCTCAAGGCGGTGATCCTACAGGTACAGGTACAGGGTCTCCAGGTTACAAATTCACCGATGAATTCAGCGAACACAAACATAATACAGGAACCCTATCGATGGCGAATAGTGGACCTAATAGCAATGGCTGCCAGTTTTTTATTACCTATGCCCCACAGCCACACCTCGATGGTAAACACTCGGTTTTTGGACAGTTAACGGAAGGAATGGACGTCCTGCAAAAAATCGAATCAGGTGACGCTATAAAACGAATAACCATACAGGAAGCGTGAATTAACAGGCAGAATTATGTAGTAGAATTACCAGCAGAATTCCTGGATTGAGATACATTCTTCGTAGCTGCTGTCATTTGCTTTAGCTTTTTAAAAGCAATATCCCTGGGGAATAGTTTTAAACCACAGTCAGGATGAATAATGAGCCTTTCCTCAGGTAAATTCTCCAAAGCTGTTCTTATCACATTCTCTATGGTTCCTGTTTCTTCAATCGCAGTATTTGTTGTGTCAATACACCCTAATCCAAGTATCTTGTTTGAATCTTTAAGCTCTTTCCAGCTTAATATCTCAAGATTGTCGTCGCTCATAAACGCATGTGAAAGCATGGTTATTCCCTTCCACTGCAACAGCTTTCTGAATATTGGCTTCACGGTTCCACATACGTGAAGTGCAACTGGTACATCAAGATTTACTGCTATACTTTCAATCGCCTGTTGTGCAATATCCATAGGAGCTCCAACAGATAGATATGGTTCATCAATTTGTATCCATTCTGCCCCACTCGCCTGCAACATCCTGGCTATATCCAGAAGGGCTCTGGCAGTGTCGAGATAAACTCGCTCGTCGCTGTATCCTTCATAATAAGACTTGATTTTTGAAGAGAATACGAGAGTAACCGGACCTGTGATAATTCCCTTGAAGTGTGAAGTCATGCCCCTCACAATCTCCAAATCTTCCGTCAACTCTGCCGCCTCCCCTCTCCCAATCTTTCCAGTTATCTCACTCCCATTGTTAAGAGAGTAGCCTTCTATTGACCTGGCAAAATAATCCACCATCCCATATCTTGTCTGCCCATCAGAGACCAGGTATATCCCGGCATCAAGTTGATCCCTTACTGCCATGGTTATGGCCTCTCTGCCAACATCCTGATAATTAAATGGATAACTTCCAATAACTGTTGTGAACATATTTCCACCTGATAATAAGATTGTATATTTTAACCACTCTCTTTAATTTTAGCTAATATGGAAGAAAGCACTCATATGTATCATAATTACTAACAGAAGTAAATTCAATTTCGCAAGTAGAATTATGTGATTTCCCATAATACATTTATCAATGTAAAATACTCATGCAATCCATAGTCTGCATAATTCCGTTTCATTCGCTAACTCATAGACTGGTTGTTCATTACAGCAATATCTATCCCAAACACTGGAGAAATTATGAAGTTTTTTGAAAAAAAGGCCATTATTTATACATCGGGATGCCACGGGCTTATTCACATTCTGGAATTAAGTTATGGAGCCTTACTTGTTCATATTGCTAATGAATTTGGTGCCAGCCTATTTATTATGGGAATACTGGCCAATGTGTTTGGTCTCGCTTTTGGAATTATGGGCTTTCCCGCCGGTCTGCTGGCAGACCGTTTTAGTGAAAGACGATTACTAATGGTCTGTTGCATCAGCATGGGAATAGCTTCCGTCATTATAGGGTTATCACCCAGCATTTACATTCTAGGAACAGGATTGATGATCCTTGGTCTATCTTTGGGTATCTATCACCCTGTTAGTTTTGCATTTATTACCAGAGTAACTACAAATAGGGGCATGAGCTTCGCTTATTTGGGAATGGGTGGGAACTTAGGAGTTGCAATTGGACCACTACTTGCCAGTTCCATAGCATCTATTTTCAGTTGGCGAGAAACATACCTATTTTTATCAATTCCAGCACTAATTCTGGCTGCTGGCTTCTATTTCTTCAGTAAGGTAGAAATGCCAACTCCCAAAAACATCATCAGTGAAGTTAAAATACACGTAAGTCCTCCTCGTCTATTAATAGTTCCCCTCATACTGGTCTTTATTGCTGCGACTATGAATGGTTTTATTTACCGTGGCATAGTGACATTTCTTCCTGTCTATCTAAATGAAAGAATCAATTTCAGTTTATTCGACATGGATAGCGCTCTATTAGCTGGGTCATTCACTACTATCGCTCTTGCTTTCGGAGTTGGAGGACAATTTTTAGGCGGATATTTGTCAGATAGAAAGAGCCGTGAGACCCTGGTATTCATCGTGTCTTTAATCGCAGTACCAATGTTGATTCTCATGGGAAATAGCCAGGGCATACTACTGATTGTGGTTTCTACTATTTTTGCCTTCTTTTATTTTATGGGACAACCAATTTACAATGTACTCCTCGCTGACTATTCTCCCAGTGACCAGAGAGGTCGAATTTTTGGATTATACTTCCTCTGTGCCTTTGGCCTCGGCTCTTTTTCAGCCAGTATATTAGGTTACATCGCCGGGGAATTTGGCACTAACTGGGTCTTTACAACCAGCGCAGGCTTTGGAATGATAACGATAGTCAGCGCTACATTGTTATTTATACGAGCCTTAAAAAGCCATTCCAAATGAGCAAGCTTCTCCGTGAGAGCAATATTCCAAGCAAACATCAGGAATACATCTATTTATAGACTAAACTATTCTCGACCGAAGCAGGATTGGATTCAAGGGATATTTCTCTAGAGTACTGCAGTATTCTAGACCAATACGTGGTTTGCAGAATTAAAGCTAATATTTCAAAGCGCTAAATAGACAACAAAGAAGTGCAGCAAGGCTCCAATGAGGATAAACAGGTGAAATATCTCATGGAATCCAAATGTTCCAGGGTATGGGTCAGGTTTCTTCATAGCATAGATGGCAGCTCCTATACTAAAAGCGATACCACCTGAAATCAGAAGTATTATTGATATGGGAGTCATCAGAAACCACAATTGCCCAAAGGGAATTACTGCCATCCATCCCATCGACAGGTAGATAACAGGTGACAGAATACGTGGCGCCTGCAAGTAAAACAGCTTGAACCATACCCCAAGGCCTACAAGTATCCACTGTACTAGAATAATGCTCCACTGCCATACACCATCAGTATAGATATACATTATTGGGGTGTAGGTAGCAGCAATCATGATAAAAATAGCCACGTGGTCCAATTTTCGCCATATGCTGTTCTCGTTCTCCTGCTGTTTAAAAGCATGATAGAGAGTACTCGATACAAAGAGACTGATAATTCCCAGTCCGTAAATCAGACAAATCCAGAGGTAGTCCCACCGTCCCCATGTCTCAAACAGTAATACTACAAGACCGACTACGGCTGCCAGAGCCCCAATCAGGTGAGAATAACATGAGAAGCGCTCAGCTTTGTTAATAACTTTTCTGATAGCTAAGATAATACCACCAATTTTTGATATAAACGTTGCTCATACATGTTCGTCACTAAAACAAATACCCGGTTAACTGCCATACGTTTTCTAATAGCATGTCTGCTCGTAATTCTTGTTGTCACCATTGTACGAATTATTTTTTGAGCCTTGCCTGTACAGCCTCGCTCTCAAGTTCCCTGATAGCATCGGAGGCAATCCATCTTGCCGCTTTTGAATCAAGTTGCTGAATGGCTTTGGCGGTATCTATTGCTGCTTTGTTCAAGTAAAGATTCCTTTTACCTATGTGTCTGAGCGCCCAATTAACGGCTTTCTTTACGAAATTTCGGCTGTCCGTAGCTCCTTGTACTATAACCGGAAGCAGTTCAATGAATTTCTCATCATGCATAGTCTCGTCATGCCATGCGAGGCAGGCTATCAGCGCAAAAGCAGCCCTTTTTACGAATTCTTCTTCCCTGATAGACCAGTCATATATTTTCCCCCAGGCCAGAGGGCTCTTGTCAAAAAGGTTCATACATACCTGGTCACAGACGTCCCACGAGTTGAGACTCTTCACCCAATCATCCATTTGATCCGCTGTTAATTTATTAGGGTCGGCTATCATTCCTGCTATAATCTTCGCTTCATCTATTCCAGTACTCCACAACTCCAACGCAAGCTCGTGATTTTTGCCCAGTTCTTTCGCTAGCTTTCTCATATCTGGTACTGCTACCCCTAGCCTTTGCTCAACTGCTATGCCAAACCGGGCCATTCCTTCTAACTTGTCAGGACTGGCTTTATCTTTGAGTTTCTCCAACACCTTTTCCACAGAAACCATCATCTCTTATCTCCACAAACATATGATAATTAATAATATTATAACTATTATTACAATATATCGCCGGACCTGGAAAGGGCAAGGGGCAGCGATAGCTGATTACTCATACGTACAATTAGCCTTCCTGATATGAGGATAAAGCTATTCTTTCCTATGAGTATGTACAAAAAATGATTAGTTATTCAGTATCTAACACGTATTTACAATTGGGCATCATAACAGGCTGTGCAATATACCTTCATAATATAGGCCTGTGCCACAGGTCAGGAAGAAGTACCAGAAGTATTATTTACCTTCGAGTATACGCTTCAGGTTCTCACCCTCTTCTTTCATGTGTTTATTAACACTTAAAAGACCACGCTCAAGTTTTTCCCTGGCGAAAGTCCTGGCCAACCGACCAATCCGATAAGTTCCTGAGGCAGTAAAAACACAAATATCACCTTTTTGCTCCACAGCGAATACATTCATGGGAAAATAAAGTCTCAAAAATCGATTTGCATGAGCATATTCAATTCTTCTATTCATAACTACCTTTCTGACAATGAATTTCAATTTATGCAATTTTCCATGAATATACTCCTCCGCATATACAACAGAACCCTCCTGCCAGGGCTCTCCTTTTATCCAACGAAGGGACACATGATCATCAGGATGCCAGGCACGGTAGCTTTCATCGTCAGAAAGGTGAGTAAAAAAATCGAATATTTTCTCAGGTGTAGTCTTGATTTCTATCGAATCTGTCAGTGTTACTTTTTCCAACAATGCCATATTAGTACTCCTCTCATAAATCAAAGTCCACCTGTGCTGGAAATAGCTAGCGGAATAACACCAGGTATTCCATGCCATTTCTAATTACAATTAAATTCCGGTACCCTTTATTTACTATTCTTCAGATTTATTATCTTTGTTCCATTTATCTTTGTTCCGTAATCCAACTATAAGATAGGTTATTCCCATAGTTAAAAATGGCATACCAATAAAGAAGGGCATACCTAACCTGCTGTATATAATCATGGAGGCAATACCAACAGGAATAAATATTATTCCCATAACATAAAAAGTATGAAAGTTTATTCCTATATACCTATCGGCATTATTTCTTTTCCAAATCACTCTGACAAGGATAATTCCTATAGTGACTAATATTACTAATAGTATTACTGTATATAAGAGCAATGTTTCCACGATGCCTCCCGTCATTCAATTCTTCAAGGCTCAATAATTATCCAGTTCACCTAAGGGATTAGTGTTCCCTGTTTAAAACCAGACTCACTATAATAGCAACAATTATCGTTAAAAATATATTGGGATATTCGGACTTCTTGCATGTATAATTGACCGAGTGGAAAAGAGAATGTAAACATTCGATCCAAGGCTTAGGCAAATATATTCAAATTATTAATACTTACAGCATATTTCCTCATATACTAGTATAAATATTATGGAATTACAGGACCTGGGATTTAATGAGTGGTTTATACAAAGGCTAAACGAATCTGGCAAAACTGACAACTGCATAGCGCGTATCACACTTGTAAATAAGAGTAGTTATCTTGTTAGGAACGAGGGCGGTGAAGTCCTGTCTGAACTCGCTGGCGAATTCGCCTTTTCCGCAGAGTCAAGACTCCAATATCCCGTGGTTGGGGATTGGGTATTTGTCCAATACTACAATGATAATACGCTGGCCATTATTTACGACCTGCTCCCGAGGAAAACAATATTAAGACGTAAGACGGCCGGCAAAAAAGTCGATTACCAGGCGATTGCCTCTAACATCGATGTAGCATTTATTGTTCAATCATGTGACTTCAATTTCAATCCGCACAGGTTAAAACGGTACTTAGTGATGGCAAACGAGGGTCATGTCGACCCCGTGGTTCTATTGAGCAAGAGCGACCTCATCAGCCCAAAAGAGTTGGATAGTTTAGTTTCAGAAATAAGAAAAACAGGTATTAAATGTGAAATCATCGCGTATAGTATAAAAACTAGTTTAGGATTGCCCCAAATTCAACGGTTATTGCGACCTGGTATGACCTACTGCCTGCTTGGTTCATCCGGTGTGGGTAAAACCACTCTCCTGAATTACCTAATCGGTCGGGACGAATTTAAAATAAATGCAGTCCGAGAGAAAGATGGCAAGGGGAGACATACAACGTCAGGGCGGCAGTTGGTAGTTCTTGACCAGGGGGCAATGTTAATTGACACTCCAGGAATGAGAGAGCTGGGCATTATTGATGTCGAGTCAGGTATTGAGGAAAATTTTTCTGATATTCTTGAGTTAACTCAAAGCTGTCATTTCAATGATTGTACACATACTCATGAAGTCAGCTGCTCAGTCCTAAAAGCCGTTAAAAATGGTAGCTTAAGTGAAGACCATTATCAGAACTACCTTAAATTTAACAAAGAATCAGAACATAATAAAATGACTTACATTGAGAAACGGAGAAAGGGTAAAACTTTCGGACAGTTAATAAAATCCACAATGAAACAGAATAAGAAGAAATGACTAATCAAAAGTTCTCACTTTATGCCAATATGTGGTCTCAGGTATGTGCGACAAACCGTAATAATAATCAGTTCAGCAGTAATATTAAACTGGGACAAGAATAGATATTCACGAAATAAACAGAAATCATGATAATGGCAAGTCTTCTCTATCTTGTCGAGAGTATCTGCAATAAATAGAGACTTTATTTGGCACTGAGTAGTTGGGCTGATGATTCAGATATAATGTAGTTACCTTGCAACAAGTCAAGTTACAATAAACTTGTATGAAGGCAAATCAGGTAAATTTATCGGGAGAAGAATATAGAAAGAAGATTAAAAATGGAAAGCTTTTCAGAAGATGATAAAAATCTGATGAGAAGCGCGCAATTCAATAGATGTGCGATGTGCCATAAAGAACTGGAGGACAATGAAGGTGAGGCACACGCAATTTACCGCAGTCATGTCTACCGGCTTAATGGCGTGCTTCTATGCAAAGATTGTCACAAAACAAATTATTCATATGGACGGCCACCACTGAAGGTAGGGGACCCTCTCAATCCATTGATACTACTAGATTAGACAGAAATAATACGCTAATAAAACTGTTTCGATATAATGAGCTAGCCGAGAATACTGTTTTTAAAGAACTGGATGAACCTAAGCAAGAAAGGCTGGAAAGCGAACATCAGATTACATAACTTCACAGCTAGAAGACTTTATTGAGAAGGCTATTAGATGTTCCATTTTGAACATCTTAACTGCTGGAATGATTTTCTTGGAGGCAGATCACAAAACTTGAGTTAAAGAAAGGTCATTTTATCTTAACAATTAATACAAACTTGTAACTATTACAAGTGCCACAATTCCAAGTCCTGCTATAATTAACACATTCCTTTTCCTTACCCTCTTCTCTTCTTTTGTTAGGGGTCTTGGGTTTGGATTATTCTTCTTTTCAAGGACTATGCCGGTGGCTATTCCAACTGCTGCACCAATTGCAGGACCTAGTGCAACGTTTCCAAGAGCCGAACCAATTGGCAAACCTAAAAACATTCCAAAAGCGACTCCCAATCCAATAAAATGTCCCTTGGGGTATCTTTGTTGTTCCATAATAATTTAGAGTTTATAAATGTTTTTTGTTAGGCCTTTCTATTAATTTCAATTTCATTATATTAATACTTAAATGATTATGCAAAACAACTAACCCAAACCGAATGCGAATTAAATAGTAGGTCAATAGCACATCAAGAAAATCTCTCTACCCCAGCCTTGTAGCTAACTTGATACCGAAGCAAGGAATGGCTTCAAACTCAATCCAGGTGAACACCAGAGGGCGGCTGGTGCCCTGTTTAACTACCGGTAATATATCTCTATTAACTTACTGAGAAGAGTGTTGCCAGCGCACTCAGAGCGCACCTTGTTATAGCGACTAAATAAAGAATACTACAATGCCATTTCTGCTAAAGATGAT
>CAZZHQ010000062.1:0-14142 GCA_964654015.1 uncultured Dehalococcoidales bacterium | reverse complement strand
TTAATGCGCAAAATAATGAGTTTGGCATTGAGGAAATGGTGATTGTACACGAGGGGATAGAGCGTGTGAACTAGGAGGCTTGAGAAATGACTCTACAAACGGAATTTGAATTTACTCTGCCCCGAGGCTACGTAGACAAGGAGGGCAATCTCCACAAGCAGGGCACGATGCGTCTGGCAACAGCCCTTGATGAGATTGCCCCCCTCCGTGACCCACGGGTAACAGCTAACCAGGCCTATATGGCGGTTATACTCCTTGCCCGTGTCATCACTAAGATGGGTAGTATGCCTGACGTCAATACCGGGGTCATTGAGAAGTTATTCTCAGCGGACTTCGCTTATCTCCAGGATTTCTACCGTCGGATTAATGAGAATGGCACAGCCAAGGTATCGACTACATGTCCGGAGTGTAGCCATAACTTTGAGGTAGACTTGGGCAACCCGGGGGGATGACAAGCTACCCCCTCGAGCAATTGCATGAGGAGGTAGCTTACATCGCCTATTATTTCCACTGGCCGCTCAAGGATATCCTGGAGATGGAGCACCATGACCGGCGACAGTGGGCAGAAAAAATTGCTGGGATCAATCGTAAGCTGACCGATGTTGGTTAGGCTTAGGTTGGTTATATACCATATCAAAAAGGGGGTAGTGTGCGACAGCATATCAGTAGCACCAACGCTGCGGCTTGGGTGGAACATATCACTCTTGCCTCTAGCCCGCAAATCAAGAGGGCAAAAGAGGTGGAGAATTTCACCCAGAAGTCTCACTCGCTTCATAATGCCAGTGAGTCTCCGGATATGACCACCAGAAGATTGGTTGAAAACGATGCCTTTGACCCTCGCCAAGGCTTGATTACCACGACTAGAGAGGGGCGGGGGCTGCTGGCTTATGACCGAACCCACGTCATCCAGCAAAGCAAAGCAAACCGCCTCCCTCACGGTAGATCAGAGGCAGACTCCAGCATACAGCCACAGCGCCCTGATATTGATATGGTTTTAACTGCTCCTTTCAATAACTCGCTACCAATCAATAACATACAGCTCAGTGAAGCGGAAGTCCAAGCTAATGAACAACTGCTATCCGATAGTTTAAGCAAAACAGCCAAATCACCCCATCAAATAAACATTGAAGAGGTAGCCAATAAGGTTTATCGCCTGATGCAGTTTGACCTGATACTGGAACGAGAACGAGCTACCAAAATGGGAGGATAAAAAGTGTCAGAGGTTATAGCAGGTGCCGGAAAAACCAAAACAGCGCAGCGGATTGATCCCTTCGCCACCTTTAAATTTCATGTTGAAATCGGGGATATAAAGGAGGCTGCCTTCAGCGATTGTTCCGGCATAGAAATGGCAACCGATGTTTTTGAATATCAAGAGGGTGGGCTTAATGAATACAGTCACAAATTACCGGGCCGAGTTAAGCTTTCTAACGTCACCCTGAAACGAGGCTTCGCCACGTCTAATGAGTTGTATAACTGGTACTTTGAGATGGAGCAAGACCTGCTGACGGGTAACAGCATTACCCTTAGACAGGTTGCAATCACACTTTACAGCACGGCAACACAAGAGGAAACAATGAGATGGACACTTAATGACGCCTTCCCGGTAAAGTGGGTAGGCCCTACCTTCAAATCCGGGGAGGCAGCAGTCGCCATAGAATCTTTGGAGTTTGCTCATCATGGGATCACATTGGATTAAGGAGATAACAGTATGTCTCTAAACACGGGAACAGACCGTTCTCGCGATAACTGGGATGAAACGAGAGGCCTGACAGGAAAGAAATTAAGCCCTTGGTTATCGAGGCTTATGGATGACCGAGCGCTGCCATTGGCCCATCGCCTGGTAATAAGCACGGCCATGCCACCCTTAGCATCCTATGTCTGGCAGCAGGTTAGTCGCTTCAAACACCAAAATAGCCAGCTGGCAGGGCGAGTGACTGAGTACATGGGCCGTACTTCATTGCAGATGACGCGCTTGTCTACCCTGAAACCGATTATCCTATCGACGATGTGGCAGCGATTGCTTGACCTCCCCTGGTTGCGACGCCCTCAAAAGAGGCAGAATACTCTTTCCCGGAAGCTAAATTCCACCAGCGAAAAAGGACAACGAGTTAACGAAGCAGACAAGGTCTACCGAAACGAGCTTCCTGGAATGGCGAGCTTCACTGGTGAGGAGCCAGAATTAGATCCAGCAGATAAACTCTACCGTAACGAGTTCCCGAGAATGTCGAATCTCTCTAATGAGGAGCTACTATATGATTTAACAGATGAACTCTACCCAATGGTTATTGAAAACCTACTCTCACCACCTACCGCTAGAATAGGGCTACCCAACACTACTAAAGACTCTTTTCACCCAACTGATACAAGTCTGGCGCACCCTCAGAGTAAACAGATAGCCAGAAAACCTGAGATTAAAAAAGCTAGTGAGCCTATGACACCTTACGTAAACTTGAATAAAACTAGCAGCTACTACCAAGTAGATAAAATCCACAATGCTGATGCTCAGCAGGTTAAAACCGAGACTAACAGGCTGTCTGAACCTACTTTGCAAGGTCAATGGTTAGACAGGGTATTACCCCCGCTAAGAGAAAAGTCAGTTACAAACCGTGTGCCTATAACAAGGCCTCAACATATCACTTATCAAAGTGTTTCCATGGCTCAAGCTATGCCAATACAATCCAAGCCTTACTTGAGAGCCACTAGCAAAGGAGTTGAGTCCGGTCGTCAGGCAGTTCAGCAACCTCATCCAAATAAAAAAGATAACACAGCAGAATTTACAGATATGGCTGAGGAAGCTATACAGAATATAGAGAATTACGCTTGGCCAATGAATTTAGAAATGGAGACCACGCCGCCTTACTCCCTACCTAACCAGACAAGTTTGGTTAAGCCTAAAGTTGAACCAAAACCAGTGTTGGAGAGGCTCAGTCAGCCCAGCATACTAAGAACAGTCAGTAATCTTAGAGAATCGCCCGTTAACTGGCCAATATTGAAGAAAGAACCAACATCAGGCTTGTCGGCTGCCGAAGCTACCTCCCTACAAAAACCAGAGATACGGCAAGCTACGTGGTCACTACCGCTTGTAAGCCCATTGCCGCCTATGATAGCCCAGAGAGTTGAGCCAACTTACATTTCCGAAGGTTCATCTGGTATGGCACAGAGCTCCATTACATTACCGACAGTGACACAAGGTGACAATATTGCCATTAGGCAAGAACCACCTACCAGTCTAATCAAATCCTATTTAACCCCTAAGGAGCACTCGCTTGCTAATATCGTGTATCGGCAACTGGAATCAGCAACTGCTGACCAGACGCTAGCTGAACCCCAGCGTCAATATATTAAATCGTTTGATTATGCCCCACCACCAAGCAGAAGTGAAACCAATAACCTCCAGAGGAAAGAGCAGTACTACCCTCCGCTATCACAATATGGGCATACACCAGGAGACGAGGATACTCACAACTATAAGAATATACCTCATAAGGATATCCATCGACCGGACTTAGAGCTCCAGCTCACCTCTGTTGCCAGTCCAACGCCGAGTTCTAAGATTACCAGCGCTAATGAGTCATTACCACACGTTTTACAGAGAACAGCTTATTACGGCAGTCAACCAGTACAAGAACTGGCACTTGCTCCAGTGGAGAGGCAAACTGAGGGGTTGCAATCACCACCAGTGAGGCAAGAACCACAAACTGAGAACATTAGCGGGGAAACATCTGCCCCCGACATTGATAATATTGCCCGTGATGTCTATCGCATATTGAGGCTAAGGCTAACCAGAGAGAGGGAGCGCGCACTGGGACTAAGCTAGGAGGAATAGATGTCAAGCACCAAGCCAGAGAAAGCCAGAATAATCAACCTAGATGACGCTAGTGTATTACCCATTGACTGTTTGTTCAACCCTAACGAGTATACCTTCAGTAAGAGGAATACCTGGAGCAAAGGGGAAGTCAAGGGTAAAAATGTACCCCAGCTGGAATTCGGCGGGGGAGATTCAATGACGTTGAAGATGCAGCTTTTCTTTGACACCTATACCATCGGCGAGGATGTGCGCCAGACTACCGACCGTATCTGGAAACTTATGAATATTAATGAAAAGCTAACTGACATGACCAGTGTCAAGGGACGCCCCCCCATGGTTGAATTTCAGTGGGGTACTACTTGGTCATTCAAAGCTGTAATTACGGACATCAGCCAGAAATTCACGCTCTTCCGTTATGACGGCACACCAGTAAGAGCTACCTTAGATGTTAGTTTTCTGCAAGCTAAAGAGGCAGGGCGCTACCCGGGGCAGAACCCCACCACTGTTGGCCAGCCCGGTTACAAACGCAGGGTGGTGAAAGAAGGAGACAGCATTGACTGGATTGCCCATGAGGAATATGGTGACAGCGCTATGTGGCGCTTCATTGCCGATACCAACAATTTAGATGACCCGCATATGCTTAGGCCGGGGCAGATACTAGCTATTGCCCCGTCACCATAAAGGAGTAAATTTTATGCCTCAGACTCAAGAACTTATCTCCCAGATGTATCTAAAAATCGATGGCACCAATGCCTCCGAAGAGGTAATGGACAGCATCATAAGCATCGAGGTAGATGATAGTTTGCTTCTCCCAGATATGTTTTCTGTTCACCTTCGAGACCCCAGCTTTAAGTGGGCTGACTCAGACAACTTTGCACCAGGAAAAACAGGAGAGATAACGGTAAGAGGAGAAGGCGGTATAACCAAGCTTCTCAGCGGGGAGATTACTGCTCTCGAGCCCGAGTTTAGCCAAATTGCCGGCCCCAGCGTGGTCATTAGAGGTTACGACCAATCACACCGGCTTCACCGAGCCAAGCAGACTAAGACCTACGTTCAAATGACTGATAGCGATATTGCCCGAAATATAGCTCGTGACTGTGGGTTAAACGTTAAGGCAGATAGCACCCGTGAGGTCCATGAATATATTTGTCAAGATAACCAGACAGACATGGAGTTCCTCCAGGATAGAGCCCAACGTATCGGTTACCGCCTGTATGTTGAAGACAATACCCTGTACTTCCGCCAAGCCCCCGAGACAGAATCTCAGGTACCCGTTCTGGAGTGGGGTGTCAATCTATTAGACTTTCAAGCCAGGCTCACTACTGCCCAACAGGTTACTGAAGTGAATGTTCGTGGCTGGGACCCAAAGACCAAGAAGGAAATCATCGGGCGAGCCACCACTCCCCAGGATACTCCCCAAGTTGGGCAAAAACAATCAGGCGGAGATACCGCCAAGCGAGCCTTCAATATGGAAAGTAAGGAAGTAATAGTTAACCGGCCAGTAGCCAGCCAGGCAGAAGCCGACGCCCTGGCACAAGCAATCTGTGATGAGATGGGAAATGCCTTCATCCAGGCAGAAGGAACCTGCCTTGGTAATCCGGCAATACACGCTGGAATTATAATTGAGATTAAAGGTGTCGGGCAACGTTTTTCCGGACGTTACCGTATAACTCATGCCATTCACCGCTATGACCTTGACCGTGGCTACACTACCCATTTCACCATTAGTGGCCGCCGGGCTAACACCCTAGCAGCGTTATTAGCCAGCAAAGAGGTCAATAAGCACGGCGTAGTCGTGGGTATAGTCACCAACAACCGTGACCCCGACGGATTGGGACGTATCAAAGTCAAGTTTCCCACAGTGCACAGCAATGAAGAGAGCCACTGGGCAAGGCTGGTTAGCCCTATGGCCGGTGCTGGTAGAGGTTTTGAGTTTATCCCCGAGGTAAATGATGAAGTACTGGTTGCCTTTGAACACGACGATTCCCATCGTCCCTTTATTCTGGGGTCTCTCTGGAACGGTAAAGATAAACCACCTGAGAGGAGTGATAAGATAGTTAGCAGCACGGGTAAAGTAGAAAAACGGATTATCCGCTCTCGCTCCGGACACACCATTACCCTTGATGATTCTGATAACGGCAGCAAGATCTCTATCGTTGACAGGACAGGGAAAAACTCCATGGAGATAGACTCCCAGAAGAATTCCTTTACTATTAAAGCTAAAGATAAGACTGAGATTAAAACTGAGGGCGGGCATAAGATAGTTCTGGATGATACCGGGGGGAAGGTCGAGGTTGTTGACAAAACTGGAAACAATTCCATCAAGATAGATTCTATGCAAAGTAGCATAAGCATAGAAAGTGCGACACAACTGAAGCTAAAAGCCCAGATGATAGAAATCGAGGCCGGTGCCAATATGAACATTAAATCAACTGGTATGATGAATATTGAGTCGGTAAATACTACCATGAAGGGAACTGCTATGGTAACTATTCAGGGTGGATTAGTGAAAATCAATTAAGGTTACTAGTGATCATTCGGAGGTAAAGATGCCCCCAGCAGCCAGAATGGGAGATTCGACAGCTCATGGAGGAGTAATTACGGTAGGTTACCCTACCGTCTTGATAGGCGGTCAACCGGCAGCTCGGATGGGAGATATGCACACCTGCCCCATGACTACCCCAGCCGGGCCAGTACAGGTACCGCATGTCGGGGGGCCTATCACTATGGGTTGTCCCACTGTCTTGATTGGTAATCAACCGGCAGCTCGGATGGGAGATATGGCAACTTGTACCGGCCCACCTGATACCATTGCTATGGGGTATCCTACAGTAATCATTGGCTAAACTTGTTAGGGAGGTAAGTAACTATGGTAACAGAAACAAACCATAAAGATATACTGGGCACCGGCTGGTCTTTTCCCTTACGGGTGGATGGTCGTGGTGGAATGGCCTTTTCCCGTCATGAGACAGATATTGAGGAATCAGTCCGTGTTATTTTGAGTACAGCTAAGGGAGAGAGGCGGATGCGCCCTAATTTTGGCTGTGATGTCCACACCCTTATCTTCGCCCCTAACAATGCTACCACCTGGGGGCTGGCTTCACACTATGTCGAAGAGGCTTTAGGCTATTGGGAACCACGCATTGAAGTGACCGAGATTGATACCCGGCCTGATCCTCAAGATGCATCCCGACTACTAATTAACATCAAGTACCGCATCAAGGTTACCAATGATGCACGCAATCTGGTTTACCCATTCTGTATATTACCAGGGAGGGCTTAAATGGCACTACAAGCACCAAATTTAGATGATCGCAAATTTCAAGACATTGTCCGCGAGGCAAGAAGCAAAATTCCGCTATACTGTCCTAAGTGGACGGATTACAATTTAAGTGACCCAGGTATCACTCTCATCGAACTTTTTGCCTGGATGGTAGATATGCTGCTCTACCGTTTAAATCGTGTGCCGGAGAAGAATTACATAAAGTTCATGGAACTCATTGGTATCCGCCTGGAACCACCCAAACCAGCTAACGTCAATGTTACCTTCCGTCTTTCGGCACCGCAGCCCGAAGCAGTTACCATTCCCCGGGGAACTGAGGTAGCTACAGTACGGACTGAGACTGAAGAGGCCATCTCTTTCACCACCAACCAGCATCTGACCATTATTCTACCGAATTTAGCCTACGTCCTGACCAGCCCTGACGATGCTACTTTTAATGACTGCATACCCGCACTTAAAAACCCCGACCTTCAGATTTCTATCTTTCAAGAGACACCCCAGGAAAACGACGCCCTTTACCTGGGTTATAGTGAAAACCTTTGTGCTCACACTCTAGCGCTTGCCATAGAATGCAGCATAGAAGGCATTGGTGTCGACCCCCGTAATCCACCCCTGGCCTGGGAGTCCTGGGATGGCGAAAGAGAAAGATGGGTGGCATTAAGATTAGAATCAGACAGTACCGGAGGATTAAATGCTAACGGTCAGGTTATCCTGCATACTCCCGTCAGCAGCACCATGAGAGAAGTAAACGGGCAAAATGCCTTCTGGATACGGTGCCGGGCAATCACACCTCAACCCGGACAGCGACTATATTCTGTATCACCAAAGGTAAGAAGCATTATCTCGGAGAGTATTGGCGGTACAGTACCTGCCAGCCATGCCTTCCGCACTACGAATGAAGTCTTGGGGCGAAGTAATGGCACTCCGGGACAGAGATTCCAATTGCAAAATATGCCGGTCTTACTTCGTGAATCAGGAGAAACTATCGAGGTAGAAAGCGAAACTGAAGAGGAATTTGAACCCTGGCAGGAGGTCAGTGATTTCTCAAGCTCCATCGTTAGTGATCCCCATTTCACCTGCGATAGTGTATCCGGAGAGATTCAGTTTGGCCCCTCGGTCAGGCAACCTTCCGGAGAGGAGCGCCAATACGGAAAGGTACCACCAAGCGGGCGTCTGATCCGCTTCACCTCCTACCGCTGTGGTGGTGGCGTGGTGGGCAACGTTGGCAAAAGCACTATCACAGTGCTGAAATCTTCTATTCCTTATCTGGCTTCAGTGACCAATTTTGAACCAGCCCAGGGTGGCACCGACCCTGAGACTCTAGAAAGGGCAAAACTACGTGCACCCCAAGTGCTAAGAAACCACACCAGGGCCGTCACCCCTGAAGACTTTGAGTATTTAGCTCTACAGGTATCCTCGGAGATAGTCCGCGCCAAATGCTTAACACCTGGAGCTAATACTGAAGGGCAAGAGCTACCGCCAGGGATGGTCAGACTACTTCTAGTACCCGTAGTCCCAGAACCCGATAGGCTTATACTCAGCGAGGAACTGGAGCTATCCAGACGCCTTCGAGAAGAAGTCCAAGCCTACCTTGACGAGCGTCGGCTATTAGCCACACGGCTTGAAATTGCCTCCCCACAGTATGTACCCGTGTCTGTAGTGGCACGAATCAAGGTGAAAGCAGGTAGAGACATAAGACAGGTCACCATTGATATCGAAAAAAGGTTATACCGTTATATTAATCCAGTGTGCGGTGGTTCTGATGGAAGTGGGTGGCCCTTTGGAGACAGCCTCTCTTTACCCGAAGTCTACGCCATCATTCAGGGGGAACCCAATGCTGACTATATTGAGGAGGCTAAAATCTTCCCGATTGACCCGGCAACTGGCGAACGTCAAGAAGCTACCACCCGGTTAAGCATCCCATCCAGCAGCCTACTTTACTCACACAAACATGAAATAATAGTGGAGGAATAAGAGCCAGAACCTTTGCTAAAGAGGCCTTGACGTGGCTAAAAAACTATGGTTAACTGGTATCACCATGAGGGAGAGTAAAGATGCTAGCGCAACAGAATCGGGTCGGCATCAAGCCCCAGAGTAGTTATCTGGAATATTTACCAGCTTTATTTCGTGATGACGAGTTCATGGGGCAATTCCTGTTTATCTTTGAAAGCATAATGAAGCCTATCGAAGGTACCGTAGATAACATCCCTCTGTACCTCGATCCGCTAATGACCTCTGAACCATTGCTGCCCTGGCTGGCATCCTGGTTGGATTTAACTCTCGACCCGGCCTGGCCAGAGGAAAGACGCCGCGAACTGGTGAAATCAGCAGCCGAGCTTTACCGTTGGCGAGGGACGAGGCGAGGACTAACCGAGTACCTGCGAATTTATACCGGCAGCATACCCGAAATCTCTGAATATATCCCAGGGATGCGTCTTGACCATGAAACAGAATTAGGCGTTAACACTCGGCTCGGTAGCTCCGGCACAGGGCATCATTTCACCGTTACCCTAGAGCTTGATGACAGTAGCTACATTGATGTTAATACTATAAAGGTAATTATTGAAGCACAAAAACCGGCCCATACCGTCTATACCTTGCAAATAAGACGGAACGGTCAGAGGAAGCAGGGCAATGGCACTTAAAGATATTATTAAATTTCAATTAAAAAGGGTAAATCCGTTTCAGGGACTGGTGATAGATGCTGATACTTGGCGGGATGCCCACAGCTACCACCGTGATCAGCAAAGACTTCATATGCTAGCTTTCCACAAGCTTGGCATCGTGGAGGGGCTTGAGGTAACCGTCAATAATCCACCTGATCTATCAGTAAATATTCAGCCTGGAATGGCGACTGATCCTGAAGGCAATGTTATCATTATCTCTCAGACACAGCGCTACCGAATCCAAACCCGTGAGAAAGGAATAATTTATCTCATTATCCAGTTCCGAGAAGTGCCGTCCGAGCCGTACCAACCCCCAAATGGAGGCCAGCCAACCCGTATTCTGGAAGCCTATCGAATCCAGGAAAGAGAAAAATTACCTAATGAGCCTTACCTGGAGCTAGCTCGTATTGACTTTGACCCTGCTGAAGAAGCCATCAAAAATGCCAAGTCTTCATCCAACCCGGGGAAGAATGAGATTAACTCCTCCCTCCGACAGGAGGCGACAGCAGTAACAGCAACATCAATAGTTACTCCAGAAAGACCGGCGGCTCCCCAAAAACCGGCTGCCACTCCTCAAGAAATCCCCAGCCGCCAGCAAGAGACAATCACCTTAGGTCACACGGTGATGGGAGAAGCCAGCAAGGATTTGCATAGCGATGGCTTGAGAAACCTAATTAAAGAGCTAAATCAGCAGGTTAACTTCGTAACCAACCTTGAGGCAAACATACCTCTGGATAATAATATTAATCGCTGCGCCATGATATATCTAACGGGCAATAGCCGCTTCGAGCCAACCGCAGAGGAGCAGTCGGCTCTTAGCGCTTTTCTTCAATCGGGCGGAATCATTTTCGGAGAGGGTTGCTCTGAAGGAGAAACAGAATCTAGGGGAGCCAAGGAATTCGGCCTAGCATTTAACCAACTAGCCAGCCAGCTCAAGTGTAAGTTGGAGATTGTTCAGCGTGGTCACCCTCTTCTATCTACAGCCTATGTTTTCGCTAATGTGCCCCAAGGGGCAGAGCCTGGTATGCTTCTTGAGGGTAGTCACATGGTCTACAGCGGAAGCGACTATGGGTGTGCCTGGCAGGGAGGCCACCAAAGCAATCCCTTGTCTCGAGAGATCATTCGGGGCTCTATAGAAATAGGAGCCAACATTGTTGCCTATGCTCAGACAAAGACAACCAGACACTAGCCGATAATCTGAGATATGATGATGCAATTGAGTTTAGGAGTTGAAAGATGTCGGACAAAATTGAGGTAACAGTAGCACCAACAACATTCACAATCGCCGCCGGTGATACTGTAGAAGCTACTACTACCATACGTAACCTGGGACAGTCTGTGGATCAACTAACTCTTAGTATTGATGGCCTTGATTCTAGTTGGTATACCCTGCCTGTTTCCAGTGTCGCCCTATTCCCAAATGACCAGGATAACCTCAAGATTATCCTCCACCCACCACAGAAACCTGAGACCAAGGGTGGTTCTTACCCCTTCCACATAAGTGTGGTTTCTCAGGAAAACCCAGATGAGAAATCCATCGCAGACCTGACTCTTGAAATTCAGGCAGTTCCCGAGGTGGAATTGAACATCTCTCCACCAAACATCTCAGGTCGCAAAGGTACTTATCAAATAGTTGCCAACAATCCAAGAGATAGAGAAACTACGCTGCACTTCACAGCTAGTGACGCCCAGAGAAAATTGCAGTTACGTCTACATCCGGAGAGCTTAACTGTGCCCGGTGGCAGCCGATTAGAAGCTACTCTGGACGTACAACTTAGTTGGCTTGCTTTGTTGTTTAGTGGAAGGAAGGATTTTGACTTTCAGGTATCAGTTACACTACCGGAGGCCACGGAAGCTAGAACCGTTAGCGGTCAACTGGTGCACATCCCCTGGTATAAGACCCTACCCCGAATACGGTTACCCTGGATGGAACGACCACCAAATGTCAATATCTTTAAAGTAACCACAGAGGATAAACGTGAATTCAAGCTTAGCTGGTCAGTTAAGCGAGCCACTGAGGTTCAGCTAGATGATGAGGATGTTGACCCTCAAGGCGAGAGCTTGGTACACCCTGCCGAGTTAACAAAATATACCCTTTCGGCACGCAACAAGTATGGTACGACTAGTGAGACCCTTGAAGTGCACCCGCGACCACTTCCAAAAGCAAAAGCCTCCGAGCGGATAAGGGCCTCTCTCTCTCCAACGGCACTTCAGGTTCAAGCTGGCGTCACCCCGGTTCAAGCTATGCTTCAGATACAGAACCTCGGGGATATTGTCGATAAATTTATCATAGAAATAGAAGGACTGGATGAGACCTGGTACAGTCGCTCGGCATCAAGTATAGCGTTAATGCCTCAAGCCACCGACCAGGTGCAAATTTCCTTCCAACCGCCCAAAAAGAAGGGGCTCAAAGCCAAAGAATACCCGTTTGCTGTAACCGTACGCTCTCAGAGCACCCCGAAAGAGGCCACCAGTATCGTAGCTCAGCTTGAAGTGCTACCCTCGATAGATTTTAAGCTTGGAGTTCACCCCCACCGTGTCTCCTGCCGCAAAAAGGGTACTTTCCGAATTAAACTAACCAACACCGGGGTCTCCGACATTATCTTTGCCTTGGAAGCCACTGACCTGGATGAAGGTTTACGCTTCCGCTTTAAAGACGAAAACCCACAGGTAACCGCCTGGAACTCCATCGAAGTACCCATGCTTGTCAGACCGAAACGAGGGTCAGGGGTTGGTGAAAAAAAGCGTTATGACATCACTGTAACCGCTATTGCCGGTGAGGGTCATACGCAAACAGTTAACTGCGAACTATATCATAGTCCTCTTATCGGTTCCTGGCGGCCTATTTTGCGCGCCATCAGAATCATCGTTTTCCTTGGTATCATTGGGGTGGCGGCCTACTTTGTGCTAAATTGGGGTGGCGGTTGGCAAACACTGACCAGTAGTCCTCAAACATGGGTTAATACCCTAATCCGTACTGTCGAAGGGTGGTTCTTCAGATAGGCCAATCAAAAGGGAGGCTGGCTTGAAAAGACTAAGCTTTTTGATGACTTTGACGCTGCTTCTCGCCTTAGTACTGGTGGGAACTACCGCTGATAAGGTTTACTCTCAAAGTACGCCACGGACAAACATAACACTAACCCCGGAATCAGGCTATGAAGCCACTATTATCTACGGAGAAGGATTCTTCGGTGGCGAGATTTTTATCTACTGGGAAGATGAGCAAGTACCTACGGTGCCGTCACCTTTATACACCAGGGATACCCAGGATGGGAGTTTCACTGCAATTATAACTGTGCCAGATGGAACTAAGCCTGGCGAATATGTTATTACGGCAATAGATCAGGAGCGTTTTGCCGCTGATGCAGTCTTCACCGTCGTTGAGATATCTGGATCAGCAGGGCTGTCTGGCGAACCAGGCCCAGCTGGACTATCGGGACCTCAAGGCCCTGAGGGACCGACTGGTGACCCAGGTCCAGCCGGTGCGACGGGACCTCAAGGACTACCTGGTGAGCAGGGTACGCCTGGTGAACCAGGCCCTGGTGCTGGCATAAGTATAGTAGCTATAGTCCTGGCACTAGCCGCACTGGGACTGACATTATTCGGCAAAATCAAAAAGTGGATAGCAGGATAGAGATTCCCGCAAGATAACGGCCGAAGAAATCAGAGGATTTGAGGCATGCACTTACAGTCCGATTAGGGATTATGGCGGCTGGGGTGTCCGCTTCGGAAGGAAAGATAAGGCTTACAATGTCAGCGGCAATCGTGGAGTGCAGCTTGAGCTTTCCAACGGGAAACAGCTGCTGTGTCATGGGCTGGTAATTTCGTTTGCTTTTTCCAGCGAGTCCATGCTTCTGAGTTCCCTGATTTGCGTTTAAAACCTCGGAGAGCTAGGATCCAATGACCTAGTTCATGGGTTACGAGTACGGGTTCGAGCGGATACACCGATTCAAGCCACAACGCAAGGTGCATTTTATTATCAAACACGCATGGTGAGGCTGAGTTTACCGTGCCAGGGATATCACGTAATTGAGGATTGTGTCTTCTATCAACCATAATAACTTCGATATCATTCTTAAACTGCTTGAGGCATTCTTTATGCCAAAGATCAAGCATTAAATTTGTTGGCTCATCTCCATAATCGCGAAGTACGTCTTCAGGAAAATATTCCATAATCTCTGGCAGTGTCACTCAGTACTAGGATTTCCCCAAGAGACACTACCGCTGTCGTCGGAGACTGTCCGGTCCAGGTGACCCTGTCACAGGGTGACCTGCACCAGGTGTGGCTGGTGCCAGACGGCATCTGCCGTAGAGCCCGGCGCTCCGGGGCGGGCAGTGTCCCGAATGTGGTGGAAAAAGGAATCGGCATGTCCTACCCTATAGAA
>CAZZHQ010000061.1:0-14227 GCA_964654015.1 uncultured Dehalococcoidales bacterium | reverse complement strand
TGCAAAAGTTAGGGCCCTCTCCATCTGATGTGCTTCAGAAACCGGGGGTGCCTGAAATTAAATCAATATCAAGTGGCTATTCATATGGCAGCGACGAGAATAAGAAATAAAATCTGTACTGTCAGCAAAAAGGAGGTGGTATCTGAGAAAACAAAAAGGTGATGCTATTAGGTAGCATCTAAGGCAAATATTACCCATACCAAATTGATTATTATTGGAGGAAGAAATGAATAGAAAAATAGGTCTGTTATTAGTGGCTTTGGTTATGGTTCTCAGCCTGGTAGTAACCAGTTGTGCACCTTCGGCTGAACCAACACCAGGACCAACTACGGCACCAACTACGGCACCGACGACAAAACCAACACCGGCCCCTGCGGCAGAGAAAGTTACCTGGGCTTTCCAGACCAGCGGTAGCCTCGTGGAACCAGGAGCCATCATGATGCTGAAGCTCTTTGAGGATGTACTGGTGGCAACAGATGGACGCCTGGAGATAAAAACCTACCCGGGTGGTGCTATTGTCCCCGCCTACGAGGAGATTGAAGGAGTAGAAACAGGTGCTCTCGACATGGGTTCCCTCACCCCTTCTCACGAAAATAACAGGGTTCCCACTGCTGATCTCTTTACCTGCGTGGTTGGAGGAATGGACTGGCGTGCTATCAGGGCCTGGTACCAGGTAGGTGGTGGCTATGAGTTACTTGAAGAGGCATTCGAGGAGTTCCCTGTGAAATGGCTGTATGGGACATCCCCGACAGGTGAGGCCTGGTGCCACTCAACCGTGGAACTCAAGTCAGTAGAAGACCTGAAGGGACTCACGATGCGCTGCCGCGGTGACGCCGGTGGAATGCTGACGAACCTGGGTGTATCAACCGTCTTCATGCCTGCGGGAGAGATTTATGAAGCGCTGCAGAGAGGCGTGATCGACGCCGCTGAAATGGATGCTCTATCATCGAACTGGCCTTATGCTTATCATGAAGTCGCCGAATATCTATATCTCTCCAAGGCTCGGGCACAGGCATCGCCAGGCTTTTTCGTAGTCTATGACGGCTCATGGAACAAGCTTACAGACGGCGATAAGATGGTCGTGGAATACATGTGCAAGGCATTCAATGACTACACCTCACATATGTTTACCACACTGGATATAGAAGCATATCAGATGTTCAAAGATTACGGAGTCAAAATTGCACCTATACCATGCGACATAAACTCTGCTTTACGGGCAGAGGCAACAAAATACTATGCCTCGATGGCTGCTGCCGACCCGTTCTATGCAGAGGTACTGAACTCTCAAAACGAGTTCTACAGAGTTTTCAATGAGGCGGAAGAGCTGCACAGACCAATTTATTGTGATGAAAAGTTATAATAAACATTCGCTGGAAAGAGAGAACGCTGAATGAGAAAGGCATTAAAAATCATTGACTGGATAAACGAACAGACAGGGTCATTATCCAGGTGGCTGGTTGCCATACTGATTGTATTGGTATTCTCGGATACCGTCGCGCGGTATATCTTCAACGCACCCCTATCGTTTGGTTACCAGTCCGCCACCATGCTCGGAGCAGCTATTTACGCCATGTTCTGGGGATACGTACACAAGCATCAATCTCACGTGAGGGTGGACCTGCTCTATAACCTGCTTTCTAAGAAGGGTCAGGCAGTACTGGATATAGTCTTTACCACAGTGCTGATGTTTCCAATAATGTTTCTCATGATCAGGATTTCTGCCCGACTAATGGTTCGTTCCTTCCTGTCGGGTGAGGTATTAACCGAGAGCTACTGGTACCCGCCTGTGTGGCCCATGAGAGCAGTGGTACTTATTGGGCTGATATTGCTGCTGCTTCAATGTACCGTTGAGTTGATTCGCGATATCAACTTCGCAGCTAAAGGAGAACGACTATGATTGGAGTACTGTCAGGTGTCGATGTCACGATTCTCACCATCATCTTTACGGCTGGTATCATCGGGGCAATAATGTCCGGGTACCCCATAATGTTTACACTGGGGGCGCTGGGGATCATCATGGGTTATCTCACCATGGGCCCCGCGGTTGGCGATTTGATGTATAACCGCGGGTTTAAATTCATATTAGGATATCCATTGCTGGCCATGCCGCTCTTCGTCTACATGGGGTACATGCTGGCAAACTCCGGTATAACCGACGCCCTCTACCACGCAATAGCCGTTGTCACCGGTGGCTTTAGAGGCGGGCTGGCAATAGGCACTGTCCTGTTCGGCACCATACTGGCAGCCTGCCTTGGCGTCATCACCGCGTCTACCAGCATGCTGACCGTACTGGCGCTGGGTCCAATGCTTAAGAGGGGGTATAACAGGCCACTTGCCTGTGGCGCAATCTGTGCCGCGGGGTGCCTTGGCATCATTATTCCGCCAAGCATCATGCTGGTTATCCTTGGCCCTCTCGCGGAGGTATCGGTAGGCAAGCTCTTCATGGGGGCTTTTGGACCCGGGTTAATGCTTTCAGGTATGTACTGCATTTACATAGCAGTCCGTTCATGGCTGCAACCCAGCATAGCCCCTTCAATACCCCCTGAGGAAAGAATGATGTCCACAGCCATAAAAATAAAGATGCTTGTAGTATCATTGCTCCCTCCCGTGGCGCTGATTCTTTCCGTACTCGGCGTCATCTTCATGGGAATAGCACCGCCAACCGAAGCAGCAGCCTCTGGCTGTGTCGCTGCCACCGTCCTTGCTATCGTTTACCGGAAATTCAGCTTTAGTATGTTCAAACAATGCCTACTGGATACCGGCAAAACAGTAAGCTTTGCCCTTGGTATCGGCTTCTTCGCCGTAGGAATGGCAGCGGTATTTATCAGGCTCGGATGTGGAGGGGTGATTGGTGACTGGATACTTGCTGTCCCGGGACGTTGGGGCTCCTTTGCCGCCATTATGTTTGCTCTCTTCATTTTAGGCATGCTCATGGGCTGGCTCCCAATACTGTTCATCATGATTCCTATCGTTATGCCCATCTTACCTGCGCTGGGATTCGATAAAGTCTGGTTTATCATGATGATGGCCATTAACTTGAACATGGCTTTTATGACCCCACCCATGGCACTGGCAATATTCGTGCTTAAGGGGACCGCAGACAAATCATTCAAGATAACCACTGGAGAAATAATCCGGGGCGTCATACCATTTATTATCATAATAATGATTGGCCTGGTGCTCATGATTATCTTCCCGCAAATTATCCTGTGGCTTCCCAATCAGATGGTACGGACAGGGTGGTAAATATCCGGGGCAATTAGTAACACTGAAATAAACAGAATAATACGGGGAGTGAGCTGATTGTAGCCTGCTCCCCGTATTACTACCCTGTGAATTTCTATTGCCAAATAATTAAGCTGCCGGAGTGTTTCAAGGTGGATACCTTAACTCGAAATCGACCGGAAGAGATTATAATGAGAAAGCTACTCAGAATTATTGATTCCATCAACGAAAAAATAGGGGCACTAGCCAGTTGGCTGGTTATCGCCATGGTTATCGTGATCCTGTGGGAAGTAATCGCCCGATACGTATTCAACTCCCCAACAACCTGGGCTTTTAGCAGCATGCGGCTGATTGGAGGTGCTGTGATCGTGTTTGGCTGGGCATACGCCCAGTTGCATAACGCCCATATCAGGGTGGATATCTTTTACACCAACTTCTCAGCCAGGAAAAAAGCTCTTGTTGATATCCTGGGAAGCATACTGTTCTTTTTCCCTCTAATTGGAGCATTTACCTATATTGTAATCTCACGCGAACTTCAGGTTTTTATGGCAGGCCGGTTATTAACATTCAGTTTCTGGTCCTCTCCATCCAGCGTATACGGAGTGGTAATTATGCTGGGGTTATTCCTTACCTGTCTCCAATTCACTGCCCAACTGGCTCGTGATATACATACACTTATAAAGGGGAGAACAATATGATTGAGCTAAGTCCAGAGATATATACCCTAATATTTGTGGTGGCGATACTGATTGGGGTCCTGGCCGGCTACCACATAGCTCTGGTCATAGGAGGAGTGGGAGTAATAATCGGATATCTCACCTGGGGGCCCTGTGTATTCGATGTGGTATACCTGCGCATACGCTCTATGTTACTGAATTACAATATGCTGGCTATCCCTCTGTTCACTTTTATGGGGATTATATTGGCTCATTCCGGGATAGCAGACAGATTATATGGTGCCCTGCACATGTGGCTGGGGGGATTGAGAGGGGGATTGGCGCTGGGCACTGTGCTGATTGGCACTCTCCTTGCTGCCTGCCTCGGAGTAGTACAGGCTTCAGTCAGTATATTAACAGTGGTAGCCTTGGGGCCCATGCTCAGAAGGGGGTATGCCAAAGACCTGGCATGCGGCTCGGTTTGTGCCGGTGGGACGCTGGGCATCTTGATTCCACCCAGCATCATGCTGGTCATTCTTGGTCCTGCAACTTCAATATCCGTAGGTAAATTGTTCATGGGTGCTATCTTTCCCGGACTCCTGCTCTCCGCCCTGTACTGTAGCTACATAATAATTCGATCCCTGTTAAACCCCAAAATAGCCCCAGCAGCACCACTAGAAGAGAGACGCTCTCCTCTGTCTATAAAAACAAAGATGCTGCTAGGTTCGCTTGTTCCGCCAATGATATTAATCCTATCAGTCCTCGGCAGTATATTCCTTGGAATTGCCACTGTATACGAGGCAGCAGGTGTTGGTGCTGCTGCAGCTGTTCTACTATCTCTTGCCTATCGAAAGTTCAGTTGGCAACTATTGAGATATTCTATGCAAGAAACACTTAGAATAACCGGCTTTGTGATGCTGATAACCTGCTGTGCTTATTCCATAGTAGGCGTATTCATGTGGCTGGGCTGTGGACAGGTAATAGAGGATCTTGTTCTCGCTATACCAATGGGACGCTGGGGAGCCTTTGCTGCCATAATGTTTACCATTTTCATACTGGGAATGTTTATTGATTGGATAGCAATAGTCATGATAATTACTCCTATAGTCATACCCCTCACTCCCACTTTGGGTTTTGACCCATTATGGTTCACCCTGATGATATGTATTAACCTCCAAATGGCTTTTATGACACCACCTTTTGCTTCGGCTATATTCGTCTGCAAGGGCACTGCTCAACCCGAACTAGGAATAAGCACCATGGATATAATCCGTGGGGTAATTCCTTTCGTCTTGCTGATAATGATTGGACTCGGTATATGTATCTTATTCCCTCAGATATTGCTCTGGCTCCCTAACCAGATGATACGAACCTCCTGGTGAAAATGACCTATGATTTATAACGCTGACCATCTTCCTGCCCCAAGTGTTTAAGTAATTCTATCCCAACATTCTTAAATCGCGAGTTATGGTTGAGAAATCAGAAAGGTGCTCCTCCTCTGTTTGATCCTCTTTCCAAACTCCAAAGCATGATTAGAATTACTTGCGGTATAAGTGCCTGTGATTTACCTGCAAAGAGGTTTGTTGGTTAAGTCTCTAGCCTGCCTGGTCTTCGAAATCCTACCTGAGAATGCAGGCTGGTTACTACATACTACACAGGCAATTGATCAGGGCGCTACTGAATAAACTGTTTTGATGCTAACTAGCGAATACAATATTAACAGGAAAAAATGAAGCTGATACTCTCTTAACCCCTATAATTTTCCCTGCTATCACCCTTTAAATTTGTTTCTTTAAATGCTCTATTCAAGCTATTATTTAAGTAGTGGAGAGAGTACAGGTTGTTAAACCTGGAGGTTATTATGAACAACGTCTGCATAATTGGCTGTGGGCACGTGGGTCTGGTTACCGGTGCCTCCCTGGCAGAACTGGGGAATAAGGTAATATGTATCGATAATAATGCCCATGTGATTGATGGTTTAAAAGAGGGGAAAATGCCTTTCTATGAGCCAGGACTTGAAGAACTCGTTCACCGGAACACGAACAATGGAAGACTCTCCTTTACTACTAGTATCGAAGAAGGAGTTAAGGCGTCAGAAATTATCTTCATTGCTGTAGGGACACCTCAAAAGCTGGATGGAACGGCAGATATGACCCTCGTCGAGGCGGTCACCCGGGAAATCAGCCAAACAATAGATGAGTATAAGGTTGTAGTTGAAAAAAGCACCGTTCCCGTAAAAACAGGAAAGTGGATAAGTAAAAAGCTTAATAGCAATCGTGATGTTAACTGTGATGTCGTGTCTAACCCCGAATTTCTGCGCGAAGGTTCGGCACTCAACGACTTTATGAATCCTGACAGGATAGTAATCGGTACATCATCCGAGCGGGCAATTAGAATAATGACTGAATTATACAGGCCTTTAAAGGCTCCAATAATTATTACCAATATAGAAACTGCTGAGCTCATTAAACATGCCTCTAATTGCTTC
Organism: uncultured Dehalococcoidales bacterium; assembly: GCA_964654015.1. Classification (GTDB taxonomy): domain Bacteria; phylum Chloroflexota; class Dehalococcoidia; order GIF9; family AB-539-J10; genus JAUUZT01. Next base: position 7,855 of record CAZZHQ010000061.1, on the reverse strand, counting down.
CTGGCTTTAAAAATTTCATTTATAAATGCCGTTGCCACTATTTGCGAAAAAACTGGGGGAGACGTGGTCAAGGTGGCTGAAGGTATGGGGCATGACAGGAGAATAGGGCAGGCCTTTTTGAATGCTGGAGTCGGGTATGGCGGCTCTTGCTTGCCCAAGGATTTGGCAGCTTTTATCAAAATAGCCGAAGATGTTGGCTATGATTTCCAACTGTTAAAAGCTGTTCGTAAAATAAACGACTTCCAGCAACAACAAATAATCGACAAGGCTAGAAGACAGTTGCATACCCTAACTGGAAAAATTATAGGTATATTGGGCATTTCGTTTAAGCCACATACGGACGATATTAGAGAAGCTCCAGCTATACATATAGTAGAGAAACTTCAAGAAGCAGGGGCAATGGTAAAGGTTTATGACCCTCAAGCCATGAAGAAAGCCAGGGAAGCATTAGTGGACGTGGAATATTGCCAGAACCCCTACGAGGTGGCTGAAGGATGTGACGCTCTTATAATAATTACTGAATGGGACGAGTTCAGGAACCTTGACCTCAAAAGGATTAAGCTATTACTGCGGCAACCGATTATCATAGATGGTAGAAATATCTACGACCCGCAGGAGATGAAAAAGCTGGGGTTTACCTATTGCGGAACAGGACGGTGACCGTACCTGATATAGTTACAGGTGTAGTTCAGAATGAGGAGAGACGAATGAATATAGATATCCGTAAAGTACTGGTTACCGGTAGCAGTGGAATGATTGGAACAGCTCTCTGTGAGGCACTTATGCAGGACGGCTACGAGGTGACTGGAGTAGATTTAAGGCATAACAAGTGGAGTGAGGTCGTGGATAGCGCCACGATAATTTGTGACCTGAGGGACAGCACTTCCTTTGAAAAGTTGACCAAGCATTTTGACATAGTAGTACACCTGGCAGCAAACGCCAGGGTATTTAACACAGTTGTCACGCCGCAATTAGCAAAAGACAACTTTGATATTTCATTCAACGTTCTCGAATTTTGCAGGTTGAACAATATCAAGAGATTTATCTTCGGCAGTAGTAGAGAAGTCTATGGGAACTCAGACAAAGTTTACTCCACTGAAAATGAAGTTGACCTCATGAAATGCGAGAGTCCTTACACGGCAACAAAGATTGCTGGGGAAACTCTGGTAAGCGCATATCACTACTGCTATGGCATAGAATTTATAGTGCTCAGGTTTTCAAACATCTATGGTAAATATGATGATAGCGACAGGCTCATTCCACTTATTATTGAACAAATGAAAAAAGGTGAGGATATAATAGTATTTGGAAAAGAAAAATTGCTGGATTTCACCTATATTTCCGATTGCATAGATGGGATAATAAAATCTATCGAACAGTTCAGTAACGCTCAGGGAAATACTATTAACATAGCTACTGGCAAAGGTATCACCATTCTCGATTTAGCGAAAAAAATTATAGGTAAGGCCGGAGCAGCCAGTAAGCTGGTTATACAGGAAAAAAGAACAGGTGAGGTCATGCAATTTATAGCTGACATCTCCAAAGCCAAAGACCTTTTACACTATAGGCCAGTCGTTTCGATAGAAGACGGCACTGTACGAACACTCGAATGGTACAACAATGCGAATATATGCAGAGATGAATAAGCTGGCAATCATTGGCGCCGGCGTGACTGGATTATCAGCCGCTTATCATCTGGAACAGCAAGGATTCTCTAACTACCAGATATTTGAGAAAGACTCCGCAGTTGGAGGCCTGTGCAAATCATTCCTCATAGATGGTTTCACCTTTGATTATGCCTCACACATTCTTTACACGGAGGACGGCTACGCTGAGGAACTCATTAAGAAGACCCTTCTAAAAGACAAATTTAATTCACAACTAAGAAAAGCGTTCGTTTACTACCGGAATGTTTATACCAAATTTCCATTCCAGGGGCATCTCTATGGACAAGACCCTGATATCGTCAAGGAGTGTCTTCTCGGTCTGGTTAAAGCAAGGTATGAAGGAGTTCAAAATCCAACAAATTTCGAGGATTGGATTAACAGTACTTTTGGTAGCGGGATAGCAAAGCACTTTATGCTTCCCTATAATAGAAAGCTTTGGGCAATCAACCTGAAAAAGATGAGCTACGATTGGATTTCTGAAAGGGTGCCAATCCCAGAAGTAGAAGAAACACTTGAGGGAGCACTGAAGCCACCGCAAAGAAACTACGGACCAAATGCTCATTTCTGGTATCCCCTGAAAAGTGGTATTGGTGCTCTGGTAAATGGTTTTCTGCCATCTGTGAGAAACATCAACCTTAACTCTGAGGTATCTAAAATCTCTTTAGCAACCAGAGAAGTTGAAGTCAACGGTAACAGAACCGGATACGACAAGCTCATCTCAACTATGCCTTTACCCAAAATCATATCTTTAATAAGCGACGATATCCCCTTTCAAGTGAAGCAAGCTGCCGGAAGCCTGAAATACAACATCGTTTATGTCGTGAGCCTCGCTGTAAATAGAGCCAACATTTCAGGCTACCACTGGATTTACTTCCCTGAGAAGAAATATATATTTCACCGGGTGAGCTTCCCGATGAATCTGTCTGCTGCCATGGCTCCGGAAGGAAAAAGTTCAATATCGGCGGAGCTATCCGTTTCCATGCAAAATCCATTTAAAATGAGCCATGGTGAAATCATAGAAGCTGTTGTGGATGGTTTACAGAAGGCTGGAATACTCACCAAAAGTGATAGTATTCTGATAAGAGATATTAAATGTTTAGACCCCGCCTATGTTATTTACACGCATGACAGAGAAAGAAACATTGAACTGATACATCAATTCCTGAATGATAAAGAGATATATCCATGCGGCAGATTTGGGAGTTGGGCATATTTGAATACGGACCGGGCCATTTTAAGCGGCCGTAAAATAGCAGATGAATTACTTAATGATCTAATATAAATAATGGCAAGAGAAAGCATAATCGCAAGCATTGCCACTGAAAAGGAAGGAAGATAAATTGAAGGAATCTCAGATTCAGCCAGGTCAGCAGATTGCCCGAAAGGAAGCATTGAAACCAGCTCCTACGGTCAGTGTTGTTATCATTAGCTACAACCGTATAGATAAACTCAGAGAGGCATTGACTGAACTTCAAAAACAATACTTCCAGGATTTTGAAGTGATAGTGGTGGACAATAACTCACACGATGGTTCACCTCAGTTGATTGAAAAGGAATTTACAGAGGTAAAACTGATAAAGCTGCCGCATAACATCGGCATAGCTGCCCGTAATCGTGGCATAGAAATATCCCGTGGAGAATTCATCGTGCTTATGGATGATGACGCGGTACTTGAAAATGACTGGATAGAAAATGCGCTTAAGCATTTTAATAAAGAGCCTTCCCTCGGTATACTGGCAAGCAAGGTGCTGAATTATTACTCCGGAAAAATATGGGGATGGGTTTATGGAGTGGACGTCAACACATATGCCGACAAGCAATTTGAGGCGTTCACCTTCGTAGGATGTGCCGCGGCAATAAGGAAATCTGCCCTGGAGAAAGCTGGTTTATTTTCTGAAGAACTGTTCATTTACTGGGACGAGGATGACCTCTCTATCAGAATAATTGATTCGGGTTATACGATATGGTATTGCCCCGATTTAATCGCCTACCATAAAATTCCCTCCAGCCAAAATGCCGCAAGAAGGAAAAGAAGAAAATATTACCACGCCAGAAACGCAATCTGGTATTACTGGAAGTACTATCCCGTTTGGGCAGCATTCGTCATTTCCACCTGTAGCATTCCCTATAACCTGGGCCATGCCCTCCGTAATAGATGCCTGTGGTCCAGTCTCAAAGGCGTTCTGGATGCCTTTCTTGGCATGCCTGAAATCCTCAAAAAAAGGAAGCCCGTCAGGGAAGAGACATGGCGGAGAGCGGCGAGCCCTGTGGTGAAAAGATTCCTGAGAATTTAGCTACTCGAAGTGATTCTTCAATATTTCAGTTTCTTTGAATTATTATCTCACTTTTTTACCAACACACAGATTTTGCATAAGTCTTATCCTCTTACTATGGAGCGTAATTTAAGTCTCCACTGCACTTCTTCCACGACAGCTGGAACATGAGCATAGAGATTCAAGATATAATCGCAGACACAGCCAGGACATTTTTTCAGAAACATGTCCTGTACCCTTTTTTTATACTCTTTTGAGCCTATAATCTGCTTCAGCGATGACTGCCTTAGATCGCCAACAGGAGAGAGCACCCAGCACCCTGGATACACTTCACCGTGAGCTCCCACAGATACTAACAGGTAGCCAAGATAACAGGGGATAGCTATTCTTCTACGGCTTGTAAAACAGTTTCTTACATACTCGAGAGAGGTATGAGAATCGTGGATTAGTGAAGGTGAAACCCTCTTCATACGATGCATCTCATCTATCACATGATTGAGTTGCTGCTGATTTATTGTCAAAAGATCGGCAGGGACGACACCCTGCCAGGGCGGACTGGTATCAAGGGGTGCCAGCGAAAGCCCAATACTCCAGCGGCGACATATATCTGCCATCTCAAGGATATGGTCAACAGTAATTCCCATGACTATGGTTATTACGGTTATCTCCAGATGCGGGAACCTGGAGTCTCTCAGTTCAACAAGTGACTGAATAGCCTCCATGGTTCTAGCGTATGCGCCCTTTATTCCCCGCGTTGTATCATGCACATTTTCGCTTCCGTTTAATGATATATATACCGAAGTGATGCCACTCTCAATAAGCTGTATGTTTCTTTCTCGTGTCAATAGAAGGCCATTTGTAACCAGGTGTATCCTGTCAAATTTCAGGTCATGTGCCTTACGAACTACAGATGAAAGATCATCTCTTGTCAGGGGTTCCCCTCCAAATAGACAAAGATCAGATATACCGAGCGCCCTGATCTGGCACAGGGTATCACACAACTCGCTGGTGGTTAACTCATCCTGTGAGTCTTCTTTCCAGGAGGAACAGGTAATGCATCGAGAATTACAGTTCTGGGTCACCTTCACCACAGCTCTTATAGAATGTAGCGGGACCAATTCCATAAATCTATGTGACCGTCTGGCAAGCTCAAAGAGCATAAGCTTATATGAACTCCTGATCGCCTGCCTGAGCACGTATTTTGAAGATTTCATCTTGCCCGACTCTCCAGTAACATGAAAGGATACACGACTAGCTCCTTCTCATTCCACCATTTCATCACAATAGGTCCGGAGTAGACCATCTACCCCTGTTATTATATGGTGATACTTTCTGGTATGCCATACCGTTTCCAGCAACAATATATATCTGCCCGTATTAATATTAATATAAATAAGAAACATTCCAGAATCTGGCTGTAGCAAACATATGTGAAAACACCTCGTATGATAATAGTACATGAAATGGATAACTTCGATTAGCGATGATAAAATCAGTTAGGAGGGAGATATATCGCCATTAATTCTATTAGTAATTTTATACTGTTTCTTGGTTCAGTTGCGGCTATTTCACTAACCGGTGTAATGATGCCAGGACCGGTCACCACTATTACCATTACAAAAGGGGCTCAACAAAAAACCGCAGGTGCACTTATTGCTGTTGGTCACGGAATAATTGAATTTCCCCTGATTGTGCTAATCTACCTCGGCTTCGCCCGCTTCCTTGTTATTCCTGAAGTGAAAATTTCTGTGAGCTTGGCAGGAGGATTAATGCTCATCTGGATGGCAATATATATTTTCAGGACCAGGCCTACCCTATTCAATGAGCAAAAGAAATCGTTACAGAATTGTGTTATTGCGGGTTTAGCCACGACTGCTGCCAATCCATATTTTTTTCTATGGTGGGCAACTGTTGGTTTGGCGCTACTCGCAAATGCGCGTGCTTTCGGAATAATTGGAATAGTTGCACTGGGGGTGACGCACTGGCTTTGTGACCTTGCCTGGCTCTTTTTCATTTCCTGGCTGGTGTTCAAGTCAAAACATTTATGGACAGAAAAAGTACATCGCCTGGTGTTTAGTGGATGTGCGATTGTCCTGGCCGGATTCGGAGTTTGGTTTATATTATCTGGTGTCAGCTTCGCTCTTGCCTCTTAAATAAGCCTGTGAGGGAGGCAAGAACAAAACTAGCCGTAGGACACCTCATCTGATACTTAATTTACAAACGCCGACAGCATTGTTTAAGCATGAGACTTGTAATAACCAGGGTTATCGAGAATATCAGCCTTAGCAAGTATTCGCCAGTAAGCATGGTCAGCATAATGAATAATCGCGCATGCAAGACTTCTTTCTATGTTTTCACCCTCCTTAGAATGGGCACCAGCAATATGCGCAATTTTCTCAGGGAGACCCGCTGCCAGGGCAATATGAACTCCATAAACAGAGTGCCGTATTGAAGGAAACCCGGTTACTCGTGAGTCCGCCTTCCATCTTTCCTGGTTCTTCGGATCAAACTCAAAAGGCTTACCAAGGTCATGGCAAAGCCCACCGGCCATTATCTCATCCATGTCTACATTAAATTCGTCAAAAGTGCCTTTTAGCTCTTTGGCAATAGCTAAAGACATTCTGGCTACTGACCTGAGATGGTCCGCCTGGGTTCCAGTTTTCATAGCTGGGGAGTCGGGATTTCCCGATGCCGGTATGTCCTCAATCCTGGAGAATCCACTTTCCGCCAACGCCATTGCCCAGGCATCATATACTTTCTCTCTCAACTCTATATTGTTTATTTCCTTCGCTTCCGGAAGGGCTGCGATAACGCCCCGTCGTATCTTTTCTTTATCTGCCATTTGTCCTCCTTATTAAATGATATTCCTACTGCTTTTTATAAGCTAACCCCGAAAATATTACTACTCTTTAAGGCAACTATAAGTCATTAAGACGAACTCACCCTGCAAACTTAGGTTCTGGTAAACCTTTCACATCAGTCTGGATGCGGAATAAGTCTCCAGCAAATGGTGCCTGCTTTCCTTTACCTACGTTCCAGCCGGTGGTCACATACAGTTCATCGAGATTATCGCCCCCAAAAATACAGCTCAGCGTGAATGGAGTAGGCATACGTATCTCCCTATCTATCTTGCCTGCAGGATCATATCTGGCTATTTTATAGTCCTTACACAACGCACACCAGATATACCCCTCTCTGTCTACGGTAAGTCCATCAGGATCAACATCCTGTGAAAATTGAACGAAGTTCCTTCTGTTTGAGATATTCCCTGACTCAGCATGGAAATCGTAAGCATAGATGACGTGTTTCTTTGTATCATTATAGTACATAGTTTTATCATCAGGGCTCCAGCCAATTCCATTTGATAGTATTATACCTGTCTCCATTGTATGTATCGTTCGGTCAGGGTCGAGTCGATAAAGAGAGCCAGCGGCTTCATTGCTGCCCTCTAGCATCGTTCCAGCCCAGAAGCGCCCCTGTCGGTCTACCTTTCCATCGTTGAAGCGCGTCTGTTTATTCGCCTCCGGATCAGCTATGAAATCAAGCTTGCCACTTTTTGTATCCCAGAAAGCAAACCCATCTCTGGTAGCCAGGACCAGTCCTCCTGAAGCCCTGAAGGATAATGCTCCAATAGGAATACCAATATTGAATATTTCGTAAGTTCCTTTTGCCGGCCAGTACCGATATATTCTTCCCGGCCAGAGATCAATCCAGTACAGAGCCTTCTCTTCGACGTTCCACTGTGGACTTTCTCCCAAATTATTATTTAAGGTCAATACATGTTCTACTTCGTACATTTTTCGCTCCTCTCTACTTGATGGCTATCTCCAGAGTACCGGTTAAGCAAAATTATTAATAGCTTGTGCTGGCTGACCACATAGGTAACACTGGACTGTGGATTTTAGCAAGTTCATT
>CAZZHQ010000060.1:0-14389 GCA_964654015.1 uncultured Dehalococcoidales bacterium | reverse complement strand
TCCATTTCAAAGGTCTGAAGAGCTTGAACTCCATCCATTACTGTCAGAACCTCGAAGCCCTCAGCCTCCAGGTTAGCCCGCAGGAATTTTATTATGCTGAGTTCGTCATCAACTATTAGGATACGGGTTTTCTTCACGATTTATGCCTCATACAACTCTGTTGACATTTGTATGCTATTAAGAGGATTTGTAGAAGTTACTGGTTTTTCGATTCATACCCTCCCCAGGATTCTTATCATGGCATCCCTGAACTCATCAACAGAGGATATTGGCTCCCGCAGTTCCTTGGGAAGTTTTGAGAGCAGCGCCTTGCCACCAACCGCCTGCCCTGCTGCTAACTGATGGAGTAGCTTATGTTCTCTGGCCAGGCTATTTACTAACTGCACAAATTGTTCCTGCATTCGTTCTGTTTTCTCCACAATGCTTTTTTGCAGCTGTTCGTAGCGTTTCTTCTCCTGCACCAAACGGTGATATTTCGTGATAGCCTTAACTAATTTCTCTTTCACATCATCCCGGTCAAACGGCTTGGTGATATAGTCATAAGCTCCTAACTTCAGAGCTTCTACGGCGGTCTGCAAGTCGTTAACCGCTGTTACCATAATTACGCAGTAGTTGGGCCAGTCATCAGCAAGCTTATGCAGAACTTCGATTCCGGACATCCCGGGCATTTTCATATCCAGCAGCATTACTTTAGCCTCGCCCAGTGACAACTTATATAATGCTTCCTGACCATTAGCCGCTGTGGTAACTGCATACCCCACTTCTTCCAGAATGCGCTGGAGGAGGTTCCGTACTGCTTCCTCGTCATCAACCACTAATATTCCTTCTTGTTCTGTAGTCACTTTTCTGTCTCCTCCAAAGTTTTTATCACGACAGCTCTAAGTTCATCTGGGGTGAAAGGTTTAGGCAAAAATGGCCTGCCGCTTTGATTCAAGAAGCTTTGAGTGTCTCCCCCCATCACATCTCCTGTAGTGAATATCACCCGGTTTGCCAGTAGTGAGTGTTCCTGAAGTAACCATACATATAGTTCTTCACCACCTAGAATCGGTGTCCTGATATCAATCAGGCAGAGGTCATACTGCTTACCTGTTATCATATCCTGAGCTACCTTCCCATTAACAGCAATATCTACCTCAAACTTTTCACTGGTAATGGCTCTCCGGCAAACATCGCTAATCGCTGGTTCATCTTCTACTACCAGTATTCGTTTCACAAGAGCATTTGCATTCCCCATTTGTAGTTTCCTCCTTTGCTTTTCATTCACTGCCTATCGGTAAATCAACCACAAAGGTGGCCCCTTTACCCAATTCGCTTTCGGCATTTATCCTGCCGCCATGGGCACTTATTACCCCGTGACTGATACTCAGTCCGAGCCCGGTCCCTTTACCTACCTCTTTAGTAGTGAAGAACGGGTCAAATAAGTGTCCCAGGTTCTCTTTAGCAATCCCAGGGCCATCATCAGCAAAAGAAGCTCGGATAGTATCTCCTACTCGTTCCGTGGTAATAGTGAGGGTGCCTTTTCCATGTGCCTCGCTCATAAAATGCTCAGCATTGATAATAATGTTTAGGAAGACTTGCTGCAGCTGAAAACCATCAACTGTGATTTCGGGCAAGTCAGAGGCCAAGTGAGTATTGACTTCAATATTGCTGACTCTCTGCTCGTAAGCACGCAGGTCCAGTACTGTTTGAATAGCCTTATTAATGTCTACCGGCTGCTTTTCCTGAGGGTGTTTTCGGGCAAAGGTGAGGAGATTTCTTATTACCCCGGCAGTACGGTGGGCCTCCCTGTTTATGACTTTTAAGTCTTCTTTAATATCGTCAGGGATATCCTTGTCCATCAGCAGGTCGGAAAAACCGATAACGCTGGTTAGGGGGTTGTTTAGCTCGTGGGCTATGCCCGAGGCCAGTTCACCAATAGAAGCCAGCCGGTCGTTGACCATCAGTTGCTCCTCCATTTTCTTGCGCTCGGTGATGTCGACAATAATCATCCTTAACCCCGTAGGACTGTCTTCGTGAGTAATGGAACTGGAATATATGAGGACAGAGAAAGTACTACCGTCCTTTCTCTTTGCGGTGTACTCAATACCACTTAAATCTTCTCCCCCCAATACCCTCTGGCTATCCTCCCTCGCCCTATCCAGATCCTCGGGGATGATCATCTGCCAGATAGTTAAACCTGAACCTAAGTCTTCCGGAGAGTAGCCAAATATATCAAACGCATTCCTGTTAACGAAAGTGATATTTCCTTCTACATCCGTCTCACAAATAGTCTGGGGTAGCAGGTTGGCTAACTCTCGGTATCTCTCTTCGCTTTCTCGCTGCGCCTCTTCAGCCTGCTTTCTCTCGGAGATGTCGCGGAAGATGTCCCGGGTAGCCACCGGCTTACCGTCCTCAAACCGGCAGCTAGAAGTCCCTTCAACGTTAATTAGTCTCCCGTCCTTAGCTACAAAGACAGCCTTGATCTTACTCACTGCTTCGCCCGACATAACTCTCCGGGAAGCTTCTCTACAATGTGGCAAAGAATCGGAGTGGATTATGTCCCACAGCGTAAGATTGGTAACTTCCTCCTCGCTGTATCCCAGCACCTCACGCCATTTCTTGTTCACGTAGAGAAAATGACCGTCGGGTTTAACACTATGTAAAAGGTCATTAGCATTATCAAACAGGTCGCGATAACGCTCCTCGCTTTCCCGTAGCGCTGCTTCTACCTGTTCACGCTCCGTAATATCTTGAACCATGGAAAGAACGCCAATCACTGTGCCATCGGCCTTTTTGAGTGGTGTGTTTGTCCAGTCGCAGATGATAGTCTGACCATCTTTGGTTGTGTTTTCGTTTACACTATGTGCTGTCGTGTCTCCCTTAAGCAGTCGACGCCAGATATTGTCCACATGCGGTTGAGCCTCTTTGGGAACAATGAGGTCGTAAGGATGTTTTCCCAGCGCTTCTTCTGCTGTGAAGCCAAACATTGTTTCAGCCGCTGGGTTCCAGGATTGGACACGGAATCCCGTATCCCAGACAATCAGGGCAGTTGGCATTCGGTCAATTTGAAGCTGGAGATGTTCCTTGAACTGTTTAAGTTCTTCTTCAGACTGCCTGAGTTCCCCTTGCTGGCGTATTTTCCCAATACCTAGGGAAATATCTCCGGCTAGTTCTGCCAGCATGTCAATCTCATCATCACCAAAGGCGTCAGGTTCTGCCGAGTAAACACTTAGAGCACCAATAGTTTTGTCCTCAACCACCAGTGGCAGTGCTGCTGATGAAGTATAGCCACGCTTCAGTGCCTGTTCCCGCCAGGGCTGATATCGCTCATCATTGACAATGCCCCTCATAACCGAGGGGCGTCTAGTTTTTATCGCTGTACCTGTGGGCCCCTTCCCATATTCTGAGTCGTCATAGGTTATCTTGACCGAAGACAAATAACCTTCTTCAAAACCAGCTTGGGCTACTGGCAGAACATCATAGGAGCCATCGGAGGTGAAACCAATCCATGCCATTTTGTAGTTACGACTATCGACGAGAGTAGCGCAAACTCTCTGGATTAACTCTGATTCATCATCGACTTCAACAATTAGCTGGTTGACCTTTCTGATTGTTAGCAAGGTTCCATGTAGGTGGAGGATCTTCTCCTGTGTTTGCTTCCGCTCGGTGATGTTCCTCGCCACAGCTACACAGCCAGCAAATTCACCGTCCACTAACATTGGGGACATTTTTGCATAATACCACTGGGTCTGGTCACCAATTTCAAGCCAATATTCAAATTCAGCCACTTCCCCCTTCTTGTTCTTATCGAGTGCTTCGGTCATTAGTTTATTGACGTGAGGAGGCATTATATCCGAGTATTTTTTCCCCATAAATTCCCTTGGAGATACGTATAATTCGTTACTCGGAACATAGAATGAGGTAAACCTGCTGTCTTTGTCTAATACAAAGACCAAATCGACCATGGATGATAGTATGTTGCTGAGCCTTCTCTCTGATTCTTTAAGCGCCCCCTCTGCTCGCTCACGTTTTAGATTCAGTCGCCACAGAATGGAAATAGTTAACGAACCCACTATGAGTATAAAAATTGATTCTATTCCACTTTCAGTCCAGTTAATCGGCGTAGGTGGGGCACTAAATAAGTGATAGGGAATATCGAATATCTCGTCAGCCGCTACTAGAAGAATAGCCAGGATGAATCCAGCTATACATATAGCGATTCTTGCATCAAATCCAGGTTTTTTCATTTCTCCCTCCCTAAAATAGTGGAGAAAGGGAATAGAATAGATTCTATGTCGGACTGACGAGTCTATAACCTTTCCCATGTTTATTAAGGATTATTTGAGGAGGATTATCTTCTAGTTTTTGTCTCATTCTCTGGATATATGTCCTTACAAGCCCACTATTTACGTGTTTTCCCTGCCATACCTCTTGCACAATCCTTTCGCTACTTATCGTTTGTCCAGCATTATTCATTAATATATAAAGCAACCGAGATTCATTCGGTGCCAACTTTACTATTTTTTCTCCGAGCTTTACCTCACCAGCGGCGAGATTAAGGCTTAGTCTACCCTGCACGAGAGTGTGCTGCCCCATGGTGACTTTATGAGCAGCAGCACGGCGAAGCACAGAATTCACCCTGGCAATCACATCCCTGGGACTGAAAGGCTTAACAATGTAGTCGTCGGCACCCATCTCCAGTCCCTTGACCTGATCCTCCTCCTCCCCCCGCACGGTAAGGATGATAATGGGTACGTTTGAAAAGGAGCGAATCTGCCTGAGGATCTCAAAACCATCAATGCCCGGCAGGTTAATGTCCAGGATAACAGCCTCGACGGAGTCGGACTTTAATATTTCTATTCCTTTAATCCCCTCAGCAGTACTGGAAATTGTGACTTCAGGCCATCGCAGCTGGAGACAGAGTGATACTGCTTCCACCACGTTGGCATCATCTTCAATGATAATTACTTTCAATCTAGCCTCCTCTTCTTAGCAATTAGCCAGAAATTACTCGATTTCTTTTTCTCCCTGATCCAAAACGGGCAGTGAGAAAGCAAAGGTATTGCCTTTCCCCGATTTGCTCCCAACCCATATTTCCCCCCCGTGTAATTCCACCAGTTTCTTTGAGATGGTAAGACCAAGCCCAAGGCCGAGGAAACGCTTTCTCTTACCAGCATCCTCACTACGATAGTAAGGATCAAAAATCCTTTCCTTTTCCCTCTCGGGCACTAACGGTGCTGAATCCTCCACTTCGACAATTATCTTCTTATCTACCTCCCTTGCTCTCAGGACTATATCGCTGCCCTTTGGCGAGAATTTATTCGCGTTCGAAAGAAGGTTCAACAATACCTGTTCCAACTTCGCTCTGTCCACATTTACACTTGACAATGAATCTGGGATTTCTAATCTCAGTGTTTGTTCCTTTGTTCCGAAGAGGATTTCCAACTGGGCGGCGACTTCACTAATTACACGGCCCGTTTCCAACGGTGCCAGCTCAACCCCTATTTCACCAATTTTAATTTGTGCTTGATTAAGTAGTTCTGCTACTCTCCTGTTCATAGACTCGGCGCTTTCTCTAATATTGCTAATTAGCCTTTCTCTGAACTCATTAGATTTTGATGAATCCTCGCTCAGTATCTCAGATGACGAAATAATAGCTGTAAGTGGTGTTTTCAGGTCATGGGCAACAGTATGCAAAAACTCTGTTTTTTGTTCATTAAGTTTCTCTAACCCCATTCGCCCCGCCTTTTCCGAAGCATAGAGTCGGGCATTCTCCAGTATCATCGCCATATGGTTGCTTATGGTGACAAGCAGTTGCTTATCTTCGTCGGTATAGGGTGTACCACCCAGTTTCTGCCCCAAAACCAGTATCCCAGATAGTTTATCCTGTTCTATTTTGATAGCAACATAAAGCCTTGCCCCTATATGTTCAAGGTAATCTTTTTCTCCGCGCGGTAGGTTCTCCAATTCAGGAATAGTAGTGATCTCTTCGGAAGATAATATCTGTCCGCGAGATTTTAACCATCTGGTAAGAGGGCTCTCCATGCCCAACAAAATTCCCGAAGGAGGGCTGTCTACACCAATACAATATAGGATCTCCAAACCAGTTTTTTCGTCGGATGGTAGCAAAAGATAAGCTCTTGAAGCCCGTAGTGCTCCGGCAATTAGGTTGATCATCCTGGCTCCCAGTTGCTTCAGATCCGCGATGCTTTGGGTCTCTCGGATAAATCGATCCAGTTCCCTGAGGTAATTATATCTATCACGGTAAAATAGCTTGTCCACCAAGTTCTGTGCCCAACCGTATAAAGGTCGGAGGATAATGGCTAAAAGCAGTATCAATAAAGCATGAAGCCACCACGCTTCTATTGCCGGTTTAAGAAATTCGTTAACTATGACCAAGACGCCCGCATAGGGGACAGCTATTGTGGCACTCACCAGTATGTAGACCAGGCCTTTGTGCACGAAAATACGGATATCGAAGAGATGATACCTTACAACAGCTATGGTACATATAATACTGAATATCAGATTGCCCCAGATGGTAGATGGAGGCAGGTTGGTAAAACCGTCCAGGATTGCTCCCGTTAGCGGAAATATCACTGCAATGACCAGACATAAAAGACGCCATCTCTCCTCGTAGGAATCAGACGCTCGGTAACGCTTTAAGAGATTATAGAACGCAACGAAAAGTAACAGAGGACCCATGGCCAGCAGGGTATAACTGCCCACGCCGACAACGGGAATATAACCATTAGCTTCGACACGCATCCACTTTATCATCATGTCTGTAGGACTGATGCAGGCAACCAGCACCAGGAGAAAATAATATGCCCAAAGAATGTATCTCTGTCCCCGGTTGTTAGTGTAGACCAGTGTGAAGTGATAGTAGAAGACAAACATAGCCAGTGCTGGGACGCTTACTGCTCTCTGCCAGATAAGGGCATCGCCTGCATTAGAGCTGCTCCTCAAACCAAAAACAATACAATTCATCAGGATCATACTTCCGAGAACAGCGCAGAATAGCCAGGTGCTGAGATCCCGTCGGGATAAAAGCAATGCCATTACGAGCAAAGTGAGGGTAACGATGGCACCAATCAGCGGTGGTAGAAAGTAAGATGGGTTAGAAAATATTCCTATCACTTTTTAGTGTTTACCTCACTCAATTTAAGAAGGCACTGTATAACTTCCCCGGGAGGGTTCATATGGGTTGGCTTCAGCTGGGCCAGACTGGCGCCTTCTTTGACCTTCTTCTTGGCATAATGCTGGAATGTCCCGGCGGTAAGGAGAGTAACCCTGACCGGTTGCAGCCCCAAATGTGAATCAATATCCTTGTAGTTCTTATCAACTACCTTGAGCTGCTCGTCGATCATGGTCTCTATCTCGGCAGCTGCCTTCTCCTCTTTCAACTCAATATAAAGGCGAAGGAAGCTCTGGTTAGCATCATATTCCTTGCAGGCTATCCATTCGATATAGTCGATTCCGGTATTGACGATGGCCTGCCAGATGACCTTCTCATCCAGCCGGGCTAAACCGGCCAGGTCAATAGTTTCGCCGACTCTATGCCGAAATGCCACGTGAGGAAGATTAATTCCCGCCTCGGTGTCGCTCATTGCGGTGACTTTAACGATGTCTTTCATCCGGTATCTCAGTAAAGGTGACCCGAAGAGTTGCGTAATGACGACCTCGTATGACTTACCCTCTTCCAGCTGGTTAAAGAGTACGGTAGAGGGCCGGTAGTCTTTATCGTCCTGGTGCTCTAGAAACTCTTCATAAGGAATAAACTCCAGAAACGTGACGTCAGGTACAAAGACCATTCCCTCCTTGGTCCAGCTTTGCATGGCATGGATTAGCCCCTCGGTGCTGACGTAGATCTCGTACGGAAAACTCCCCCAGTAATAAGCTACATCATCTTTATAAATGGCGGTATCCAGGCCAGCTACTATAACACCCTTTGGTCGCCACAGGTCTTTGGGCAGAATCGGTCTTTTCTCCTTCTTGCTGCGAATCCAGGCCTGAAGTAGACGAATGACTATTTTCGGATGCATCATGGACATAGAGAGTCCCGTGCCGCTTGTCTGCTGGCTTATCTCCCTTCCCATTCCGACCATAACGCTGGCGATAGCGCCGATCATGTCTACTCCGTCCTTCATACCTGTTTGGAACCCAATTTTAATTGCTTCCAGAAAACTTGAAGCCTCGATTTGCTCGGGGGTTGGTATCATTCGCGCCGAAAAACGGTCGGTAAGAGCTTTGGCAAGAGAACCCGAGGTATAGGGTGGTGGAGCGAAGATAGTGAGAAAGCGTAGACCCGGCCCGATATTGATCTCACCTTTCTGGCTACAGCAAGCCAGAATACCCGAACCCAGAAACCACCTGGCCGCTATTTCCACGCTTTCGTGGCTGTGGGGGATCCACTTAAAACTGCCACTTCTACCCGTGGAGTGACACCACATCTCAGGTTTCACGGCCAGGGCATCCTCCTGGCGCTCGCTGAGATAAGGCTCGTAGTCTTCATAGGTAGTGAGTGGGACAAGGCGGCGGAATTCCTCGACGCTTTTAGGTACCCTCTTACCCATGATCTTTCTGCCCAGTGTACTCCCGGCCACCAGCTTTATCTCATCCAGTAAAAGTCTTTCCTGGATTCTCATGAATTCATCAATAGACAGGTCTAAAAAGCCGCAATATCTCTGCCACAGCTCATCCCGGGTCAGGGTTCGGAAACATTTATCTTCAGAAAGCACTCTTTTTCCTCCATTAGTCTCTACTTTCTTCCGTAGACTATGTAATCTTGGTATATGGGGTCCGCTTCTATCTGAAGTTCTCCTACTGATAGCTCAGACATCATCGTCAGTAGCCCGTCAGGTGAATAAGACCTTTTCTTCGGTCGTAGAAAAAGTGGCAGGTATACGGTCCCGACCAGCATCTGCCATAAGGACTTCAAAAAGGCTACTACCCTAGGCTTTCCTGCATCGGGATTATTACGGACGATGTCTTTAAACAGGTTAAATCCCAGGCTCATGCCTTCTTTTTTTGAGGGATAGGTTATTACGAATTGCCCTCCGCTTTTCAGCACCCTCAGAATCTCGTTGGTAACCCTCTCATTTTCGGTGATAAAGTCCATGACATGAATGCACACTACCTCATCGAAGCTACTATCGGTAAAGTCCAATCGTCGGGCATCCATCGTAAAAACCTCGATCTCTTTACCCCGGGCCAGCGCCTTCTTTTGTGCTTTGCGCAGTGCCCTAAACGAATAATCAACACCTGTTATGTCAACATTACTGTTCATCTTAAGAATGTGAAATATTTCATTTCCGGTACCAACACCCAGGCACAGGACCCTATCCTTGTCCTTAAGCTCAAGTTTCCCGACGCACCTCTCCTGCAGCTTACGGTAACAGCTGAGCCGGCCGGTGATAGAATCATAAACCGGGTTATAGGCATAATTAAAATAGGCCTTCATCAGTCTAGCTCCTAAAGTCAAAGTTCTTCACCATACTTTCGATGTAGTGATCTACGAAGCTTATGAAAAATTTGTCGCATTCGTATATCGACTCTCCGTTTCCAAGCTAGATATTTTATGTTGTTCGGTAATTATAATCAGGAAAATATAAATATGTCAATACTTCCACAAAATGTATAATATTATACAAATTACACTCTAATATCACTCATTCCTTCTTTAGCGGTATCTTCAGGCAACCAAACGGCTGCTTTTGTTTTCTGAAATATTGGCTCTATTTTTAGTATTCCTTAGTTGGCCTGCGCAAAGAACTAATGTAGTTTTATCGAAGGAATATTTTAGAATACAAACCGGATGACCTGCCTGGCAGCAATACTGAATAGATTAGTACCCGAGTCTTTCAGAGTTTTATATCTGCGTTTTTCCTTACCTCTGAATGTCATGTTTTTACCCTACCCTGTATTTCCTTCTACGAGCGGGGTATCTTATAATGCTCCTAATAGCATTAAACATTAAGGGTTGCTGTCTTACTTATTCCCCACAAATGCCTCGGGCCAACCGCTGTGCTGTTCTATGACATCGTCAATCTCTTCATCAAATCTTCAGTATCTTGCTAATATTCTCGTCACGCCAGTACTTCTGCTCTTCGTAGGTTGAATGAGGTTGAAATCTATGGTAGCAGTCCTTTGGATTTGCTCCCAGAATATCCATATCACGCATATCACTGACACCAAGCCCTTTCCTCTGGCAATACCACAGATACCCTATGTCTGATACTTCAAAGCCCATGAGCTGTGCTGCTAAGCAATCAGCAGCCACAGGGTCACAGCTGGTAACCACAACTCCCCACTCAACCGGGTCTCCAAAGACAGGACCATTACCCTCCATGCCAATGAAACCGTCAATTATACTGAGATGTGGTGGGTACGCTGCAGCTAAAAGGTAAAGGTCCAGATTATGGACGGGGTAGCCTTGGTGCATCTTCTGTTTGTCTCCGTGGGTGTTGCTTAGACTCCCCATAGCCAGATTCTTGATGGATAGTGTGACAACGACAGTATCATGTGTTTTGGCTGGTCCAATGGCAATACGGTAATCGCTGTCAATTACTTGTCTTGAGAAGTGCAGTTTTATTGGGTGCAGCGCCGAATCGTATAGATCAATAAGCTCCCAGGCACCCTTATTAAGGTCAATCAACTCAACCCCAAATTCCTTTACTAGGTTCAGATATCCGAATCTTTCATATCCGGCACGCGCCGATCCGGATGCTGACTCTCCGACGGTAATCTTACCGTCATAGCGCTCCCTCAGAAATTGAAGTAAAGGACGCATTGCATCAACGTGAGTCGCCGCTAGTTGCTTACTAGTTGAGGTTAAGTTTACATTGATGAGCAGGTTCTTTTTACCCTTAAGGTCAATTTCGTCCCCAATTAGCCGTAAGGATGTATCAATATTCTGTGACCGATTACCACCTCTGGTCAGCGCAACTTTTGATTTCATTTTGCCTTCAAGACCATCCACTGCTACACCGCTTAATTAGAAATCCAAGTAATTATACCTAAAAAGGTATTGCCAAGGTTCATGTAGCCTAAATAAAACAGCACAGACCATTAGCCTGTGCCCTATTCTATCATACAATACTAGCCTATTTTAGGCCTATACTATAACCCTGCTTATTGGCTGTCAATGTAAAAAGGAAGCTTTTACAGGGGAGTGACAGAATATTGCGTTAGCAGTGGTAACCTTTATGGGAGCAGGTCAGGGGTGCAGGACAAATGTAGGACGTCAATATTGGAGAGAGGAGCCTTTCTTAACAACAGGGAGTCGCCCGTATCTTTCACGGTAAAGACCCACAATGTGACGTAGTGCAAGTACTTCATTTAGTAAAGTATTAATGACAAACTCATGCCTTTCTTCCCAACACTTTACTGATTGGCCTATCATGCAGTGCAGAACTGTCGTTATAGGTTTCCTTTTGTTAACGCTGACACCTGTAATTATCAAATGATCTGCGTTATCTAACCTCAATTGTTTCTTGTTGGTAGTGGCTTCTATGTGATGGTAATAGTCCGGACTGTTCAGTAAATCGATATAACCTGGCTTTATGGATTGTTCCTCTTTATTTTCAGTCGTCATACGATCCTCCTACATGTTGGTTTGTAAACGTCGGTGTAAATTTAAGGCTATTATAAAGCCACTGCATGGCCTTTGTCGAACCAACGAGCTGCCACTAAGCAGACAATAAGTGTCCACCATATAGCCCCTCCAGACCTTGATAGTGTTAATCCCGTACATCAGATAGCCATTACATATCCATTGGGGGATACACTCTATTCGAATTGAGTAATGAGCCCAAGAAAAAGGGCTTCAGGCAGCCCGGTTAACAAATCTTGAGATTTGCTGAAAGAGATTGGAACGAGCTTTCACCATCCTTTCTGCAAATTGATTATCGCTCATTTGATTGGCGATTATGCAGCCGCCGTTGTTGCCGGTAACTCTAATTTAATAAATGGTACCTTTTTATGCTCGAACTAATAGACCGCTATTTAGCGAAACGCTTTTTATAGTGGGTTCGCCAACCGAGGTTAATCGCCCAAAGCCAGGCTAGATTACGGTGTGTAATGCCGATTCTCTTCCAAATCGAGGATAATCTGAAGAACTCCCGCGAAGCCCACACGTGTCCCCTGTTTAATGCCTCTCGTGACATCAGTTTTGGCTCAAAGGTTATTTCATCAGCATATCTCGACCAGTCCCTAGTGATTATTCGCCCATCTTTGTCAAGAGACTCATAAAAAGCAGTACCAGGAAGCGGTGTAGGATATGCAAACCCGGCGCTTTCAAGCCGCATATTCTGAGCAAAACGGACGGTGCGCATGAAAACTTCTTCAGTATCTCCGTCGAGGCCAACAATAAAAAAGCCGTGGATACTAATTTTTTGGGAGTGTATCTTTCTAATCACATTCTGGTATTCAGCTACTACATTTATTTTCTTGCCTACTGTTGCGAGACTGGCCGGGGATATTGACTCGAATCCGATGAGCAGCCCAACGCAGCCGCTGGCAGCTGCCAGTTCTAGGAGTTCGTCATCTTTAGCTATCGTAACTGAGGCTTGACCAAACCATTTGATTTTATAGAGGATAAGCGCACTAAAGAGCTCCTTGGCGAATTTAGGGTTACCAACGATGTTATCGTCAACGAAAAAAATGGGTTGCTTATTGTTAAATGTATTGACCTCCCTGAGGATTTCTTCTACAGGGCGGCAGCGATAGGTATGACCGAAGAAAGGGGTAACTGAGCAGAAAGAACAGGAATAGGGACAGCCTCTGGTGGCCGATATTGTATTTTTAACGAAGTATGCTCCCTCGGTTAACAAGTCCCACCGCGGCATTGGCAAGTTATGCAGGCTGGGCCGTTTACGTTGCCTGTATACTTTCTTCAGTCTGTTTGCTTTAAAATCCTCGATCACATGTCCCCAAATCCCCTCAGCTTCTCCAATAACTACGGCATCGGCATGCTGACTTGCCTCATCAGGTAGCATGCTAGCATGGATACCTCCTAGGATCACGGTCACTCCTTGTGCCCTGAAGGTATCGGCTATCTCGTAGGCACGATGCGCAGTTGTAGTCAGCACTGTTATACCCACTAAGTCAACTGCTTCCTTAAAATCAACTATAGTAACGTTCTCATCAGTTATTGAAATGTCAATATTCGGTGGGGTTAAAGCAGCGATCGTTGCCATCCCGAGTGGTGGGGTTAAAGCTTTCTTCAGATTTGTTAAATTATAGTTTGTAGTTGGTACAATCAGTTTTAGTTTCATATAGTCTGCTCATCTCTCTAGGTCAGAGAGCTAGTTACTGTTTTCATATATTATTGTATCACTTTCATTAATGCAACGGTGAGAATTGATATCAATACCACAGACGGGATAGCATTTCGCCGTATTGTAAAACGACGATAAAGGAAAGTATATTGCGTTACTTATTTAGTGTAGCTATATATATTATCTCCAATTCCCATCCTAGGTAACAAACATATCGGTTAGTACCCCCATTGGGCCACTCAGGGAATACTATCCCTCACTTGGAAACAGAAATTCTGGATTGTACTGCTGCCCAACTTGGATATTTACTGTCCTATCTTTGTTTGGAGGGCCATAACTGCTATGATTCAGTGGGGATGACCAATAAACTTAGAAAGAAACCAAGATGTTCCATGTGCGGTAGGTGTTGCCGGGCGCCTGTTATCTTGATTACGAAGCCTAGCGACTACAGACGATGGACACGTCAAGGACGGCCGGATATCCTTCGATATGCTTCGGTGCCTCCACTGCAAGGTTATGGTGACCTATGGATTGACATACGGGACAGCGAAGAGTCGAGCTACTGCCCATTTATTAAGAAGGTCAGTCATTCCAAATATATCTGCACAATCCAGGCTACCAAACCAAAAGTATGTAGAGAATTTCGGTGTGAATGGGCGTACGGCGTTGGTAAGAAAGGGATACCTTTCAAGACTGAACGTGGATGGACTGACAAAGCTAAAAGATTAGGCTACGGGCAGACCAATAATCATAGCCGTCGTAGAAGCTAACCTGGCCTGACATCAATACTCCCTTCTTGTCAACCTTTTTGCCAACGAACTCCTGCGCATGACAAGTTACGGGAAAACACTCGGAAATGAAAAAAGGGAAGCTTTTACAGGAAGGTAACAGAGTACGGCGTTAGTAGTGGTATACTTTATAAGGCCAGGGCAGAAAAAGGACGTTTGTATTTAATAAAATTGACCTGTGTTCGCAGTACAGTGCTGGACCGGGTTATTATATTCTCGTCACTGACGATAACTTGACACCTGCCGGCTATATCTGCTACAGACCTACTCCCTTGACCGAGGGTACCTGGGATATATACTTGATAGCTGTTGCTCCTGACAGACGACGCAAGAGAATGGACC